>JBAQHW010000152.1:0-11885 GCA_049288525.1 Xanthobacteraceae bacterium
CCGCGGCCACCGATGCCTTCGCTCATTCCCGAATCGGCGCCGTTCACGCCGGAGCAACGCACCTGGCTCAACGGCCTGTTTGCCGGGTTATTCGGACTGGAGGAGGGCGTCACGCCGCTCTCCGCCGCCGAGGCGGCGAAGCTTTTGCCCGGCCTGCTCGGCGAAGCCGGTTCGCCGGCCGCGGGCAATGACGGCGCGGCGATCGATGACGGCGCGAACGACGATGGCGCACCTTGGCACGATCCGGCCATGCCGCTTGCCGACCGCATGACGCTTGCCGAGGGTCGGCCGCTGCAGCGGCGGATGATGGCGGCGATGGCGCAGCAGGACTGCGGGCAGTGCGGCTATAATTGTCACGACTACTCGAACGCGCTTTCGAGCCAAGCCGAGAGGCGGCTGAACCTGTGCGTGCCGGGCGGCAAGGAAACCGCCCGCATGCTCAAGGCGCTGCATCAGGAGATCGAGGGCAAGCCGGCCGCGCTGCCGCCGGCGTCTGCGTCAGCCGCGCAGCCGGTGTCCACCGCCGTTGCGGCTGCGGGGCGATCGCGCGACAATCCGGTTCACGCTACTTTTCTTGCGCGGCGGCGGTTGAACAAGCCCGGCTCGCAAAAAGAAACCTGGCACGTCGACATCGATCTCGCCGGCAGCGATCTCGATTATGCGGTCGGCGATTCGTTCGGAATCTTCCCCGCCAATGATCCCGATCTGGTCGAGGCGGTGCTGTCGGCCATCGACGCGCCGCCGGATTTCCCCATCGGTGACCGCACGCTGCGCGACGAATTGACCTGGGGCACGTCGCTGTCGCCCGCGCCGGATATGTTGTTCGAACTGATCTCCCACATGACTGGCGGCGAGCGACGGCAAAAAGCCAAACAGCTCGCCGTCGGCAGCGATCCAGACGGCGACGCCACTACGCTGGACGTGCTTGCGGCTCTGCACAAATTTCCACGTGTGCGGCCGGACCCGGAAGCCTTTATCGAGGCGCTCGATCCGCTGCAGCCGCGGCTCTATTCGATCTCGTCGTCGCCGAAAGCCGTCCCGGGTCGCGTCTCGCTCACCGTGGACGCTGTTCGCTACGACATCGCCAAGCGCATGCGGCACGGCGCCTGCTCGACGTTTCTCGGCGGCCGCGTCGGCCCCGGCGACACGGTCAGAGTCTATGTTCAAAAGGCGCAGCATTTCGCTTTGCCGGCCGACCCGACTGCGCCAATCATCATGATCGGGCCGGGAACCGGGATTGCGCCGTTCCGCGCCTTCCTGCACGAGCGGCAAGCCATCGGCGCGCCCGGACGCAATTGGCTGTTCTTCGGTCATCAGCGCAGCGACCATGATTTCTTCTACGAAGAAGAGCTCGGCGCGCTGCGCTCAGGCGGGATTCTGACGCGGCTTTCGCTCGCTTGGTCGCGCGACAGCAACGCGAAGGTCTACGTCCAGCACCGCATGCGCGCGGAAGGCCGCGACGTCTGGTCGTGGCTCGGCGACGGCGCTCACGTCTATGTCTGCGGCGATGCCCAGCGCATGGCCAAGGATGTCGAGGCGGCGCTGGTCGATATCATTTCCGAACATGGCGGCCGCACGCCCAGCGAGGCAATCAAGCTGCTGACGGAGCTCAAGGCCAAGGATCGCTATCAGACCGACGTTTACTAGCGAGGAGCCGCATCGTGACCGTGCACCACAAGCCAGCCGACATCGGACCAGCGCACATGGCCGCGCTGGCGCGGCTGCCGGTTTTCTTTTCGCTGGCCGGCAAGCGCGGCGTGGTCGCTGGCGGCACACCAGCCGCCGGGTGGAAAGCAGAACTGCTTTCGGCCGCCGGCGCGCAGGTTGATGTCTACGCACCCTCCCCGGCGGAGGAAATGCTGGCGCTGGCCGCGAACGCGCCACCGCCGGGCTCGATCACGCTGCACCGGCGGCGCTGCGTTGCCGGCGATTTGGCCGGCGCAGCGATTGCGGTCGCCGATTGTGAAGACGAGGGCGACGCCGCGGCATTTGCCGCCGCCGCACGCGCGGTTGGCGTGCCGGTCAATGTCATCGACCGCCCAGGGTTCTCGGATTTCGCCTTCGGCGCCATCGTCAATCGTTCGCCGCTGGTCATCGGCATTTCCACCGACGGCGCTTCGCCGGTGTTCGGTCAGGCGCTGCGCGCCAAGATCGAAGGACTCGTTCCGCGCGGGTTTGCGCAGTGGGCGGCGGCGGCGGCGGCCTGGCGGCCACGTCTGAAAGCGCTGGCGCTGCCGTTTCGCAGCCGCCGCGATTTCTGGGAACGGTTCTCCGCGCGGGCGATGGCTGCCCCCGATTGCGCGCCCGAGGACTGCGAGTTCGATGCCCTGCTTGCGCCCGGAGACGGTGCGGGCTCCATCGTCATTGTCGGCACAGGTCCCGGCGATCCCGAATTGCTGACGCTGCGCGCGGTGCGCGCGCTGCAATCCGCCGACGTGATCCTGTTCGACACCGGTGTCGCGGCCGGGATTCTCGATTTCGCACGCCGGGAAGCCAGGAAGATGCTGCTCGACCCGACCGGGGGAGAAGCCCGGGCGGATGAAATGCGTGTGGCGATCGCACTCGCCAAAGCCGGCCGCCGGGTGGTCCAGCTCAAAGGCGGCGACCCGGCGACGTCGGGCGAGACCGAAACCGAAATTGCGGCCTGCCGGTCCGCCGGCATCACGGTCGAGGTCGTCCCGGGCATAGGCCTGGGCGGAGATCGAGCCGAAAGCGGCGGATCCGCGCCAAATGCCCTCATTCTCGTGTCGAATAAGCAATAAAGCCGGGCAAAGAACGGGTTGCGAAGCCCTGCCCCGGCCGCCTATCTATCCTCTGCATGGATACCGTAACCGCACCGCCCCCCACCGCCGATCGCCCGCATTTGCCGGAGCCGCACACGCATCTGATCGAGGCGCACCTGACCAAGATCGAGGATGTCGCGCGCGACACCAAGCTCTACACGTTCCAGCGCGTGGAGGGCGGGGCGTTGCCGCCCTACCAGCCCGGCGCCCATATCGACCTACATCTGCCCAATGGGCTATTGCGGCAATTCTCTCTGGTCGCGCCGAACAGCGATCCCGAAAGCTACGTTGTCGCCGTCAAGAAGGACGCGTCGAGCCGCGGCGGCTCGCGCTATATCATCGACGAGATGAAGGTCGGCGATGCGATCAAGATCAGCCCGCCGCGCAACAATTTTCCGCTGGTCGAGACCGCCGAGCACGTGGTGCTGATTGCCGGCGGAATCGGCATTACGCCGATCTGGTGCATGGCGCAGCAACTCATCGCACTCAAGCGGCCGTGGACGCTGCATTATGCCTGCCAGTCCCGCCCCGACATGGCGTTTCTGGAGACACTGAAAACGCTCGATCCGCAATCGGTGCATCTGCATTTCGACGACGAGGCCGACGGCAAGTTCCTCGATCTCGCCGCGGCCATCGCCGGTGCGCCGGCCAACGCGCATTTCTATTGCTGCGGTCCCAATCCGATGCTCAAAGCCTTCGAAGCCACGGCAGCGAGCCGGCCGCGCGGCAATGTCCACGTCGAATATTTCACCGCCAAGGAAGAAGCCAAAGCCGACGAATTGGGCGGCTTCTGGGTCGAGCTCACCCGTTCCGGCGAGGAATATTACATCCCGCCTGGCAAGAAGGTGCTCGAAGTGCTGTTCGATTCCGGCGTCGACGTCGACTATTCTTGCGAGCTCGGCATCTGCGGCGCCTGCGAGACGCGCGTCATTTCCGGCGAGCCGGTGCACCATGACGCGGTCTTAAGCGAGGAAGAGCAGGCGACCAACGAGAAGGTCATGATCTGCTGCTGCGGCTGCAAGTCCGAGCGGCTGGTGCTTGATATGTGATCCTTCATTGCCGGGCTCGACCCGGCAATCCATGCTGAGTAAAGTGACTGGAGAGAGCTGCGGCAAAGCTCTTGTGGCCGGGCTTCAGCATGGATCACCGGGTCAAGCCCGGTGATAACGAAATGAAATGGACGCGCCCGTAAAAACCCGCCCGATAAGGAACGCGTCCAAGGACCGCCAAGACCTGCGCTCCTGGATCGCGCAATTGCGTGCGGCGAACGAGCTCCAGGACATCAGCGGCGCCGAGCGCGAAAGGGAGATCGGCGGCATCGTCGACATCTACCAGCGCAAGATCGGCAACAAAGCGGTGCTGTTCGACGAGATACCCGGCTATCCGCGCGGCCACCGCATCCTCGCCAATATCCTCACCTCGGTACGGCGCATCAACATGACGCTCGGACTACCAGGCGACGCCACGCCCATCGAGCTCGTTCACTACTGGCGGCGCTATATGAAAGAGGCGAAAGCCATCCCGCCCGAGACGGTGAAGACCGGTCCGCTTATGGACAATGTCTACACGGGCAACGACATCGACATCTTCAAGATTCCGGTGCCGCGCTGGCACGAGCACGACGGCGGCTACTACATCGGCACTGGCGACATGGTGATCATGCGCGATCCGGATTCCGGTTGGATCAATTACGGCGCCTATCGCGTGCAGGCGCAGGAGGCCGGCGTCGCCACGGTGATGTTCTCCAAGGGCAAGCATGGCGACATGATCAAGCGCCGCTATCACGAGCGCGGTCAGCCGTGCCCGATTGCCGTGGTCTGCGGCGTGCATCCGGCGCTGTTCATGATCGCCGGCCTGGAAATTCCCTACGGCAAGAACGAGTACGATGCCGCCGGCGGGCTTATTGGCGAGGCTGTTGAAGTGATCAGCGGGCCCCGCACGGGCCTGCCGATCCCGGCGCATGCCGAGATCGCCTTCGAAGGCTTTATTCATCCCAATGACGTCATGGACGAAGGTCCGCTCGGCGAATGGACCGGGTACTACGCCGGCGGTCTGAAGAAAGAACCGGCGATACGGATCGAGACCTTCATGCACCGCGACGATCCAATCCTGCTCGGCGCCATTCCCGGCATTCCGCCAGACGACGATTCGTTCTATCGCGGCACCTATCGCTCCGGCGCGGTGTGGAATCAACTCGAAGCCGCCGGCGTGCCCGAAGTCAAAGGCGTCTGGGCGCATGCCGCCGGCGGCAGCCGGCTGTGGCTCACGGTCGCGATCAAGCAGCAATATGCCGGCCACGCCAAGCAGGCCGGCCTGATCGCCTCGCAATGCCACGCCGGCGCTTATGCCAACCGCTTCGTCGTCGTGGTCGACGACGACATCGATCCGACCGACATGGACAAGGTGATCTGGGCGATGTGCACGCGCTTCGATCCGCGCGAGGGCATGGAGACCCTACGCGGCTGCTGGTCGACCGCGCTCGATCCGATGGCCTACGGCGAAGGCGATCCGCGCAATGCGCGCGTCGTGATCGACGCCTGCAAGCCGTTCAAGCGCCGCGATACGTTCCCGATCGTGGTGCGCGCGAGCGACGAGGTCGAGAACCTGGTGCGCGCAAAGTTTTCCGAAGTGCTGCCGCGCTGATCGCATGACCGAAAAATTTGACATCACGCTTACCATCAACGGCCGCGATTATCCGATCCGGGTCGAGCCGCGCAAAACGCTGGTCGACGCCATCCGCGACGATTGCGGCCAGACCGGCACCCATATCGGCTGCGAGCACGGCGTCTGCGGCACTTGCACGGTGATCGTCGACGACGCGGCGGTGCGCTCGTGCCTGATGTTCGCCATCCAGGCACAGGGCAAGAAAATCCGCACCGTTGAAGGGCTGGCCGACGGCGACAAACTCTCAGTGCTGCAGCAGGCCTTCATCGACAATCACGGCCTGCAATGCGGCTACTGCACGCCGGGGTTTCTGATGCTCGCCACCAATGTGCTGGAGAAGAACCCGCACATCGGCGACGAGGACTTGGTCGACATGCTGGCTTCGAATTTGTGCCGCTGCACCGGGTACCAGAACATCATCAAGGCGGTGAAGGCGGCGCGGGATCAGATGCAGGACCGTAGCCCGGCTTGAGCAAGGCGAAAGCCGGCGCTATCCACCGCGGCGTCCGCCGGCTTGCTTTTCCGCGTAATAGTCGACCACCGCACGGATCATGCGCTGATAAGGCACGCGACGCTTCTTCGACTCGTGCTTGAAGTAATCCAGACTGCGACGCGACAGCGAAAGAGTCACTTTCACCTTGTCGTCGCGCGGCACAAGCTCGTCCGGCGAAGGCAAGAAATCCTCGATAATCCGTACCCGGCCGATTTCTCCGGCGGAGTATTTAGCGGCTCTGTTTTTCATAAATTTCCTTCCCTTTTCGCCAATAACCGGCGCCGAAAATGCGGATACGGCCCTTGCGGTAGGTGAAACGCACCGTCATCACGGCGCCATCGACGCTGCCGAAGCAGAAGTACCGCCGTTCGGTGCGGCTGTGGCCCAAATCCTCGGCAATGACACGGCGCGGATCGAGAAAGGCCGCTTGCGCCGCGGAGAACGAGACAATCCTTCGCACCGTCCCATTCGAAACTCGGCCGAACCACCATATGGCTTTATTACCATATTTTGGTATGGCTCTCAAGACGATCCAGTTTCTTTAGGAATGGTTCAGCGCCGCCAGCGCCGCTTTCGCTACTTCGATGTCCTGCTCGATCTTGGCGCCGCCGGCGGCGACCGCGCCGATGACTTCGCCCTCGACCTCGATCGGAAAACCGCCCGGCACATTGGTGAAATCGCCCATGCGCACCGCCATCGACAGAGCGTTCTCCTCGGGTGCATAGCCGGTCGGCAGCCGCTGCGAGGCCGCGGTGATGGCTTTGCGCTGCGTGGTGATGATCGAAAAGTGCCGCGCACCATCCATCATCAGAAAACTGATCAGCCGGCAGCTCGCGTCGACCACCGCGAGCGAAACCTTGCAGCTGAGCGCGTCGGCCTTGGTCACGCCGGCCGTCAGCATTTTCAGGCTGGCTTCGTGGGTGAGCCGGTGAGTAGGGACGAAATCCACCATGCAAAACTCCGCTGTCGCAGGACCGATCGCCACCACATGACACAAAAACGGCAATGCTGTTAGTGTCCGGCCCCGGTCCAGGTCAGGAAGAGGTTCGCAGGCGTGAGCACAGGAAATTCGCCGATCCAGTGGGATCGTGAAGCCGACATTGTCGTGGTGGGATCGGGCGCGACCGGGATGCCGGCGGCGGTGGTGGCGCGCGAAGCCGGCGCCTCGGTTATCGTCGTCGAGGCGGAGCCGCATATCGGCGGCCATGCCATCGTCTCCGGCGGCAATCTGCCGCTCGGCGGCGGCACCAGCTACCAGAAGAAGCACGGCATCGCGGATTCGCCCGACCTGTTCTTTCACGACCTCACCGACTGGTCGGTGGTGGAGACTAATGGCTTTCCGCCCTATCGCTATAACGATCGCGAGATCATCCGCGCCTTCGCCGACAACAGCGTGCCGGCTTTCGAGTGGCTGCTGGCGCATGGTGTCAAAGTCATCGACCGGCCGCCGAACAAGGTCGGGCACGAGATCGGCGTCTCGGCGCTGCGCACCATGCAGATCGACGTCTGCGACTGGCCGATGGTGCATACCGGCGGTCCGGCCAATCCCGACGATGATGAAATTCGCGCCGGCGCCGGACTGATCCGGCCGCTTGAGGACGCAGCGCGCCAGGCCGGCGTCGACATCCTGCTCGAGCACCGCATGACCGCCATCCACCGCGAGGCCGCGAATTCCGGCCGCGTGCTGGGCATCGCCGTCGATCACAAGGGCGTCACGCACCATATCCGCGGCCGCAAGGCAGTCATCGTCGCTACCGGCGGTTCAACGGGAAACGTCAATTTCCGCCGCATGTTCGATCCCCGGCTCACCGAGGAATATTGCGGGCTCGCCGGCATGCCGTGGTCCGATCAGGATGCCAGCGGCGAAATTTCCGCCATGGCCGTGGGAGCGTCGCTGTGGGGCTTGTTCAATTACACCGGCGAATTCGGCTCAGGCATCACCAAGCCGGGCGCGATTGGCTGTCAATACGGCTATGTGAATGTGCGCTGGTATAAGAGCTGCGAGGTGTTCGACAAGGCACGCGCCATCGGCTTGCCGGTGAAGGACTGGCAGGACGTCATTCTCGTCAACATGCTGGGCAAGCGCTTCTACGACGAGACCGCCGGCCACTTCAATTACAACACCTATCAGAGCACCAATCCCTACGAGCCTTACTCGTATCTCAATGCCAAGAACAAAAAATACGATCCGGGCAATTTCATTAATGCGGCGCTCGCCGGCATCGGCGATGGCCACAACGGCGGCGGTCCGATCTGGGCGATTTTCGATGCCGACGCCGTCGCCCGCGAACGATGGAGTCCCATGCCGCCACACGTCGACAGCGACGCCGGCTTCTTCTTCAGCGCCGACAGCATCGAGGCGCTCGCGGCCAAGATCGAAATGAAATATCAGCGCGTGCCGATGCCGCCGCACAATCTTGCCGCGACGGTCGCGCGCTATAATTCGTTCGTCGATGCCGGCAAGGACGCCGAATTCGGCAAGCCGAAGCCGCTCCACAAGATCGCCAAGCCGCCGTTTTATGCCGCCTGGGCGACGCCGGTCGTCCACGACACCCGCGCGGGCTTACGCATCAACGCGCGTTGTCAGGTGATCGACATGCAGGGCGAGGTCATTCCCGGGCTTTATTGCGGCGGGGAGTCGGCCGGCGGCTTTTCCATGCATGGCCTGCCGCGCGCCATCTGCCAGGGGTTCATCGCCGGACGTAACGCCGCCGCGCAGAACGACGCGTCCGTATAATGGCAACGGCCCGATAGCCAGATGGTGAGGATGCTCATTCGCTTTGCGCAGCGCCTGTTCGTTGTGGCGCTCGGCATCTTCAGCGTCTGGCTGATCGTCTTCGTCTTCAGGCTGGTCGATCGCGGTCTGCCTTCGATTCTCGCCTTAGCCCTGAGCTATGCGGCCGCGGCTTACGTCATTCTGCCGCGTGCGGTTCTGATCGGCTTGAAAGTCCTGCATCGCAAACGGGTGCCGAGCTACACGCTGACCGGCGACGGCTTGCCCGGCGATCCGGTCAATCTGGTGCTTATCGGCACGATGGCGCAGTTGCGCGCCGCCTTTGTCCAGGCCGGATGGTCGCAGGCCGACCCATTGGACTTTGCCAGTTCATGGCGCATGGCGCGGGCGTTCCTGTTCAACTCGCCCTACCCGACCGCACCGTTCAGCACGCTCTTTCTATTCGGGCGCGGCCAGGACATCGGGTTCCAGAAGCAGATCGGCAACAGCCCGCGCCAACGTCATCACGTCCGCTTCTGGGCCAAGAGACTGGCGCGCGAGGCGGCCTTGGCCAAGTCAGACTTCTGGCGCAGCGCCGGGCGCCCGCCGCCGGACGCACGCGTGCTGTGGATCGGCGCCGGCACTAAGGACACCGGGTTCTCACTGGCGCGTCTGACCTTCCAGATCACTCATGCCACCGATTCCGACACCAATGTCGAGCGTGACTTCATCATCGATGAGCTCACCGGGAAGAAACTGGTCGACGACGTCAAGTCATATCGCGCCGGTCAGCATCTGCCCGTCGCACAGGTCAATCATTACGTGACAGACGGCGAGATAACCGCTGCGACCCTTGTCGTTACGGCATGATCTCGGGTTCTCCACGCCGAGCGCGGCCGGGCCGAGCCTCCGTCAATTATTCCACCGGCGAAAGAAAAGCCGTCATGGCGAAGGCGCCGCTCGCACACGGCTGCGCAGCAAGGATTTTCGGGCTCGGCTAAACGGTCGTCTGTGCCACGCCGCGTTGCGCATTGAGCGCTTCTTTGGCGCCGTCCTTGAACGCCACGTCGGATGGCAGCACGACCGAGCAGGACCGGACCCGGTGGTGTTGCGGGTCGACGCCGGGCGGGGTGACGCCTTTGTCGACCAGCGCCTTTGCCGCGCGCATCAAGCGGTGCCGGGCCATGATGATGCCGTTGTCGGTAGAGACCAGATTCTCTTTGGTGCGGTCGCAGATCGGCCCCATGCTTTCCTGCAGCGAGGCATCCTGCATGGCGAAGCCGGCGACGCCGCTGAACGTTCGTCCGGCCTTCTGCGCGGCGCGGTCGACCAGATAATCGTTGTCTTTGTTGGCGAGCGGCCGGAACGCGGCATCGACCTTGCAATGCACCCCGGCCCCGTCCTTCATGGCGTCGACTTCGGTTTTGGTCAACGCCCGCACCGGGTGGAAATCATACGACCAAGCCCAATGGTTCTCGTCGTCGATCGGCACCCAGAAATGGCCGTGGATTGGATGGTCGCCGCGCGGCGGGATCATGGTGAAGCACGGCATGACGAAGGGCGTGACGCGCCAGTAGTACTTGCCGGTCTCGGCATTGCGCCGCGCGCCGATGAACAGACCGCCGGGCTGCTCGACCACCTCGAAATACGGCTGCATGTCCGACAGATTGTATTCGTTGCCTTTCGCTCCCTTGAACAGCGGGTCGGAGTGCAGATCGCCGCGATGCAGGAAGGAGACGTGGCTGGAATCGATGCCGCCTTCCATCGCTTGCAGCCAGTTGCATTCCTGCCAACGTTTGGACGTGAAGCTCTGCTCCGGCGGCACCAGCGAGAACTCCCATTCCGGCAGCGGCGGCTTTTTGTCGGGGGGGCCCATATAGGTCCACAGCACCTCGCCGATCTTCACCAGCGGATACGCGGTGAGCTTGATCTTGTTGCAGAAGCCGCTTTCCGCCGGCTCGGACGGCACATCGACGCATTGGCCGGTGACGTCGTATTTCCAGCCGTGATAGGGGCAGCGCAGGCCCTTGTCCTCGTTGCGGCCGAACCACAGCGACACGCCGCGATGGGCGCAGAACTCGTCGACCAGGCCGTAGCGGCCCTCCGAATCGCGGAAGGCGATCAACCGCTCCGAAAGAAGCTTCACCCGTACCGGCGGGCAATCGTTCTCCGGCAGTTCCTCGGCGAGCAGCGCCGGTAGCCAATAGCAGCGGAACATCTGGCCCATCGGCGTAGCGGGCCCGGTGCGGGTCAGAAGCTCGTTTTGTTCTTTTCTGAGCATGATGGCGATCCGTGGCGGACTGCCAACAACAGTAGGCATTGGATTCCGCCGGAGCAAGCGAAGGCGGATGCCGCGAAACATGACAGACCGGCGAAATTGCCCACCGTCGGGGCGGCATCCGGTTGCTCTATAAGCGCAATTACGCTAAGTCCGCCGATAACCGGGCAGCTCGTTGGAGAGATGGTGATGGCCGATCACGGTGAGGTCGAATACGCCCTGGCGACGGGCAACGATTACCCCGCGCACGAACAGACCTACGACAATTTCATCAGGCTGGTAAAAGTGACGATGGCAATCGTCGTCATCATCGTGATCGGGATGGCGTATTTCCTGACATGATCTAACCGTCAATCCCGACCTCGGCTTTTATCCCGGCCGTCGCACTGTCGGAGGTTTCATGAAAGTCGCGGTTGCTGCCGAAACCGATTCGGGCGAACCGCGCGTCGCCGCCAGCCCCGAGACGGTCAAGAAAATGATCGCACTCGGCGCCGAAGTCGCCGTCGCGCCCGGTGCCGGCGTCAAATCCGGCATTCTGGATGCGGATTATGCCGCTGCCGGCGCCGCAATCGCCGACGACGCCACCGCCAATGCCGATATCGTTCTGAAGGTTCGGCGGCCGAATGTGGCCGAGCTGGCGAAGTTGAAAAAGGGCGCCATCGTCATCGCGATCATGGACCCCTTCGGCCAGGAGGCCGCGCTGCGCGCCATGGCCGATGCCGGCGTTACCGCCTTCGCCATGGAACTGTTGCCGCGCATTACCCGCGCGCAGGGCATGGACGTCCTGTCCAGCCAGGCCAATCTCGCCGGCTACCGCGCGGTCGTCGACGCCGCGGCCGAATTCGGCCGCGCGCTGCCGATGATGATGACCGCCGCCGGCACCGTGCCCGCCGCCAAGGTTTTCATCATGGGGGCCGGCGTGGCCGGCCTGCAGGCAATCGCCACCGCCCGCCG
>JBAQHW010000153.1:0-3957 GCA_049288525.1 Xanthobacteraceae bacterium
GAGCCGATGATCTTGATTTCGAAGCTCCAGACATAGCGCAAATCTTCCTTTGGGTCGTAGCCGGCGGTCGCGCCGCAGACCAGCAATTTGCCGCCGCGCTTGAGGCAGCGCAGCGACGGCACCCAGGTGTCGCCGCCGGTGAAATTGATCACCACGTCGACGCCGCCGTCGTAAGTGCGCCGCTGCGGCTTGCCGTATTTTTCGACCGCCCATTTCGACCAGTCGGTCTTGCTGTAATCGATGCCGTGATCGGCGCCGAGCGCCTTCAGCCGGCTAAGCTTCGCCTCGCTCGAGGCGCAGGCGATCACTTCGGCGCCGAGCATTTTCGCCAGCAGCACGCAGCCGGTGCCGACGCCGCCGGAAGCGCCCAGCACCAGCACGCGCTCGCCGGCGGCGACCGTCTGGTGGGTGATCAGCATGCGGTGCGCGGTGCCGTAAGCGACCGGCAGTGCAGCGGCGTCCTCGAAGCTCACGCCTGCCGGCATGGCGACGAGCTGGTCGGCGGCGACGCGGCAATATTCCGCCATGCCGCCGTCGAGCATCTCGCCCATCAGGCCCTTCTTCCTGTTCACCGGATTGACCAGCACCCGGTCGCCAGGCGTCCAGCCGCTAACGCTTGAGCCCACTTCGGCGATCTCGCCCGCCATGTCGAGGCCGATGATCACCGGCAGCGGCACCTTGATGCCGGGCATGCCGCGCACGGTGAACACGTCGTGATAGTTGAACGAGGCCGCGCGCACGCGGATCACCACCTCGCCGTCGCCCGGCCGCGGCGTCGGGTAGTCGGCGGCGACCTCCAGGTCGTCGAGGCTGCCGTGCTGGCGGAGAACGAGGGCGCGCATGGTCACTCCTAGGCCATCATGCCCGGCTTGATGCCGGGCATCCACGTCTTACCAGTGCTTGATAAAGTCGTGGATGGCC
Organism: Xanthobacteraceae bacterium; assembly: GCA_049288525.1. GTDB lineage: Bacteria > Pseudomonadota > Alphaproteobacteria > Rhizobiales > Xanthobacteraceae > BOG-931. The sequence goes on from JBAQHW010000153.1 coordinate 922, forward strand.
GGGCGAAAGGGCGTTCACGTCCGTCTTCGACGGACTATGCCCGGCCATGACGAGGTCGGATTGATCTCCTGGCATGACCTTGTCACTATTCACCGATGAGATTTGAGATTTTAGGGACAATCTCTGAGGCTGAAACTTTCGCTGCGGGGTCTGGAATCCGTGAGATCGCACGCCTGCGCCGAATCTACGGACGGGGCCGCTGGCGCAAGCGAAAGGGCATAGCTCGCGTGCGCCTGATTGATGGCGCTATTCATCTCGCCGAAATTCACTGGTATGAAGCCTCTGGGATTGGACGGAAGGAATTCAAGATCAAGCGGCTGATCGGAAGCTGAAGCCATGGCAAAATCGCAATCAAAGCAGCTCGTCGTCTGTGTAAACAATGAAGGTTACCCCGCCTCGCTTGAAAAGCGGAAGATTTATCTCGCCCTTCGTGATTTGACGGCAGAAAAACACGGACTCATTCGAGTCATCGACGAATCCGGTGAGGATTATCTCTATCCGAAGGCGTTATTTCGAACGATAGCGCTGCCTCAGGCGGTCAAGAAAGCTGTCATCGCGGCTTGAGTAATTTGATGCAGGAAAACTTCCGCCAATTCCTCGATCGCCTGCGGCAGACCGGCGAGCTGGTCGACCTGCATCAGCCGGTCGATATCCGCCACATCGCCACGCTGGTCGATCAGGCCAAGACCGCGCTCTACTTTCATAATGTCATCGGTTACGCCATCCCGGTGGTGTCCGGCATCATCCGCTCGCGCGAGCGCGCCATGATGTCGCTCGGCGCCGACACTTATCGCGAGATCGAGGACAAGCTCGCTGCTGCCATCTTAAAGCCGATCCCGCCGCAATACGTCAAAACCTCGCCGACCCGCGAAGTCACCCTCACCGGCGACGACGTCGATCTGTTCAAGCTGCCGATCCCGATGTCGTCGATCTATGACGGCGGCCCGATGATCACCGCCGGCGTCGTCATCGCCCGCGATCCCGAGCTTGGTTTCAATTCCGGCATCTATCGCTTCATCGTCAAGGAAAAGGCGCTCACCGGCATCGATCTGGTCACGCCCAACAATATGCGGCTGTTCGTGCAGCGCGCGCTTGAGCGCAAACAGCCGCTACCGATCTCGATTTCCATCGGCACCCATCCGATCGAGATCACCGGCTCCGGCTATCGCGCGCCGCTCGGCGTCGACGAGATGGCGATCGCCGGCGGCATCCGCGGCGAAGCCGTGAAGCTTGCGCCCTGCGCCACCGTCGATGTGCCCTACATCGCCGATGCCGAGATCGTGCTGGAGGCCGAAGTGCTGCCGACCGGTTGGACTTATCCGGAAGGGCGCTTCGGCGAATTCACCCGGCTGATGGGCGGGCTGCACTGGAATCCGATCGTGCGTATCAAGGCAATTTCGATGCGCAAGGACGCGATCTATTACAATCTGCACATGCCGTGGGAGAACACCTGGCTGGCGGCGCCGACGCGCTATGCCGCGATCCGCCAGGCGCTGCGCACCGCCGGCGTGCAGGTGAAAGACATCAACGTCACGCTCGGCGGCTGCGCCTTCTGGCACGCGGTGATCTCGATCAAGAAGCAGCCGGGCGAGGGCAAGAACGCGCTGCTCGCCGCCTTGTCGGTGATGGACCTCAAGCACGTTGTCGTGGTCGACGACGACATCGACGTCAACGATCCGGCCGAGGTGGAATGGGCGATTGCGACGCGCGTGCAGGGCGACCGCGACGTCATGATCGTGAGTAACGCGCGCGCCAAGCCGCTCGATCCGAGCCTGCCGCAGGGTTTCGGCGTGGTGCCGACCGGCGCCAAGGTCGGCATCGACGCCACCATCCCGGAAAACATCCCGCGCGAATATTACGAGCGCATCACCTACGCCTATGCCGACCGCGCCAAGATTGCCGACTATGTCGAGGGCAAGAAGGACGCGGCCGGCGAGGCCGGCGACGACGCGGCGGTGGCGAAGCTCGCCGACGACATCGCCGCGGCGATCGGCCAGGCGCCGCTCTATTACACCGACGTCGCCGAGAAATTTTCCAAATACGATTTCGTCACCATCGCCCGCGCCATCGCCCACCTGCACGCCACCGAGAAGCTATGGCAGGACCCGCGCGGGCGGCTGTGCTTGCGCGGCTCGCAGTTCGCGGCCAAGCCGCCGGGGAAGTGAGCTACCTGTCATCGTCCGCGAAGGCGGACGATCCAGTAAACGCGAACGGGTCGGAAAAACTCGGGCGGCAATGATTACTGGATGCTCCGCCGGAGCTTGTCATCGGGCCGCGCGCTTCGCGCGGACCCGTTGGCGGAGCATGACAATATCATGGCCGGACTTGTTCACGCGATCAGCGCAACAGCTTCGCTTCGCTCAGCCCACGATAGGCGCACCCCCGGAATTGGTGTAACCTCCCAGCCATAGAAGCCTACCAAACTCAGGGGGGATACGATGATACTTCCCCGCAGGTCCGTGCTGCGTCTCGCCGGCGGCGCGATTGCGCTTCCGGCCGTCACGCGGCTCGCCCGCGCCCAAAGCTATCCGTCGCGACCGGTGCTGCTGCTCGTCGGCTACGCGGCCGGCGGGCCGACCGATATTTGCGCGCGGTTGATCGCCGACTGGCTGTCGAAGCGGCTCGGCCAGCAATTCGTGGTCGAGAACCGCTCGGGCGCCGGCAGCAATATCGCCACCGAGGCGGTGGCGCACGCCGACCCCGATGGCTACACGCTGCTCTTGGTCACGTCATCGAACGCGATCAACGCCACGCTCTACAGCAATCTGAATTACAATTTCATGCGCGACACGGCGCCCGTCGCCGGCATCATGGTGGCGCCCTCGGTGCTCGAAGTGACGCCGTCGTTCCCGGCCCAAAGCACCGCCGAGCTGATTGCCTACGCCAAGGCGCATCCCGGCAAGGTCAATATGGGCACGGCCGGCAACGGCAGCCCGCCGCACATGTTCGGCGAGCTGTTCAAGATGATGGCCGGCGTCGACCTGACCACGGTGGGCTATCGCGGCGGCGGGCCGGCGCTGGTCGATCTGCTCTCCG
>JBAQHW010000154.1:0-11225 GCA_049288525.1 Xanthobacteraceae bacterium
GGACGGCAACCGCACTATCATCCGTCACAATGACGTCGACCGGTTCGCCGTCGACGCGCGCAATGTGCAGGTCGAACGCCGTGGCAACCAGACCGTCAGCGTGGTCGTGCGCCCGGACGGCGTGCAGATCATCGACATCGACGATAACGACGGGCATCTCTTGCGCCGCGTGCGGCGCGACCCGGATGGACGCGAGTTCGTCATCATCGACAACGGCTTTGCCGGCGCGGAGCTCGGCACGGTATTTCTGAACGTCCCGCCGCCGGTCATCCGAATCCCGCGCGATCGCTACGTTGTCGATGCCGACGCCGCCAACGAAGCCGAGATCTACGACGTCTTGATCGCGCCGCCGGTCGACCCGATCGATCAGCCCTACACCTTGGACCAGATCCGCTTCAACGAGGCCTTGCGGGATTTCATGCCGCGCATCGATCTCGGCATCGATTTCGCCACCGCATCGTGGCAGCTCACCCCCGATCAGGTGGACCGCCTGTCGATCGTCGCCGATGCCATCAATCGCGCGATCAGCCGCAATCCACGCGAGGTGTTTCTGATCGAAGGCCACACCGACGCGGTCGGGTCGGATATCGACAACCTGTCGCTGTCAGACCGGCGCGCCGAAGCCGTGGCGGTGGCGCTGACGGAGCAATTTCAGGTCCCGGCCGAGAACCTGGTCACGCAGGGCTACGGCAAGGAAGGCTTGAAGATTCAAACCAGCGGGCCCGAGCGGACCAACCGGCGGGTGGCGATCCGGCGGATCACGCCGTTGCTCGATCAAGATGCCGGCAGGCCGTAGGGCGAACATCGGCGAGCACTGGCGTGAAGGCGTGGCCGCGTTTTAATCGGTCACGTCTTGCGCCGGCGGCGCCGGAATCGCCAGCACCGGGCAGGGGGCGTGCCGTACGACCCGTTCGGTCGTGCTGCCGCGCAGCGCATCGAGCAGCCCGTGGTGGCCGGCGGTCGGCATGCCGATCAGGTTCGCCCGCATTTCCGCCGCCGCTTGCAATATGCCTTCGACGACGTCGCCGTCGTGCACCTCGATCGGGACATATCAGACCCGAACCGGAGCATCCGATCGAGCGCTCGATCGCTTAGGGAGCGGGTCGCGAAAAAGTCGGCGCTCGACGCGCCACGCGCCCGGCCATCAGACGATGCCAGACGAGGATTGGAAGTTCGGCGACTGTCGGCAACGGATCGTCGAAAGCGAAATGTCCGACCGCCAGTCTTTTTCGAAGCGACGCCATGTAATCCGAAACGCTCATAATACCGAGGCCGATTTCCTTGATTGCCGCCGCAAAGTCGCGGCTCGCATGAATCCAGACGGCGCCCGCTTTGGCGCGCGCCGGCGGCACTTCAAATCCCAGCGCCTGCCGCCAGGCCAAATAGGGAAAATCCACGCCTGCGAGGTCGCCAAGCCCATTCCAGGTCCAGAAGCGGCCGTTGACGTCGAGAAGCTTGTAATGCCGATCGCGGCGGTCATACTTGAATTCGATTTCGGCGACACCCGAGTAGCCGAGCGATTCCAGAAATCGGCTCGCCAGCGCTTCCACCTCTGTCTGCTCTACAGTCTCTACGAACGTGCTCGATCGGCCGAAATCGATCGGATATTGCCGCCGCCGCCGCGCTACGAGCGACGCGACCGCTCTACCGTTGTTCCACAAGCCTGCATAGGAGAATTGCGCCTCGCCGTGTCCTGGAATCCAGCTCTGGATGATAACGCCTCCGTTCCCGGCAAGCGGTGCAGCGCGGCGATAGAGCGCCAGCAAAGCTTGCCGACTCTCGGCTTTCCAGGCTTTAGCACGGGTGAATTCGTTGAGCTCGTCGCGACAGGCGGGCTTGAGAACGACGGGAAACCGGCAATCGAGTTGTTCGACGTCCGCGAGGCTCCGCGGCCGATGATTCCAGGCGCAGTCGATGCCGAGAGAAGCGGCGTGCTGATAGACCAGGCGCTTGTCATAAATCCACTGAGACACATTCCAGTCAGGCGTCGTCAAACGGAAATACCGGCCCAATCGCGCATGATTTTGCGCGATGATGCGCATGTCTTCATCGCCGGTCGCGAGAAGGACCCAATCCTTTAGGCCGTGGCGGACGGCAATGTCGATCAGCGAAGCAACAACGTCCGCATCCGCCGTGCCGGGCCACGGGAAGCTCCGTTGCACATAGCGGGAGAATCTTGGCAACGGATGGCTGGCGAGCAGCCAGACGGGAATGCCGCGTCGCCCAAGACTGCGGGCAATGCCGATACTGACGTGAGCGCCGCCGACAATCAGCGCGCCGGGTATCGCTGTTGGCGTACCAGCACCTGTCATGCCCGATTTTGCTCTGCCGCGGCGATGGCCGCTTCCTGAGGGGCCAGGCCCAAGTTGGCAGCAACAGTCCTGTGCATTGCCGCGCGGCGGCCGCGGACCGATTGCGTAATCCGCTGTCCCGCAAATCCCGCACCGGCGATAAAGCGCAGCAACGGTCCAAAGCTGCCAACCGCATGGGCGCCCGCGAAATACAGCCCCGGCACACTTGATTCAAAGCCGCCGGACAAGACAGGAAGGCCACGATGCCGCGCAATGCCCTCACGCAAACGCGCTCCGAGAACGGCCACCTTGTCGACATCGATGCGGTAACCCGTCGCCAGCAGAACGTGATCGACGCGTCGCGAGCCGTGGTTTGTGGTCAGCGCAACGCCATCCCCGACCTGTTGCGCCTGAACGATCCGGCTGCCCTGATGCACTGGAATGCCGTGCAACCGCGACCGCAACCACAGGATCGCGGTAGCACGCAGGCAATGATCGCTGAAACTATCCCGCAGGTGCTGCGGCAGATGGCGAATGATACCCGGCGCTTCGACCAGCCAATTGTGCGGGAACGGACCGACCTGCGACGGTGGGATCAGCGCCGGTCCGATCAGCGAGCGTATCGCCTTTCGCAACGTTCCCCGTGTGTCTGGATCGCTGTTCCACTGCAGGCCGCCATGGCAAAAGATTTCGGCGTTTGCGCCGGCTTCCTTCAAAAGCGCCGCAGACTCGCACGCACTTTGCCCGCGGCCAATCACTGCAATATTCAATCCGCGAAAGCGGTCCAGCTTGGCATGATCGCAGGAATGGCTGACGAGATCGCGCGATAGCTCTTTGAATTCCGCCGGCCGATATTCATGGTTACGAAGTCCAGTCGCCACGACGACGCGCCTGGCCGCGAGCATTTCGCCGCTATCGAGCGTAAGATGAAATCCGCCGTCTGCAGCCGCCACTTGTGTGACAGCGCGCTTATCGATATCGGGCGCGACGCGCTCCTGGAACCACGTTCCGTAGCCGATAAAGTTCTCGATCGGCAGGAGTTCGGGAATCGGCAGACCGTTCTCCTCGAAATAGTCGTCGAGCCGGTAGCGATTAAGCGGCTCGGCGATATGTGTCGCAATCCAGGGAGAGCGCAGCTTCATGCCCGCTGGCATGTTTTGCCGCCAAAACGACATTGCATCGCCGAATATTCGGCTGTCGATGTTTGCGGCGCGCAAGTGCGCTGCCACCGCCAGCCCATAAGGACCGGCTCCGATAACGGCAACGTCGCAGCTCTTACTAAAGTTGCTGGTTATGCTCATGGTACCCGCCCGTCGCGGCGGCGTTTTATCACCACACCGATGTCAAACGGTCAGGTTTCCCGCGCTATACCTAACGAAGTCCGACGCCAAATTAATTCAAGTTAATTGTTTGTTAAAGCGGTGGTTTTCAGCGGCGGTTAGGCCGCTTTAACCGCAGCGCGCGATCGCATCAGCCCGGCGGGGCGATGGCATCGAGCGCCAAGCCTTTGGTCTCGCGGCCGATCATCAGCACCGCGCCGGCGCCGATGAGCAAAAGGACTGCCATGAAGCCAAATACCGCGGGGACGCCGAAGGCCTGGATGAACACGACGGCATAACCGGAGAACAAAGCTCCGATCTTGCTGACGCCAAGTGCAAGGCCGAGCCCGGACGCACGCGCGTTGGTGGGAAATACTTCGCCGGTGTAGATCAGCATCGCATTGGTGCCGGTCTGCATGCAGAAGAACATGATGAATCCGGTCACCAGCAGCGTGGTCTCCGTCGCCGACTGCCAAAAAATCAGCGACATAACCGCGGCCGCGATCAATCCCGTGACGGCGACTTTGAGCCGACCGAACCGGTCGAGCGCGTACATCATGAAGCCGCTGCTCAACGGATAGGCCAAGGTCATTCCGAATGTGAAGGTGAGCGCCTTGGTAACGGTGAAGCCGCGATCCGCCGCCATCAGGTTGGGCAGCCAGGTGGCGACGATATAAACCGCGCAATAAATCGTGAAGAACGCCACCATGGCGGCGAATATCGCTTTGCTGTGATGGCGGAACACGACCATCAGCGGATCGCTCTGGATGTCGCTCTTGGCGTCGCTGACCAGCGGCTCGGTCGGCGCCGGCAAGCCCATGCGCTTGATGATATCGAGCGCTCGCGCGCCCTGGCCGTGCGTTGCCAGCCAGCGCGGCGATTCCGGCAGGGTGATCCGGAAAAGAAAAACGATCAGCGCGGCGATGCCGATACAGATAAAAATCCCGCGCCAGCCGATCACCTCGCGAAATGCCAGCGCAAACAGGATCGCGCAAGGCCACGAGCAAGCGCCACCGATAAAGTGCGTGAATGCCATGATGCGGCCGCGGATATTTTTAGGCGCGAACTCGGCGGCATAGGAAAAGCATAAGGGGACTTCGGCGCCGAGCCCGATGCCGGCGATGAATCGCAGCGCGGAAAATGTCAGATAATCCGGAGCGAAGGCCGAGGCCAGGGTTGCAAGCCCGAAAACCAAGAGATTGATCTGATAAACCGCCTTCCGTCCGAACCGGTCGGTCAACTCACCCTGGCCGACCGAACCGACCAGCGTTCCCAAAAACAATGCGCTGACCATGAAGGCAATTTGCGGCGGCGTGGCGAAGTGGCTCGAAATCATGTCGGGCACGACTGAGCCGAACACGGCGATATCGACCAGATCGAGGAAGAAGCCGGCCGAGATCAACGCCACGACACGCCAGTGAAACGAGGTCATCGGCGCGTCGTCCATCACGGCCGCGACATAGTCTGCGATCGAGCGTTTCATCCCCGTCCCCTCCCGCTTTTTCTGCGGAGTTAAGCCGCTTATGGGTGATTCTAGCACCGCAGTGAAGCTGCACTCCAGCAAAGTCGGCGCAGATTCGGGGGCTGGTACATGCAACGTGCGCTTGCATCGGCGTTAGATCATGCGGCGGGCGTGCGGGCTTGCGCGATCTCATCGAGCAATGCGCGCCAGTGCGCCAGCTCGCGCTCCCGGCTGTAATGCGCCTCCAGCATGGCGCGGGCCTTTGCGCCCATCTCCGCCGGTGCCGCAGGAGCGTTCGACCACTGCAGGAGCGTGTCGGCGAGCATCGCTGCATCGCCAGGCGCGATGGCGATACCGCATCCATGATGCCGCATGAGCCGCGCCAATTCGCCGTCCGTGTCGCCGATAAATATCATCGGCTTGCCCGCCGCCGCGATGCCGTAAAACTTGCTGGGCAGCAGCAAGCCTTCGAGCTTCGGGTTGAGCGAGAGCCAATGTGCATCGGGCAGGCTCAACGAATAGCGCAATTGCGAGCGGTCCTGATAGGGCTTGAACAGAAATGAGCCGCCAAGGCGGCGGTCTTCAACGGCGGCGCCAAGCTCTTCGAATTGCCTGCCGCCGCCAATCATCAGAAAAACGAAGCGCGCATCATTGCGCAGGCGTTCGGCGGCGGCCAGCACCGTGCCGAATTCGTGCGCCCGGCCGAGGTTGCCGGAGTAGCCGACGACGAATTTGCCGCCCAAATTCCATTCCCGGCGCAGCGGATTGTCTTCGGCCGCGAGGGGGCGAATGTCCTCGTCGTTGCACCAATTGGCGATAACATGAATGCGAGCGGCGGGCGCGCCGCTATGGGCAACGCGTTGTGCCATCAGCTCACCGAGCACGACGGTGGCCTCGGCGTCGCGCAGCGAACGGTTGCGCAGCGGTGCTAATCCCCAACCGACCGGCCCGCGGATGAAGGGAACGCCGAGCGCCACCGCGGTTTCCGGGTAAATGTCCTGCAGCCAATTGATGAGCCGCGCACCGTTGCGCCGCACCGGACCCATGACGGCGACCGAAAGTAGCGGCGGATCGGTCTTGACGATGACGACGTCGCCGCGGCGGGCCAGTTCGGCAAGTTTCCGGCGCACCGAACGGTAGAACGACAGGTAGTCGAGGGAGCGTCCCGGTAAGGAGCTGCGGCCGAATTGGGTAGACGCCACCCGGTGCACCTGAACACCATTGATGCTGTCTCGATCGGGCAACGCCGCTTGCGCATTCTCGTAGCTTTGCCGCGAGGTGACGGCATGCACGTCGCGGCCGCGACCGGCCAGATGAAACGCCAGGTCGGAAACGATCTGGCTGGTGGCCGAATGGTCGGGAAAAAAGAACCGATTGACGAAGATCAGCCGCGACATCGGTGCTGCTTAAGGGTCTTTGAGATGAACCGGCGGGAGCCGGTCAAGCCTCTACCCCCCGGTCGTGCATGATCGACGGACGAACGGTCTCATCGCGAAGCAGTTCCTCGAAATAGGCGATCGTTCGAACGAGACCTTCCTTGAGCGCGGTGTGCGGCGACCATTTCAAGATTTCGTCGGCCTTGGAAATATCCGGGCGGCGTTGCTGGGGATCGTCCTGTGGCCGCGGCCGGTTCACGATGCGCGAGCGCGAGCCGGTCAAATCGATTACCATATCCGCCAGCTCCAAAATGGTGAACTCCTTCGGATTACCGATATTGATCGGCCCGGTTATCTGGTCGGCTGTGTTCATGAGCCGGATCAAGCCGTCGATCAGGTCGTCAACGTAGCAGAACGAACGGGTTTGCTGACCCTCTCCGAAGACGGTGATATCGCGGCCGAGGAGCGCCTGGACGACGAAATTCGACACCACCCGACCATCGTTTGGGTGCATGCGAGGTCCGTAGGTGTTGAAAATGCGCGCGACCTTGATGCGCAATTTATGCTGCCGCCAATAGTCGAAGAACAGCGTCTCGGCGCACCTCTTACCCTCGTCGTAACAGGATCGCGGTCCGATCGGGTTGACGTTGCCCCAATATTCCTCGTTCTGCGGATGGATGTTGGGGTCGCCGTAAACCTCCGAGGTTGAAGCTTGAAGGACTTTGGCGCGCAACCGCTTGGCAAGCCCCAGCATATTGATGGCGCCGTGAACGCTGGTTTTGGTGGTCTGCACCGGATCGTGCTGATAGTGGATCGGCGAGGCCGGGCAGGCGAGATTGTAGATTTCATCGGCCTCGATGTAGAGCGGAAACGTCACGTCGTGGCGGAGAATCTCGAACCGAGGGTGATTGAGGACGGCAGCGATATTGCGCCGCGTGCCCGTGAAGTAGTTGTCGACGCAGATGACGTTGGCGCCGCCTTTGAGCAAACGCTCGCAGAGATGCGAGCCGAGAAATCCGGCGCCGCCGGTCACCAAGACACGCTTTTCAAGGTGCATGCGCAGTCACTCCGGCCGCGATCGGCCTGCCGCCGCTCGGCAAGCGATTCTCTCCGGCGCGTCGAAGCAAGAAACCGCGATCGATATCGAGGCGCCGTCGGTGAGGCATTGTCATTATATCCAAATAGCGAGACATCCCAAGCATTGCACCCAAACATGTCGCAAATCCACAGGTGCGGCTAAACATTCAGCTTATTTGAACTGCCTCCTGCGCCGTTTCGGCGGCCGCGACACCGCGGCGGACCAGATAGTTGCCCAGAACCAGAAGGTCCATTTTTGTCCGCAGGAAGCAATCCAACGCTTCTTGCGGCCGACACACCACCGGCTCGTTTTCGTTGAACGAGGTGTTGAGCACCATCGGAACGCCGGTCAATCGAAAGAATGAGTCGATGACGGCGTAGTATCGCGGGTTGGAATCGCGATCGACGGTTTGTAGCCGGCCGGTGCCGTCAACGTGAGTTACGGCCGGTATCTGAGGCCGCCGTTCCGGACGGACCGGAAAGACCTGCAGCATGAATGGTACGTTGTCGTCGCGTTCGAACCAGTCGGCGACCTTCTCGCGCAAGATGGAGGGAGCGAAGGGGCGGAATGATTCGCGGCGTTTGATCTTGAGATTGAGAATGTCTTTCATATCGGCCCGGCGCGGATCGCCGAGGATCGAGCGATTGCCGAGAGCGCGCGGGCCCCATTCCATGCGGCCCTGGAACCAGCCGACCACAAGCCCGTCGGCGATGGCGTGCGCGGTCGTGCCGATGAGATCGCTCTCGTCATCGACCTGGACGACCGTGCAATGTTCGGCTTCGATCGCGGCGCGGCGATCCGCGAGGAGCGCGCCAATTTCGGCGTCGCTGCACGATGGTCCCCAATAGGCATGAGTCATCGGCGGGGTGCGTTCGCCGAAGCGATGCCAGACCGCATAGGCTGCGCCAATGGCGCCGCCGGCATCGCCGGCAGCCGATTGCAGGTAAACGTGTTTGAATGCGGTACGGTCGCGGATTTTGCCGTTGGCAACGGAATTATACGCACAGCCTCCTGCAACGGCGAGGGCAGTCGCGCCGTAGCGGTGCTGCAACCTGTTCAGAAGATGGAAGAACGCTTGCTCATAGACGGCCTGCGTCGCGAAGGCCAGATTGTGATGGCGCTCGGTGATGGGCTCGTCGGGCTCGCGTGGCGGTCCCAGCGCGTCGCTTAGCGCCGGCGAAAATAGCTGGCCGCAGCGCGGCTCGCCACCTTGCCACTCGTAGGCAATATCTTCCTCGTGGTGACGAAAATATCTCAGGTCGAGCGTGAAGGTTCCGTCATTGTGCAATGACAAAAGCCGGCTGACCTCGTCGCGACGGGATGCATCGCCATAGGCCGCCAGCCCCATCAACTTGTATTCATCGCCGTAATGGGGAAAGCCGAGATATTGCGTCATCGCCTGATAGAAGATGCCGAGCGAATGAGGAAAAACGACCCGGCCGCCGAGCGACAGCGCCGTGTCGCTGCCTCTGCCCCATGCCGCGCTGGCGAAGTCGCCAAAGCCGTCGACCGACACGACGACGGCCTCGCGATACGGCGACGGATAAAATGCCGAGGCGAGATGAGCCAGGTGATGTTCGATGTGCTCGACGCTGCCGCCGAACGACCGCCCTGGTACCGATTTCAACTGTTCGGCAATTCCGGCGACCTGTTGGCGGTTACGCAGCCGGCTCAAAAGCAACCGAGGGCTCGGCCAATGTGACGTGACATAGGCGAGCTTGCGCAGGACATTGGCGCGTCCGCTGCGGTTCACCGCAACGTGCGTCAAGTCGCCCAAATCGGCCTTGGCCTCGCTTAAGCAATAGGCGATCGCCAGGCTTGGGAATCCTGCCCAATGCTTGATGCGTCGAAACCGTTCCTCCTCGGCGGCGGCAATAAGGACCCCATCACGAACGATGCAGGCAGCCGCATCGGCGTGGTAGGCGTTGATGCCGAGGATCAATGAGCCGGAGGCCATCGCTTTTTCGCATGCCGTCGCTGGGAACGCATCGCGCTCAGCGGCATCTCCGGTACATAGCAAACAGCTCCGGGCCCGACAGATAAATCATTTGCAGACCGAGCCCGCCGTTGCGCGCAATCCATTGCCGGATCGAAACCGGATAGAGATTCCAGAGCGTGCGCGTCGCCGGATCATTGATCACCTCGAAGCCGAGAAGGCCGGGACGATAGGCGGCATGAAAGCCGAGCTTTGCCTTGGCAGTGACGCAAATATGGTCGCTCGGGACGATGCCAAGCACCATAGTGCAGGCGGAGGCGCATTTACCGTCGATGACGACCCGTTCGCCACTGGCGCGCAATGCCATGTAGCGCTTCCAATAAGCGCCGATTTGCCCGCCATCGTCGTCGGTTATGCGAACCGTCGCCGAGGCCGGCCGTGGCGCAGCAACAAGGCATGGCGCGGCAACAAGGATGACAATGGCCAGCCAAGGAAGCGCGATCGGCGCCGTCACGACGCTCGATAGTACCCGCCGCATCGCGGGCCACGGCATAAATCGTCGTGTGGCAGAAATCAGGCCGGTTCTAAGGACTGGCCGGCGAGCTGCTTGCCTGCGCACCGGTGCCGTTCGGGCTCTGCGACGCCTCATAGATGCCGAAGCCGAGCGCCGTTCCCGCCGCCGCGCCCATTATCAAAGCGCCGGTCCAATTCGAGTTGTCCTGCGCGTAGGAGCCGGAGGCACACGGTGAGATGGGCGCGATTGTCGTCACGGCATCGGGCTGAACGTCGACCTTGCAGCCATCATCGTAGACGACTGTGGCAGTGCCGCCCGGAGCGACCATCACCGAATCGCCGACATTGGCATCCACCCGGCTATTGATTGGCTGAAAACCTTGGCCCTGGTTGATCGTCAAACTGCCCTGTCCGGGCTCGACCGTCGCGGCCCAGCTCGACGTGGTCAGCAGCATTGCGAAACATAAAGCGCCAAGGACTGGTCGTTTAGCCATTAGGTGTATTCCCCGAATCCACGCCCATAAATTTATAACACTCAAAACCTAGCCGAGAAACCTAACTTTTTGATTTCTAAGTAACTGTAGCTTTTGTGCCACAGGGATAGACCTGACAGGCCCAAATTGCGTTAAGGACAGCGTTTTGATCAAAATTTATTTTGTTCTGCCAATGACTTAGGCTTTACTCGCCTGGCAAAGCTCAATGTAACTTGCATGTAACTGGGTCCGCAGAGTCGGCGATGGTGTGCGTGCTAAGCGCTTATACTTAGCCAGTCGGGGCTCCAAACCAATCCGAATCAGCATCACGGACTAGCCGGGCTGCCGCTCGTGTTGTTGGTTGATTTGGTCCCCTCATAGATGAGACCTGCCGCGATCCCACCCATCACAACCACGGCTCCGATGGCCATCCCAGCATTATTATTCGTGTTGTCCTGGGCGAATGAGCCGGAAGCGCAGGGGGACAATGGCATCACGCTAATAACGGCGCCGGGCTGAACTTGGACCTGGCATCCGTCTTCGTAGATAAGGGTGGCGCTGCCGCCGGATGTCACCTCGACGGAATCTCCTACCTTGGCGTCAACGCGGGCATTAACCGGCTGAAAGCCGCTGCCCTGATTAATCGACAGATTGCCCTGCCCCGGCTGGAGGGTGGCCGCCCAAGCGGCGCCGCTCAGAAGTGCCACACAACAGCACAATGCCCCAACGGTCAGACGCATGACCTCACCCCCATTGAGCAATGCCAAGGAGCAATGC
>JBAQHW010000155.1:0-2478 GCA_049288525.1 Xanthobacteraceae bacterium
TCTCGCAGGTGCTGCCGCGGCTGCGGATTTTCCGGCCCGGATTTACACCAAGGCACCGCCCCCGGTCGCCGCCGTCTACAACTGGTCAGGCTGTTACGTCGGCGGTGATGGCGGCGGTATCTGGTCACGTAATAACTGGTCACTCCCTGACATGGGCGGTCTTCCGGTATCGAGCCACGATGTTAACAGCTGGCTCGCGGGCGTTCAGGTCGGTTGCAATTATCAATTCAATGGCGGGTGGGTGATTGGCCTGCAAGGTGATTACGACTTTGCCGACGGCACCGGCAGTAGCCCACACGCTACGGCGCCGACCCTGACGGACCAGTCGCACATTAGTGGGCTCGGCTCTGTGACGGGCCGCGTCGGCTACGCCTGGGATCGATTCCTGGGCTATGTGAAGGGCGGCGGCGCCTGGGAGCGCAATAGCTATCTTCAATATTTTCCGGCACTCGGCACGACATTCTCCACCAGCGAGGCAACCCGCGACGGGTGGACCGTGGGTGTTGGCGGAGAGTATGCCATTACTCAGAACCTGACCGCCTTCATCGAATACGACTACTACGACTTCGGCAATGATACGCTGACCTTTGCGACCGTTCTTGGAACATTCCCTCATGTCAGCATTCGCGAAACACAGAGCGTCGTGAAGGCCGGTCTGAACTGGAAGTTCGACTGGGCATCGCCGGTCGTTGCCAAATACTGATTGCCGGTATCTCGAAAAGGTCCGGATCGAGCCGGGCTTTACGGTCACGGCCCCGGCTGTAGACGTTTTGGAAACTTGTTTGCGCCTTACGTATAGAACCCAGCGAGGGGGCTACCCTTCTGCGAACAGCAAACTGGCGGCTTCCGATTGTCGTTGATTCGGAGCCGCCCCTTCACCGGGAGCGCCTCCCATTTGGGTATGATCGCTCCGCGAGACAGTCATGAATTCAGACAACGCCCGGCAACGGGCAGAAAGAAGCTTCAAAAAGCAAGAGAACGCGTCAGCTGGTCAAGCCGTGACCGGCTATGAAGCCCGCGCCCTTGCCACCCACGAAAAAATAGAGCGTTTGAAGGCGCTCCGATTAGCCAAGAAACTGGACAAAGCTCCCGACCGCAACAAATAACCGCGTCTGAATGGTGCTGCCGCTCAGGATTGAACTGAGGACCTCTCCCTTACCAAGGGAGTGCTCTACCACTGAGCTACGGCAGCAGACTCTTAGGCTTTTCGCACGATAAATCAGGATGAAAGCGCGGCGATCCTTGCCATAGCGGCAATACGGGCGCAAGCGCTGCGCTCGCCCGGGGCGCCGATCCGGCCGCGGATCGGCCGAGAGCCGCTTTACCGGGCCATTTGGCCGTCATGGAACCGGGCGGGGTGGTCGGGAATTCTTTCCTGGCAGTTCCCAATAGAGGCGGGTGGACACGATGCGAGCAGGAATTCCGGCAGGCGCCTACGGCAAACCCCATGCTTCCGCGGCAAGCTGGTTCGGCAAGCTGGCCAACAAGACGGCGCAGTTATCGGGCAGGCCGAGTACCTTCCTTCTGGCCACTGCCGTAGTTGCGGTCTGGGGCATCACCGGCCCGATCTTCAAATACAGCGACACCTGGCAATTGGTCATTAACACCGGGACCACGATCGTCACGTTCCTGATGGTGTTCTTGATCCAGAACACCCAGAACCGCGATACGGCGGCCTTGCAGGTCAAGCTCGATGAATTGATCCTGGCGACAAAGGGCGCGCCGAATGAGGCAGCCTGCATCGAAGATGCGACCGACGAGGAACTCGAGCATGTCAAAAGCGACGTCCGCCGGCGCGCCGAGAAGATCGCTGCGTAGCCGTTCGGCTCGCCGCCGCCGCGCATCCGGCCGCCGCCAATATCAGGCTCCGCCCGTTGCCGAGGGGTAGCGTGTGTGATTTGAATTCTGCCGATGAACAAGGGCGGCAAAGCCGAGAAATGGGCGGCGCGCGGCGAACGGCTGTCGGCGGCGCTGCGTGAAAACCTCAAGCGGCGCAAGGCGCAAGCCCGCGGCAGGACCGGCGTGACTGGCGACGCGCCGGGCGAGGCGG
Source organism: Xanthobacteraceae bacterium (assembly GCA_049288525.1). Classification (GTDB taxonomy): domain Bacteria; phylum Pseudomonadota; class Alphaproteobacteria; order Rhizobiales; family Xanthobacteraceae; genus BOG-931. The sequence continues at coordinate 2,051 of JBAQHW010000155.1, forward strand.
CGAAGCCGGGCCTGGGGGAAACCCAGCCGCCGATTCCCGACTTCCGCCGCAATCCGGGCGGGAAGTAACGTCGGGGTTTTCGGCCGGGCAGTCGTTCCGCTTGGCCGGGCCGCAGCCCGGGTGCATAACATCAGGCCGCCTATTTAAGGCTAAGGAGCCGGTCCGAACGCCGGATCGCGCGGGGGAACGATGGATCGCATTCGCATTGTCGGCGGCCGGCGCCTGAGCGGCACCATTCCGATCTCAGGGGCGAAGAACGCGACGCTGCCGCTGATGATTGCGTCGCTGCTCACCGATGAGACGCTGATCCTCGACAACGTGCCGCGGCTCGCCGACGTGGCACTGCTCGAACGCATTTTGGGCAATCACGGCGTCGACATCATGACCAGCGGCAAGCGCCCCGGCGAGACCGCCGACCACGGCCAGAC
>JBAQHW010000156.1:0-13388 GCA_049288525.1 Xanthobacteraceae bacterium
TGACGTTCAGGCGTGAACCGACAGGTCCCGGATGGTCGGATGCTCGCCTGAGAGCGGATTGGCCGGGTCCCAGGCGTAGCGGAGCGTCTCAAAGCGCATCGCCCGCGCATCGACCATGACAAACCGACCGACCAAACCTTCGCCGAAGCCGACCAACTCGCGGATCACTTCAAGCGCCATCATCGAACCGATCACGCCGGCGAGTGCACCAAGGATGCCGGCCTCGGCGCAGGCCGGCACAGTGCCGGGCGGTGGCGGCTCTGGAAACAGACAGCGATAGGTTGGATTCGGCTGGCCGTCGGCGCCGCGCTCGTGCGCCCGGATCGTGGTCAGCGTGCCGTCAAAAGTGCCGAGCGCCGCCGACACCAACGGCTTTTTGGCAAAGTAACAAGCATCCGCGACCAGATAGCGCGTGGCGAAATTGTCCGAGCCGTCGGCGACGATGTCGTAACCGCCGATCAGTTCGAGCGCGTTTTGGGCGGTCAGCCGGGTATTGTGCGGCTTCACTGCGACATGCGGATTGAGGCGGCGGATCACCGCGCCGGCGCTGTCGACCTTGGGCGCACCGATATCGGGCGTGGCGTGAATCACCTGCCGCTGCAGATTGGACAGCGAGACGACATCGTCATCGATGACGCCGAGCGTGCCGACCCCGGCGGCGGCGAGATAAAGCAGCACCGGCGCGCCAAGCCCGCCGGCGCCGATCACCAGCACCCGGGCGCGGCCGAGCGCCGCCTGCCCCGGGCCGCCGACTTCGCGCAGCACGATGTGGCGGGCGTAACGCTCAAGCTCGTCGGCGCTCAACATGCCGGCAATATAGTAGGTCGGGAGGGTCGGCGCCCGGCCTACTTGTTCTCGAATTTGGCCGGCCGCTTGGCGACGAAGGCCGCCATGCCTTCCTTTTGATCGGCGGTGGCAAACAGGGAGTGAAAGACCCGCCGCTCGAACCGCACGCCTTCGGCGAGCGAGGTTTCGAAGGCGCGGTTGACCGCCTCCTTCGCCGCCAGCACCGCCGGCAGCGACATCCCGGCAATGGCGTCGGCAACTTTGAGCGCCTCATCGAGGAGGCTTGCGAGCGGCACAATCCGGGCGACCAGGCCGCAGCGTTCGGCTTCCTGTGCGTCCATCAAGCGCCCGGTGAGAATGAGGTCCATCGCCTTGGCCTTGCCCACGGCGCGGGGCAGCCGTTGCGTGCCGCCGATACCGGGGATGATGCCAAGCTTGATCTCGGGCTGACCGAACTTGGCATTATCGGCGGCGATCACGATGTCGCACTCGAGAGCGAGTTCGCAGCCACCGCCCAGCGCGAAGCCGGCGACGGCGGCGATCACCGGCTTGCGGACATGCGCGACTCGATCCCAGGTCGCCGCCAGGTTGCTGAGGAATGCTTCGATGAAGGTCTTGTCGGCCATCTCTTTGATGTCGGCGCCGGCGGCGAAAGCCTTGTCGGAGCCGGTGATGACCATGCAGCCGATTTGCGCGTCGGCGTCGAACGCATCCACGGCGTCGCCGAGTTCCGCCAACAGCGCACTGTTGAGCGCGTTGAGCGCCTGCGGGCGATTGAGCTTGACGAGGCCGACCCGACCGCGGGTTTCAATAAGGATGTTCTGATAAGCCATGACACTTCCTCGGCATGAGGCTGATTAAATTACTTCTGACACACCGGACAATAGAACGTCGAGCGGCCGCTCTGCACGATGCGCTTGACGGTGCCGCGGCAACCGGGCGTCCGGCACGGCTCGCCCTCGCGATCGTAGACGCGGAAGTTATGCTGAAACATGCCGAGATCGCCGTCGGTAAGCCGATGATCGCGCAATGACGAGCCGCCGTCCTTGATGGCCTCGTTCAGGACCGCCCGGATGGCCTCGACCAGCCGCGCGGCGCGCTCGTTCGGTGCGCCGTTCTTGCCGGTGATCGTCGAGGCCATGCGTTTCGGCGACAAATGCGCGCGATACAGCGCCTCGCACACGTAGATATTGCCTAAGCCGGCGACGACCCGCTGATCCAGCAGCGCCGCCTTCAAGCTTGTCCTCTTGCCTTGGCAAGCACGCGCCAGCATGGCGGCGTCGAAGGCATTGCCCAGCGGCTCGGGACCGAGATTTTTCAACAGCGGTTCGTCGTCGAGCTTCGCGCGCGCCACGAGTTTCATCGAGCCGAAGCGGCGTGGATCGTTGAACGTGACGGTGGCGCCCGACGACAGGTGAAAGACGACATGATCATGAGCGAGGTGTTTCGCCCGCTCGTGGTGGTAACGGCCGAGCTTACTGTCGGTTTCCTGCAAGACATGAAACGAGCCTGACATGCCGAGATGCATCAGCAACACGTCGCCGGAGGAAAGGTCCGCCACCAGATATTTGGCGCGCCGGCCGATGCCGGTCACGGTTTGCCCTTTCAGCCGCTGCGCGAAGTTCTTGGGTAACGGCCAGCGCAAGTCGCCACGGCGGACTTCGACCTTGACCAGGCGTTCGCCCTCCATCGCCTGGGAGAGGCCGCGGCGCACGGTTTCGACCTCGGGAAGTTCGGGCATCCGTCTCACCTTGCGGCTAGAGCATGTCCCGCAAAAGTGGAAGCCGGTTTTGCGAAAAGGACATGCTAAAATAGACAGCTAGGAGCGTATCCCAATTCTGTTAAATCGGGATACGCTCTTAGGCCGCAACAATGGTTAATTTCAAAGACATAGCGCCAGTGCGGGCGGCGCGCTATGTTGATCGGCGAAGGATAGACGATGACGGACTCAACGCATTTTGGCGCCCGCCAGGTACCGCTTGCGGACAAGCAGGGCTTGGTCGACGGCGTGTTCCATAGTGTGGCGCGGCGCTACGACCTGATGAACGACCTGATGTCGTTCGGGCTGCATCGGGCCTGGAAGGATGCGCTGGTCACGGCGGTCGACCCGCCGAAAGATCGGTCGTTTGCGCTGCTCGATGTGGCCGGCGGCACCGGCGACGTCGCCATGCGCGTGATCGAGCGTGGCGGCGCCCAGACGCTGGCGACGGTGTGCGACATCAATGCCGACATGCTGGAAGTCGGCCGCGAGCGCGCCCGGGCGCGCGGCCTCGACGGCGTCGTGACGTTCACCGAGGCCAACGCCGAAGCGCTGCCGTTCGGCGACCGCAGCTTCGATGCGGTGACCATCGCATTTGGTATTCGCAATGTACCGCGCATCGAACGTGCGCTGGCGGAGGCGCATCGGGTGCTCAAGATCGGCGGCAAGTTTGCCTGCCTGGAATTCTCCATGGTTGACGTTCCCGGCCTCGACCGCCTGTACGATTTCTATTCATTCAATGTCATCCCGGCGCTGGGCGGCATGGTGACCGGCGATGCCGAGTCTTATCGTTATCTGGTGGAATCGATCCGGCGCTTTCCGCAACCGCAGGACTTTGCCGCCATGCTGCGCACCGCCGGTTTTGCGCGGGTCGCGTACAAAGCGTTGAGCGGCGGCATCGTGGCGCTGCATTCCGGCTGGCGTTTGTGATCTCCGGTCCGGCGCATTTGATCCGTCTTGGCCGGGCGACCTTCATCCTCGCCCGCGAGGGCGTTTTCGGCATTGTCGATCCGCTCACGCTGCCGGTTTCCGTGCAACCGCTCGTTCGCCTTGCCCGCCTGATCGAACGGCGGACATCCGGCACGCCGGAGAGCCGGCTGTCGGCGGCGTTGAGCCGTCTCGGCCCCAGTTACGTAAAGCTCGGCCAGTTTCTGGCAACACGCCCCGACGTCGTCGGCGCCGTGCTGGCACGCGACCTTGAGCGGCTGCAGGATCGGATGCCACCGTTTCCGCAGGCGGCAGCCGAAGCGGTCATCGTCGCTTCCTTCGGGCGTCCAATCGCCGCGGTGTTTGAGAACTTCGGCCCGCCGGTCGCCGCGGCTTCGATTGCCCAAGTGCACCGCGCCAGCATCGCCACGGCCGGCGGGTCGCGCACGGTCGCCGTCAAAGTGCTGCGGCCCGGCATCGAAGGCCGCTTTCATGCCGATCTGTCCGCCTTCACCTATGCCGCCCAACATGCCGAAAATATTTCCGCCGAGGCGCGACGACTGCGGCTCATCGAAGTGGTCGAGACCTTGCGCCGGTCGGTCATGGTCGAGATGGATTTCCGCCTCGAAGCCGCCGCGCTGTCGGAAATGGCCGAGAACACCAAAGACGATCCGGATTTCCGCGTGCCCACGGTCGACTGGGACCGCACCGCCAAGGACGTGCTGACGCAGGAGTGGATCGACGGTACGCCGCTTTCCGACCGCGCCCGATTGCAGGCCAAGGGCTTCGACCTGCAGCAGCTCGCGCGCGCCCTGATCCAGACCTTTTTGCGCCATGCGCTGCGCGACGGCTTTTTTCATGCCGACATGCACCCGGGCAATCTTTTCGTTGACGATCAGGCGCGGCTGGTCGCGGTGGACTTCGGCATCATGGGTCGGCTGGGCGCCAAGGAGCGCTTGTTTTTGGCGGAAATTCTGTACGGCTTCATCGCCCGCGATTACCACCGCGTCGCCCGGGTGCATTTCGAAGCCGGCTACGTGCCGCCGCAGCATTCAGTCGAGGAGTTTGCCCAGGCAATCCGCGCCATCGGCGAGCCGATTCACAACCGCACCGCCGAAGATATCTCGATGGCGAAGCTTCTCACGCTGCTGTTCGAGGTCACCGGCTTGTTCGACATGCGCACGCGGCCGGAACTGCTGCTGCTACAGAAGACCATGGTGGTGGTCGAGGGCGTGGCGCGCTCGATGAATCCCAAGCTCGATATCTGGAGCACGGCCGAACCTGTCGTCAGAGAATGGATGACGCGCAATCTCGGCCCCGCCGGCAAGCTCGAAGGCGCCGCCCAGGGGCTCGGAGAATTTGGCCGCTTCCTTGGCAAGGTGCCCGAGCTGTTGACGCAGGGTAGCCAGGTCCTCGAACGGTTGGACGAGATCACCCGCGAAGGGCTTTTGCTGCTATCGCCGCATACTGTCGCCGAGATCAAAAAGGATGAAACTCGTCTCGCGCGCTGGACTGTGGGCGCGCTCTGGGTCATAGCGGCACTGTTGGCCTGGCTGGTCATAAGGCACTATTGATTGCATCGATTGCAATGCAATCGAATAGGTGCTATCCGTCTGATCTTATTATAGGAAGCACCGTTGGCCAGCCTCACTGTCCGGCAGCTCGATGATAGGCTCAAGACGCTATTGCGCCTGCGGGCAGCGCGCCACGGCCGTTCAATGGAAGACGAAATCCGCGTCATCCTCCGACAGGCCGCGGCGGAAGCGGGGCACGATGCCGCAGAGGCGTCCGAGCCGGCTGCACGGACTACGGCAGACGCGCCGGCCCCAGCGCCGCACGGCGCACCGCGTGTGCTTTTGATTATAGGCGGCGGCATCGCCGCCTATAAGGCGCTCGACCTGATCCGCCGCTTGCAGGATCGCGGCATGCGCGTGCGCTGCATCCTCACCGCTGCCGCGCACCATTTCGTTACCGCGCTGGCCGTAGGCGCACTCGCGGGCGAGCGCGCCTATACCGACCTGTTCGATCCGCAAAGCGAATTCGACGTCGGCCATATCCGTCTTGCCCGTGACACCGATCTCGTGGCGGTCGCGCCGGCGACAGCCGACTTGATCGCCAAAATGGCCGGCGGGCATGCCGACGATCTCGCGACCACGGTCTTGCTGGCGACCGACAAACCCATCCTGATTGCGCCCGCGATGAATCCGCACATGTGGGCGGCGAAGGCGACGCAACGCAATTTGGCTGAGCTCACTGCAAACGGCATTCGCCTGATAGGCCCGAATTCCGGTGAGATGGCCGAGCGCGGCGAACCTGGAGTGGGCCGCATGGCCGAGCCGCTCGAAATCGCCGACGCGGCGCAAGCGCTCTTGCACGGCGGCGGCCCCCTGTCCGGCCGGCGTGTGCTGGTCACATCGGGTCCGACGGCCGAGCCGATCGACCCGGTGCGGTTCATCGCCAATCGCTCCTCGGGCAAACAGGGCCATGCCATCGCAGCTGCGGCAGCAATCGCGGGAGCCGAGGTGGTTCTGGTCAGCGGACCGGTCAATGTGCCGGATCCGCCCGGCGTTACCGTCGTCAAGGTCGAAACGGCCCGCCAGATGCTCAATGCAGTCGAGAAAAACTTGCCGGTCGATGTCGCCATATTTGCCGCAGCCGTCGCCGATTGGCGCAGCGCCGAACCGAGCGCAACCAAAATCAAGAAACAGCAAGGCCGCACCCCGACACTCACGCTGATCGAAAACCCCGATATCCTGTCGATCGTCGCCCATCTCGAATCCGGTCGGCCGCGGCTCGTGATCGGCTTTGCGGCCGAGACCGACGACCTTCTCGCCAACGCGCAAGCCAAGCTGGCCAAGAAGGGCTGCGATTGGATTCTGGCCAACGACGTTTCGCCGGCGACCGGAATCATGGGCGGCGACACCAACACGATTCATTTGATCACGCCGAAAAATGTGGAATCCTGGCCGCCGCAAAGTAAGGACAATGCGGCACGTATGTTGATCGAACGGATTGCCGCGGCGCTGACAGAGGACTCTCAATGAGCGTGGAAGTCCGCATCACGCGCCTGGCGCACGCCGCGGACTTGCCTTTGCCCGCCTATCAAAGTGCGCTTGCCGCGGGCCTCGATCTTCCGGCCGCAGTGGCCGCCGATGCGCCGGTCGAGATCGCCCCGGGCGGTCGCGCCTTGATCCCGACCGGCGTCGCCGTCGCCCTGCCGCCGGGTTTCGAAGGCCAGATCAGGCCACGCTCGGGTTTGGCCGTGCATCACGGGGTGACGGTGCTCAATGCACCGGGAACGATCGATGCCGACTACCGCGGAGAATTACAGGTTATTCTTGTAAATCATGGCGACGAACCAATTGTAATAAAGCGGGGAATGCGGATCGCTCAGTTAGTAATAGCGCCAATACAACATGTAATTCTTGTTGAATATGGCACGTTAGACATCACGGAACGTCAGTCTGATGGCTTTGGATCTACCGGGATGACCATAGATACTGTGACAAACGGAAATTAAATTGAACAAAAACTAGACCGCATAGGTGGCCTGCGATATTAGCGGATTGAAGCGAACCAATTTCCCCCCGCAACGTTTTCCCGTTTCAATGCCGCTGCTTCCGCGCAAAGGAGTTCTCGCAGTCGCCGCAGTAATCGATGTTGCAATGCAAGAGCATGGGCAGCCGATTTCTGCGAAGACGCTTGCAGCGCGCCACGGTTTACCACCACGGCATTTGGAACCCGTTCTACAGGCGCTGGTACGTTGCGGCATTTTACGCGGCGTCCGCGGTCCGCGTGGCGGCTATGAACTTGCCCGCGATCGCCGGCGCGTTACGGCAAATGACATACTGCGTGCCGCCGGCAACGTCGAAGAGGGCGAGCAGCCGCAGCATCGGGGCTCCGATCTTCTCATCCAGATCGTGCTGCCGGCCATGGCCACCGCCGAATACGAATTTGGCATTGCGCTGTCGCGGATCAATCTCGAGGACATGGCGCGCGACGCCCAAGCGCTGGGTAAACCAGTGCGCGCCGCAGCGCGGGCGCAAAGCGAATAGCGTTCACGATCTGGACTCTTTCGGCGCGATTCCGGTTGAGAGTAAAGTCGTCCGATTCGCGGGCTCAACCGCGACCGATCCGCTGGCGAGATGGCGGCAGCCAGCAGAGGCGAAGGGGCATGCCGGACACGATCCGGAGGAGCCGGAGCGATGGGCGGCGGTGGCGCCTGCGGGGAAGTGGCGGATTCCTTGCGGCCGCTGCTGCTTTCCTTGTTGCGCCGCTGCCGGCCGGCGCCGCCGAGCAGCCGGCGCTAACCCTGCAAGAATTGGTGCTGACCGCGCATCGCAGCATCGATCAGCACAAGATCGAATTTCTCGCTCTGGCATTCGGCGTCGTGTTATTTGCGGCCGTGACCGCGATCCTGCTGGTGCGTACCCGCAAACGGGCCGCGCGCTTGGAGATATGGGCCCGCGATGAGATCGCGCGCTTGCGTGACGAAATCGATCGCGCCAACGCCGTCATTCTTTCCGAGCCTCAAATCGTCGTCGATTGGCTGGCCGGCGCCGACGAGCCGACCGTCGAAGGCGACCTGGCGGCACTCGGCATACCGGCTTCACCCCGCTTGTTGGCGTTCGGCACCTGGCTCGATGCCGCCAAGGCCAGCGCCATGGAGTCTGCGGTGGATGCCTTGCGCGCTCGCGGCGAACCGTTTTCGATGACGCTCGCCACGCTGGCGGGCCACCCCATCGAGGTGCACGGCCGCGCCATCGCCGGCCGCGCGGTGCTGCGCTTGAAGGACGCTAGCGGCATCAAACGCGAGCTGGTCGAACTGGTTGCCCGATACGAAAAACAGTCGGCCGAGCTTGCTTCGCTGCGTGCGCTCGCCGAAAAGCTGCCGTCCCCCGTCTGGGCGCGCAATGCAGCCGGGCATCTGACCTTCGTCAACGCCGCTTACGCGCAGGCTGTCGAAGCGAAAACTCCCGCCGACGCCGTCGAGCGCCGTTTGGAGCTTCTTGACAGTAGCGCGCGCGAAAACATCGCGCGTCAGCGCGGCAGCAGCGGTTTCTTCAGCGGCCGGCTGCGCGCCGTCGTTGCCGGAACACGGCAAAGCTTCGACGTCCTCGACGTGTTCGCGCAGACCGGCAGCGCCGGTATCGGCGCCGACGTCACCGAAGTCGAGGCCCTGCGCGCGGCGCTCGTCCGGCTGGCCGATGCGCATCGCCGTACTCTCGATCAGCTCCAGACCGGGGTCGCCATGTTCGGTCCCGATCATCGGCTTACCTTCTACAACGCCGCCTATCGTGCGCTGTGGGACCTGGACAGCGGCTTCCTCGATCAGGGCCCGACCGACTCCGCGGTGATCGAGGCGTTGCGCGCGGCCCGCAAGCTGCCGGAAGAGCAGGATTTCCGCCAATGGAAGGGCCAGCTGCACGAAACTTATCGCGCGGTGGAGGCCAAGGAACATATCTGGCACTTGCCCGGCGGGCGCACCTTGCGCGTCGTCACCACGCCCAATCCCGACGGCGGCGTCACCTATCTCTTCCACGACGTCACCGAGCGGCTCGATCTCGAGCGGCGCTTTCAGGAACTGATCCGCGTTCAGGGCGAAACGCTCGACAACCTCGCCGAAGGCGTCGCCGTTTTCGGCAGCGACGGCCGATTGCGGCTGCACAATGCCGCTTTCGCCCGCATGTGGCGGCTGGCGTCCAGCGCGCTCGCCGACCGGCCGCATATCGAGAAGATTACCGCCTTATGCCAGCCGCTGCACGGCAACGCCCCGGCTTGGCAGGCACTGCGCAACGTCGTCACCGCGATCGACAGCCGCGAGACGATTCCCGGCCGCATCGAGCGGCGCGACGGCAGCGTCGTCGACTGCACGACCGTGCCGCTGCCGGACGGCGCCACGCTGGTCACGTTCCACGACGTAACCGATTCCGTCAACGTCGAGCGCGCCCTGCGCGAACGCAACGAAGCGCTCGAAGACGCCGACAAGATCAAGATCGATTTCGTCCATCACGTGTCCTACGAGCTGCGTTCGCCGCTGACCAACATCATCGGCTTTGTTCATTTGCTCGGCGATGCCACGACCGGACCGATGACGGAAAAGCAGCACGAATATCTCGATTACATTACGGTATCGACCAACACCTTGCTGGCGCTGATCAACAATATTCTCGACCTCGCCACCATCGACGCCGGCCGCATGCATCTTAGTCTCGGGCCGGTCGATATCCTGGAAACAATGGCGGCCGCCGCCGAAGGCGTGCAAGACCGGCTGGTGAGCGCCGGGCTGACACTGGACATCGACGCAGCGGCCGGTATTGGCGGTTTCGTCGCCGACAAGCTGCGGGTACGGCAAATTCTTTTCAATCTTTTGGCCAACGCCGTCAGCTTTTCGCCGCCCGGCGCTGCCGTGACCCTGTCGGCAGACCGCAACTCCGACGCCGTGATCTTCTCGGTGACCGACCAGGGCCCGGGGATTCCGCCCCATGTGCTGGAAAAGGTGTTCGACTGGTTCGAGACTCATTCCTTGGGCTCGCAACATCGCGGCCCGGGAATCGGCCTTTCTCTGGTCCGTTCATTCGTCGAATTGCACGGCGGCACGGTGACGATCGTTTCCGAGGTCGGCCAGGGCACGACGGTAACCTGCACATTCCCGCTGGCGGCGGCTGCCGCATTGACGGCGGCGGAGTAGCATGCTCCCGAACAGCGGCGACCGGATTGCGGACGAGGTTATATTGCCACCAGGATTTCGGCGTGGAGCGTCTCGATGCTTCTGACCACCCCCGGTGGTGCAAGCTTTACTGTGACATTGGCGGACGAAGCGGCGACGCAGCGTTTCATGATCGACATCGCCGCGGTGCTCGAACCCGGCGATATCGTGACACTGGCGGGCGACCTCGGCGCCGGCAAGACGACGTTCGCACGGGCGCTGATCCGCTATTTGGCCGGCGACGAGACAATCGAAGTGCCGAGCCCGACCTTCACCTTCATCCAGACCTACGAGGTGCCGCGCTTCACCGTCGTGCATGCCGATCTCTATCGCCTCTCCGGCCCGGCCGAATTGGCCGAGCTCGGATTCGACGACCTGCCCGACGGCGCCGTGATGCTGATCGAATGGCCCGATCGTGCGGCAGGATTCCTGCCGCCGGATCGGCTCGACATCGCATTCACGCTGGTGCCCGCGCAGGGGCCGACCGTGCGCAATGTCCGCTGCACCGGTTATGGCAGCTTCGCTGCGCGCACCGAGCGCATCGCAAAAATCCGCGCCTTTCTCGACGACGCAGGGTTCGGCGAGGTCGTTCGCGCGCGCATGCAAGGCGACGCGTCGACCCGTATTTTCGAGCGCCTGAGCTTGAAGGACAGCACGTTTGTTTTGATGAACGCACCGCGCCGGCCCGACGGTCCCCCGGTGCGCGACGGCAAGCCCTATAGCGCCATCGCCCACCTCGCCGAGGATGTCACGCCCTATGTCGCGCTTGCTCTCGGCTTGCGCGACATAGGCTTATCGGCGCCGGAAATCCTGCAAGCCGATCTCGATCTTGGTCTGATCGTCATGGAGGATTTCGGCAACGAACGCTTCGTCGCGGGCGATCCGCCGGCGCCCATCGAGGAGCGCTATGCCGCCGCGGTCGATCTTCTGGCGGCGCTGCATGGCCGGGAATTGCCGGCCACGCTGCCGGTGACATCGGACCTCCATTACCGCCTGCCGTCCTATGACATGGAAGCGTTCTTGATCGAGGCGGAATTACTGCTGGACTGGTATCTGGTTGCGGCCGATGCCGAGGCCCCCGACAGCGCACGCCGCGCTTTCGCCAGACTGTGGCACGAGGCGCTGGCGCCGGCCATTGCGGCGCCCGCGACCTGGGTCTTGCGCGATTATCATTCGCCCAATTTGTTGTGGCTGCCGCGGCGCGACGACATCGCGCGCATCGGTCTCCTCGATTTCCAGGACGCGCTGATCGGACCGCCCGCCTATGACGTGGCGTCATTGCTGCAGGACGCGCGTGTTGACGTACCGGAAACGATGGAAATGGCGCTGTTGAGCCGTTACGTCCGCACCCGGCTCCGCGCCGAGGCGGACTTCGACACCGCCGGATTCACCCAGATCTACGCGACGCTGGCGGCGCAACGGGCGACAAAAGTCCTCGGCATTTTCGCCCGGCTCAATCGGCGCGATCGCAAGCCGCAATATCTGGGTCACATGCCCCGGCTGTGGAACTATCTGCAGCGCTCGCTCTCGCATCCGGCGCTCGGCGGCCTGAAGGCCTGGTATGCCACAAATGTGCCCGCTCCGGATGGGTTATGATATTGCGATTCGGACGGCGGAGCCGGGCTGGGCGATACGATGATGCCGAAAAGCGCATTGGTGCTGGCTGCCGGCCTCGGCACACGCATGCGGCCGTATAACGGGCACATCCCCAAGCCCTTGGTGACCGTCGGTGGCAAATCTCTGATCGATTACGGGCTCGACCGGCTGGCCGCTGCCGGCGTCGCGCGCGCCATCGTCAACGTGCATCACCTCGCCGAGGCCGTGGAACGGCATCTCGCCTCGCGCCAGCACCCGCAAATTATTATTTCCGACGAGCGGGCGGAATTGCTTGGCACCGGCGGCGGAATTGCCAAGGCGCTGCCGCTGCTCGGCGACGCCCCGTTTTTCCTGACAAATTCCGACACGTTGTGGCTCGACGGCGTCAGGCCCAATTTCGCGCGGCTCGCCGAAAGCTTCGATCCCACCGCCATGGACGCGCTGCTGTTGTTGGCGCCGACGGACAGCCTCGGTTATGAGGGGCGCGGCGACTACACAATGCTGCCGGACGGCCGCCTGCGGCGCCGTAGTGGCGAGGAAACGGCGCCGTATATTTATGCTGGCGCCGCGCTGCTGGCGCCGGCGCTGTTCGCAGCGGCGCCGGCCGGCGCCTTTCCGTTGACGCTGTTGTTCGATCATGCCGGTTCCAAAGGCCGGCTGTTCGGAATCAAGCTCGAAGGCATCTGGATGCATGTCGGCACGCCGCAGGCCGTGGCCGCCGCCGAGCAGGCGCTGGCGGCGATGGCGTGAAATACCGGCAGTTGCGCGCCAGAATCTGATATGTGTTTGCCGCGACAATCCGCGATTCCGGCATGATCCCGCGCGTTTTCACCATCCCGGCGTCGGCGCCGTTTCTGCCGACGCTGATCGAGGCGCTGCGTAACGGCACGCTTGGCTTCGCGTTGGGCGGCGATCCGCTCGCCCTCGCCAGCGTGACGATCTACCTGCCGACGCGGCGCGCGGGCCGGCTTTTGCGCGAAGCATTCCTTTATGAAACGGGGGGCGACGCCGCCATCCTGCCGCGCATCGTCGTCCTCGGCGATATCGACGAGGATGAGATTGCTTTCACCGACGCCGCCGCCGGAGACATCGCCGCGGAAGCACTGGCGTTGCCGCCGGCGCTCGGCGGGCTCGAACGCCGGCTCCTGCTTACGCACCTTGTCACCAAATGGGCCACCTCACCGGAACTGCACGGCGCAAGCGGCACGCCACTCGTCGCCCAGACGCCGGCCGCCGCCTGTGCGCTGGCGGACGATCTGGCACGGCTGATCGACGACATGAATACGCGTGGCGTGCCCTGGGAGCGTCTCGACGATTTGGTGCCGGAGAAATTCGACGAATATTGGCAGCTGACGCTGCGCTTCCTGCAGATCGCGCGCCGTCAGTGGCCGCAGATTTTGACAGATCAAGATCGCATCGAGCCGACCGAACGCCGCGACGCGCTGATCAAAGCCGAAGCGGCGCGGCTCGCCCGCAAGGTTGACGCGCCGGTGATCGCCGCCGGTTCGACCGGATCAATTCCGTCGACCGCCGACCTCATAGCCACCATCGCCCGGCTGCCGCATGGCGCCGTGGTATTGCCGGGACTCGACACCGATCTTGATGAAGCAT
>JBAQHW010000157.1:0-17742 GCA_049288525.1 Xanthobacteraceae bacterium
CGCGCGCTGGTGTTCGCGATTCTGGCGATGAGTGTCGACATTCTGCTCGGATTTACCGGGCTCGCCTCGCTCGGCCAGGCGGCTTATTTCGCCGTCGGCGCCTATCTCACGGCGATCCTCGCGACCCGTTATCACATCGGGCTCGGCTACGATTTCTGGCTGGTGGTGCTGCTCGGGATATTGCTCGGCGCGGCTACCGCGGCGCTTTTCGGCCTGTTCGCCATTCGCGCCACCGGCGTTTATTTTCTGATGATCACACTGGCGCTTGGGCAATGCGTCTGGGGGCTGGCCTATCAATGGAATTCGCTTACCGGCGGCGACAACGGAATAAACGTAGCTGTTCGCCCGAATTTCGGTGTCGACCTGAGCAGCGATCGGGCTTTCTTTTTTCTGGTGTTTGCCTTCTTCGCCGCCACATTGCTGGCGCTCTACATTTTCGTGCGATCGCCGTTCGGCCGCAGCCTGGAAGGCATTCGCGAGCGCGAGCTGCGCATGCGCGTTCTCGGCTATAATACCTGGCTGCACAAATACATCGCCTTTATTATTGCCGGCGGCGTCGGTGGCCTGTCCGGCGTGCTGTGGGCGTTCACCAACGGGCTGGTGAGTCCGGATACCGCGGTGCTGACGACGTCCGTCGACGCATTGCTGATGGTGGTGCTTGGCGGCGCCGGTACGCTGGTCGGTGGCGCAGTCGGCTCGGCGATCGTGTTCGGCCTGCGCGAATATCTCTCGACGCTGGTGCCGTGGTGGCAATATGTGCTGGGCGGCGTCTACGTGCTGACGATCCTGTATTTGCCTATGGGCGTGATGGGAATTCCCGCGCGATTTTGGAAACGCCGCACCGTGCATGACACTGCGGGAAAAGCGGCGAGGTCGGAGAAACTAGCAGCCTAGTCTTCCGCGCGTGACGGAAGGCGTCACAATAAGGGAGGAACGACATGTCAATTACATTGCCACGACCGGTGCTTCCGGTGCTGTTGGGCGGTTGTCTGGTGCTCGGCTTGAGCATCGGCGTGCCGGCGCACGCGGACGACTTGCGCATCGGCTTGCTGTCGCCAATGACCGGTTTTCTCTCGCAGACCGGTCAAGACATGACGCACGGCTTTCAACTCTATCTCGAACAGCACAACGGCATGTTGGGCGGCGCCAAAGTCGACCTGATCGTCGAAGATACGGCGGGCAAGCCCGACGAAGCGGTCACCAAGGCCAAGAAGCTGGTGCTGCAAGACCACGTCGACATGTTCATCGGCGGCGTGCTGGCCTCGACCGGCTACGCGCTCGCGCCGGTGAGCACCGAGGAGAAGACGGTTTATATTTCCTCCGTTGCCGCGGCCGACGACCTGACCCAACGTCAGCTCGGCAAATATCCGTATTTCATCAGGACCACCTGGACGAGCTCATTGCCAAATCACCCGCTCGGCCAATGGGCCTGCGATCAGGGCTATAAGAAGGCCGTGATCGTCGCCACCGATTATGCTTTCGGTTATGAATCGGCCGGCGGATTCCAGAAGGCGTTCGAAGATTGCGGCGGCAAAGTCATTCAGAAGATCTGGCCGCCGCTCGGCAACAAGGATTTCGGGCCATACATCCCGACGATCAAGAGCGATGCCGACGTCATCTATTCGCTGCAGGTCGGTCCTGCGGCGCCGCAATTTCCCAAGCAATTGCGCGATGCCGGCGTCAAGCTGCCGATTATCGCGGGCGGCACCAGCTATGACGACTACAATCTGCCATTCGACAGCGACGTGGTCATTGGCGACGTTTCGGCGTTGATGTATAGCGCCGCGCTGCAAACGCCGAAGAACGAGGCCTTCGTCAAGGCGTTCCGCTCCAAATACAACGAGGTTCCCGGCTACTATGCGGAAGCCAACTACACGACCGCGCAGATGGTCGACGAGGCGATTGCCAAGAGCAACGGAAAATTCCCCGGGGCGGCGCAGTTCCTCAAAAACATGTTGAGCCTGAAGATCGATGCGGTGCGCGGGCCGGTGGCCTTCGACGACATGCGCAATCCGGTCGAGAACGTCTATATCCGCAAGGTCGAAAAGGTTGCGCTGTTCGGCGACGCCAAACCGGCACTCTGGAACGTCGTCATCAAGACCTATCCGAATGTCGGCCAGTTCTGGACCTACGGGAAGGACAAGTTCCTGCAACAGCCGGTCTACAGCCGCGACTTTCCGCCATGCAAGTACTGCGAATAGGGACGTGGCGCCGGGGCCGGATCGGTCCCGGCGCTTCGCTTTGCAGAGTGGGCGCGTGAATCAATTCCGGGCGAACGGCGGCCAGGGCGAAGGCCCGTTGCCAGTGCTGGAGCTTCGCAGCCTGTCGAAGTCGTTCGGCGGGCTGCAAGCCGTGCGCGGCGTGTCGCTGAAGATCATGCCCGGCGACCGCAAGGCCATCATCGGCCCGAACGGCGCCGGCAAGACGACGCTGTTCAACCTCATCAGCGGTATCTTTCCGGCGACGTCGGGGCAGGTGCTCCTGTTCGGTCATGACGTGACCCGCTGGTCCAGTCATCGCCGCGCCAGGCTGGGAATGGCGCGGACCTTTCAGGTCACCAGTCTGTTTCCGCGATTGAGCGTACTGGACAATGTGCTGCTCGCCATCAAGGGACGGCGCGCATCGAAATTCGTCATGTGGCGGTTCTTGTCGTCCTATCGCGAGGTCCACGGCAAAGCTCATGATTTATTGGAGCGCGCCGCCTTCATCGACCGAAAAGATGTCGAGGTGCGCTATCTGTCGCATGGGGAGCAACGGCAGCTCGAAATCGTGCTGGGGCTTGCCGCCGATCCCGATGTTCTTTTGCTGGATGAGCCCGCGGCCGGCCTGTCGTCCGGCGAATCGGTGGAGATGACGCAATTTCTCCAGAAACTCGATACGAGAATCGCGATGCTGCTGATCGAACACGACATGGACATCGTTTTTGACATCGCCGACGAAATCTCGGTTCTGCATTTCGGCGAGGTGCTGGAAAGCGGTCCGGCAGCGCGTATCCGCTCGAGCGCCAAGGTGCGAGAGATTTATCTGGGAACCGGCTGACTGCCGGGTTTGCAATGGCGATTCTCGAGGTTCAAGACATCCACACCTACTACGGCGACGCCTATGTGCTGCAAGGCCTGTCGCTCGCGGTCGAACAGGGCCAGATCCTCGGTCTGCTCGGACGGAATGGCGTCGGCAAAACCACGCTGGTCAACTCGATCGTGGGTTTCGTGCCGCCACGCCGCGGCAAAATCTTTTTCAAGGGTGCCGATATCACCGGCCAGGCATCGTTCGCGATCGTGCGCGGCGGCGTCGGGCTAGTGCCGCAGGGCCGCCGGGTGTTCCCAACCTTGAGCGTCGAGGACAATCTGCTGGTCGCCGAACACAATACCGAACGGCATGGCTGGAGCCTGCAGCGGGTCTATGCGCTGTTTCCGCGGCTGCGCGAACGCCGGAGCCAGCGCGCCAAGACGCTCTCGGGAGGCGAGCAGCAAATGCTGGCGATTGGCCGCGGCCTGATGACCAATCCCGACTGCCTGATCATGGACGAGCCGACGGAGGGGCTTGCGCCGATCATCATCCAGGGCCTTTGGGAAGCCATCGCCAAGCTCAAGCAGGAGGGCCTGTCGATTCTTCTGGTCGAGCAGAATGCGGCCTTGGCGCTCAAACTCGTCGATTTCGTCCACGTGATGAGCAAGGGCCGCCTGGTCTATTCGGCGCGGCCGGAGGAACTGTGGGCGAACGAGGAGGTGAAGTCGCGGTTTTTGGGAATCTGATGCGCGCCAATAGCGTATCCCGATTTAACAGAACCGGAATACGCTATTAGTTTTTTGTTTGAATTAGTTGCTTGTTTGAGCATGTCCTTTTCGCAAAACCGATTTCCACCTTCGGATCAAGTCCGAGGGCAGGCATTTTGCGGGACATGCTCTAAGGCCGCCAGTTAAGCTGAACGACCTTATTGCCGCTGGCTTGATTATACTTGATGGCCTGGGATTTCATGGTCGTGATCGATTGGGCGTTGCCGCGCGGACATTGGACCGCGTCATGTTGCAACAGCGCATGATCGAGAGCTTGGCCAAACTCACCCTCGGTCGATTCCATCGATTGATCGTCGGCAAATGGCGGGGACATGTAGACGGTGTGGCGCGCAGGCGAGACCGCGAGGCAATATCGCCAGTCCACGGCGAAGGCCGCAGGTGCATGGAGGACGCCGATAAAGGCGACCCAGGCCAACAGTCTCAGCGGCAAGCGTCGTCGCATAGCCAGGGCTCGAAGCGAATCAATGGCCGAAGCTTAGCCAACGCGCCACCGTTTGGCACTGTGAGTATACGATTGGCTGAGCCTGTCGCGATGAGGGGCAGCCTTAAAGAATCCTGGGTTGAGAACTAAAGGCTGGGGTGCGGTGTTAGGGGCGTAGAGCAATCGCCGTGCAAGGAGTTCCAATGAGAGCAACGTTCTTCATCCTGACTATTTTAGCGGCCGGTGTCGCCATGGGTACCCGTGCCCAGGCGCAAAATTACCCGTGGTGCGCGTTTTACGATAGCGGCGATCAGGCAATAAATTGCGGGTTTGTCAGCCGCGAACAGTGCATGGCGACGGTGAGCGGCATCGGCGGCTTCTGCATGCCCAACAATACCTACCAGCCGCTCAGGCCGTCGAGGCGTCGCTGACGGCAGCGAGCGCAATAAACCCCGTTTCTATCCGGGCTTCGCTGGCGTTCGGCAACGGATCGGCGGTTGTTCTTGACTCCGCCGCAAAGCCGTCCCCGAATAGGACGGGGTAGGAACACATGATCAAGAAATTCCACGTCCTTTATGTCGGCCAGATCGAACTTGACAATGTCGGCTTGAGCGGCACGCCAGCGAACGAACGCCGCTATTCCGATGAGCGCCTGCGGGAGGCGTTTTTTACCGCCCGCGACGTCGCCCAGCTCATGGACGAACTCGGATTCGAGACGCTGTGGACCGCCGAGCATCATTTCCAGCGCGAGGGCTATGAGGTCTTTCCCAACCTGATTCAGCTCGGCCTCTGGCTCGCCACCCAGACCAAGCGCCTGAAGTTCGGTTGCGCATTCAACGTGCTGCCGATGTGGCATCCGATCCGCATGGCCGAGGATTACGCCATGGCTGACATCGTGACCGACGGCCGCGTCGTTCTCGGCGTCGGTCGCGGCTATCACAGCCGCGAGGTGGAATCGTTCGGCGCACCGCTCCTCGACGCGGACAAGAATCGGGAATTCTTCGAGGAGCAGCTGCGTTTGCTGCTGACCTGCTTCAACCAGCAATCGTTCCATTTCAAGGGCAAATATTATGAGGCGCCGCCGCCGGTCGATTACCGCGGTTACACCTTGAAGGACATCACGCTGGTGCCTAGGCCGAAACATCTTCCGGTGGAGATTTGGATGCCGGTGGCCAGCGGCAAGACCATCGACATGATGGCGCAATACGGTCTCAAGGCGATGGTGACGCTCAATGGCGAGAAAATTCTCGACGACGTGCTGCGAGCCTATCACGCCGCCTGTCTCAAGCACGGCCGCAACAAGCAATTGGGCGAGGATGTGATCTGGGGCGCCGGCGTCTATCTCGCCGACAGCCGCGACGAAGCGATCAAGAAACTCGAGCCGGCGCACGACGAGCGGTTCAAATGGTTCGCGCCGTTCGGCTTCGTGCGCTATGCCGACGAGCAAGGCCGCACCTGGGGCACGCCGGGCGCCCCGTCACGCACGCCGCTTCTCAAAGACGGCGTGGCGCAGAAAGCGTGGTTCTGCGGCCCGCCGGCCGAGGTGATCGACGGCATCAAGTCGATCGAGGCGAAATATCCAGGACTTGAGCATTTCATGATTCACTGGGCCGAAGGTCTTTCGCCCAAGGAATTCAAGGAGCAGCTCCGCTGGTTCGCCAAGGACGTGATGCCGGCGTTCAAATAGCGGTGCGCTATTTCTCCAGCCGCGCGACGATCTCGACATGTGGCGAGTAGAGAAATTGATCCACCGGCGTGACGGCGGCGAGCCGGTAGCCGCCGTCGACGAGAATGCGCAGGTCGCGTGCAAACGTCGCCGGATTGCACGACACCGCGACGACGCGCGGCACGCGGCTTGACGCCAATTGCATCGATTGTGCCTGCGCGCCTTGACGCGGCGGGTCGAACACGACGGCATCGAATGCCTTCAGTTCTGCGGCGAGGAGCGGATTTTTGAATAAATCGCGTCGCTCGGCCGCGATGGGCTTCAGCCCAGATGTGCTCGCTGCGGCGCGCTTGAGCGCGCCGACGGCGGCGTCATCGTTGTCGATTGCGTTAACGCGCGCCCGTTGCGCAAGCCGCAGCGCAAATGGCCCGACGCCGGCAAATAAATCGGCGACGTGCTTTGCATCGGCACAGTGCTGCAGCACGAGATGGGCCAGCGCCGTTTCGCCTTGCGCGGTCGCTTGCAAGAAAGCGGCAGGCGGTAGCGAGACGATCGCGGCGCCCGTCCGTAGCGTTGGCGGCCGTGCTTGCGCAATGAGTTCGCCATGCCGGGTGAGGCGCGCCAGATCATGCCGGGTGGCGATGCGCACCAGCGCCGCCGTCAAAGCCGCGGTCAGCGGGCCCGTGCCGCGGACATCGAAGTCAAGCCCGGCATCGGTCGCCGTCACCTGAATATCCAGCGGCTTGTCCGCCGGCGTCAGCGCTTCCGCAATCGCCCAGGCGGCTTTCAGCGCGCCATCGAGGCTGTTGGCGAGAACCGGGCAGCGGTCGATGGCAACGACGTGATGCGCGCGCATCGCGGCAAAGCCGACCGCGAGCACATCATGCGTGCCGCGCCGGGCGTGGAAAACCGCGCGCCGGCGGCCGTCGCCGTGGGCGTCGACGAGATCGGCGACCGGCGCGTCGATGCCGGCCTGACGCAATGCGGTTGCGACCAGATCGCGCTTCCAGGCTTGGTAGGGAACGCTCTGCCAATGCTGCAAGGCGCAGCCGCCGCAAATGCCGAAATGCGGACAAATCGGCGCGATGCGATCCGGGCTCGCTTGTTCGATGGTGAGGAGCCGCCGCCGATCGGGATGGCCCGGCACGGGCTCAACCTCGACGGTCTCACCGGGAAGCGTGCCGGGAATGAAAAGCGGCCCGTCGGGCGTGTCGGCCACGCCGTCACCACGATGGCCGAACTGCGTAACGGCGAGGCGTTCAACCACGTTTGCAACCACGCTCGGCCTCGATGAAAAACTCGCGGTTGCCGTCACCGCCATGGATCGCGGACGGCACCACGCCGGCAACGCGCCAGCCGAGCGAAGTCATGTGCCCGGCAATGTCGGCACAGACCGCCGCATGCACCGTTTCGTCGCGGACGATGCCTTTCTTGCCGGAACGGCGGCCGGTTTCGAATTGCGGCTTGATCAGCGCCAAAATCACCGCTTCGGAGGCAAGCAATCGGGCGACCGCCGGCAAAACCAGCTTCAGCGAGATGAAGCTCACATCGATCGCCGCGAAATCGGGAATTTGCGGCAACTGCGAGGGATCGAGTTTGCGAATGTCGGTCTGTTCCAGGCTGACGAGATCGTCGCGGCCATGCAGCCGGGGATGCAATTGATTGCTGCCGACATCGATCGCGTAGACGCGCTTGGCGCCGCGCGCGAGCAGCACTTCGGTGAAGCCGCCCGTCGAGGCGCCGACGTCGAGGCAAATGCGGCCCGTTACGTCCAGCGCAAACCGGTCGAGCGCCGCGGCGAGCTTGAGCCCGCCACGCGAGACATAAGGGTGTTCGGCTTGGGCCTCGATGACGGCGGCGGCGGGAATTTGATCGGAGGCCTTACGCAGGAGGCTGCCGTCCACGGTCACCCGGCCGGCGGCGATGGCCGCCTGCGCCCGGGCGCGGCTTTCGAAGAAGCCTCGCGCCACCAATAAACGGTCGGCTCGCTGTTTGGAGGTCATGATCAGGGAAGTATACATCGTCATGCCCGGCCTTGTGCCGGGCATCCACGTCTTGCGGCCATACGGGAAGTCGTGGATGGCCGGGACAAGCCCGGCCATGACGGCTTAGGCGAGCTTGACCACTTCGCCGCGCATGTTCTGGCCAAGCGCCTCGAAGGCCTTGGTGACGATGCCCTTGGCGTCGAGACCGGCCTTGGCGTACATCGCGTTCGGCGAGTCCTGATCGATGAACAGATCCGGCAGTACCATCGAACGCACTTTGAGGCCGCGGTCGAGCGCGCCGTGCTCGGCCAGGTTCTGCAGCACGAAAGAGCCAAACCCGCCGATCGAGCCTTCCTCGACGGTAAGCAGCACTTCATGCTCGCGGGCGAGCCGCAGCAAGAGGTCGACGTCGAGCGGCTTGGCGAACCGCGCATCGGCAACCGTGGTCGGCAGCCCGTAACCGGCCAATTCGTCGGCGGCCTTCAGGCATTCGCCAAGCCTCGCGCCGTACGAGAACAGTGCGATCTTGGTGCCCTCGCGCAGAATGCGGCCCTTGCCGATCTCGAGGGGCTTGCCCTCTTCCGGCATAGGAACGCCTCGTCCCTCGCCGCGCGGATAGCGCAGCGCCGAGGGGCGATCGTCGATTGCCACCGCGGTCGCGACCATATGCACGAGGTCGGCCTCGTCGCCCGCCGCCATCAATACGAAACCGGGCAAGCAGCCGAGATAGGCGACATCGAAGGCGCCGGCATGGGTTGGCCCGTCGGCGCCGACCAGACCGGCGCGATCCATGGCGAAACGCACCGGCAGCCGCTGGATGGCGACATCGTGCACCACCTGGTCATAGGCGCGCTGCAGGAACGTCGAATAGATCGTCGCGAACGGCTTGAAGCCTTCCGTCGCCAAGCCGGCGGCGAAGGTCACGCCGTGCTGCTCGGCGATGCCGACGTCGAAGGTGCGGTTTGGAAATTCCTTCTGGAACAGGTCGATGCCGGTGCCCGACGGCATCGCCGCCGTGATGGCGACGATCTTGTCGTCCTTGCGCGCTTCCTTGATCAGGCTTTCGCCGTAGACCTTCTGATAGGCAGGCGCGGCCGCTTTCGCTTTTTGCTGTGCGCCGGTGGCGACGTCGAATTTGACGACGCCATGATATTTGTCCGCGGATTTTTCCGCCGGCGCATAGCCCTTGCCTTTTTGCGTGACGACATGAACCAGAATGGGCCCATTCTTCATGTCGCGCACGTTTTCCAGTACCGGCAAGAGATGATCGAGATTGTGCCCGTCGATCGGGCCGACATAGAAGAAACCGAGCTCGTCAAACAGCGTGCCGCCGGTCAACAGGCCGCGCGCATATTCCTCCATCGCCATCGCCCGCTGCTCGAGCATTTTGCTCGGCATGTGCTTGGCGACGCTGCGAAACAATTTGCGTAAGCGGTGATAGCCGCGCCCCGAAACCCGGCGCGCCAGATAGGCCGACAGCGCGCCCACCGGCGGCGCGATCGACATGTCGTTGTCGTTGAGCACGACGATCAGCCGCGAATTCATCGCGCCCGCATTGTTCATCGCCTCATAGGCCATGCCGGCCGACATCGCGCCGTCGCCGATGACGGCGACGACATTGTTCTGCTTGTTCTGCAGATCGCGAGCGACGGCCATGCCGAGGCCAGCCGAAATCGACGTCGAGGAATGCGCGGCGCCGAACGGATCGTATTCGCTCTCGGCGCGCTTGGTGAAGCCGGACAGTCCGCCGCCTTGGCGCAGCGTGCGAATGCGCTCGCGGCGATTGGTCAGAATCTTGTGCGGATAGGCCTGATGGCCGACGTCCCAGATCAGTCGGTCATTGGGGGTGTCGAACACATAATGCAGCGCCACGGTCAATTCGATCACGCCCAAGCCGGCGCCGAGATGCCCGCCGGTGACCGCCACGACGTCGATGGTCTCGCGACGCAGCTCGTCGGCAAATTGCCGCAACTGGGCGGGCGCGAGGCGCCTTAACTCTTGCGGGGTCTTGATTTGGTCGAGCAATGGGGTCTTTGACGAAACCGTCACGCTACGCTCCTTATTTCAGACCAATACGTTGTTTCGGCCCAATGCCGATTTATTGGGGCTGCTGAGAAGCCCGGCTCATGGTTCATGCAGATTCAGGGTGCTTACACCATTCCGCGCCGGCTACGCAATTCAAACAGGCCTGCGGCCCAAGCACGGCTTGGAGGGAACTCCCAGCCTTTCCAAGGCCTTATACCTGCAGTCAGGGACTAACCTTACAACCCCGTCCCATATGTATGGTTCAACCTATGTCGCGTTCAAAAATTTACCAGGGTACCGCGGCCAATTGGGTGGGGATTTCAGCCTGTTAATGAAGCTTAAGCAAAGCCAGCGAGACATTTCGTGGCCCTCGAAACCTACCGTAAAAAACGGAAATTTGATGTCACCGCCGAGCCGCGCGGCCGCAAAGAGCGCCGCGGCGGCAACCGCTACGTAATTCAGAAGCACGATGCGACGCGGCTGCACTACGACCTGCGACTGGAACTCGATGGCGTGATGAAGAGCTGGGCCGTCACCCGGGGCCCCAGCCTCGATCCGAACGACAAGCGGCTCGCCGTTCACGTCGAAGATCATCCGGTCGAATACAACAGCTTCGAAGGCACCATTCCCGAAGGCGAATATGGCGGCGGTACGGTCATGATCTGGGACCGCGGCACATGGGCACCCGATGGCGATCCGCATCGCGGCTACGCCAAAGGTCACCTCGATTTTGAGCTTGAGGGCGAAAAGCTGCACGGTCGCTGGCATCTGGTGCGGATGCGAGCGCGGCAAGGCGATAAGCACGAGAACTGGCTCCTGATCAAAGGCAAGGATGAAGAGTCGCGAAGCGGACGCAACGCCGACATCCTTAAACAACAGCCGCTCTCGGTGGCGACCGGCCGCACGATGGACGAAATCGCCGCCGGCAAAGGCAAGAAGCGGGTCTGGCACAGTAACCGCAAGTCCGATGGCGTGCCGGAGGGCCAGTCGGAGTCCAAAACCGGGCGCAAGTCCGGGCGCAAGTCGTCAGCCGATTCTGCGGCACAAACGCAGCGCGATTTCAAAGCCGAATTGCGCGCGGCCGCCAACCCGCGGACGAAGCAGTCATCGCGGCCGCCGAGCAGAAAGAAGGTTGCCAGAAAAACCGCGGCTAAAGAAACGCGCCGCGCCGCGCCGGCACGAACCAGGGCCAAGGCCGCGGTGGCTGCCATTGCCCGCAAGCGCTCTGCCGGATCGTCGCGCGGCGCGAAAAGCCAACGGCTGCCCGACTTCATTCCACCGAGCCTGGCGACGCTGCGCGATACCGCGCCGAGCGGCGCGCAATGGATTCACGAGATCAAGTTCGATGGCTATCGCATCGAGGCGCGGCTCGATGGCGGCAAAGTCAAGCTGCTCACCCGCAAAGCCCTCGACTGGACCAATCGCTTCGCGCGCATCGCCGATGCCGTCGCGGCGCTGCCGGCGCAGACAGCGGTTTTGGACGGCGAACTGGTGGTCGAGAACGAACACGGCATTTCAAGTTTCTCGCTCCTGCAAACCGATCTCAAAGACGGCCGCGGCAACCGCTTCGTCTACTGGGTGTTCGATCTCCTGTATCTCGACGGCCGCAATCTGACCGATAGGCCGCTGGTCGAACGCAAGGCGGCGCTGGCGCGTCTGTTGAAAGGCGCCAGCCGCAGCGGGCCAATCCGCTATGCCGAAGATTTCGCGGGCAACGGCCCGGCGATCTTCAAAAGCGCCTGCGCGATGAATCTCGAAGGCATCATCTCGAAGCTGCGCGACGCGCCTTATCGGTCCGGGCGGTCGGACAATTTCGTCAAAACCAAATGCCACAATGAGCAGGAATTCGTCGTCGCCGGCTTTTCGCCATCGAACGCGGCGCCGAAATCCGTCGGCGCCTTGACCGTCGCTTTCCACGAAGGCGGCAAGCTGCGTTACGCCGGGCGCGTCGGCACCGGTTATACGCGCGCGACCGCGCGCGATTTATGGAAACGCCTCGAGCCGCTGCGCGTCGTCCGGCCGCCGGTGAGCCTGCCGGCCGATGAGCGGCGGAAAAATGTCATCTGGGTGAAGCCGCAAGTCGTCATCGAGGCCGAATTTCGCGGTGTCACCCACGATGGCCTGTTGCGGCAGGCGGCCTATAAGGGGCTGCGCGAGGACAAGCCGGCGCGCGAGGTAGTGCGCGAGACGCCACAGCCGGCGGCTGCCGCCCGGCGTCAGGCGGTGCGGAAATCGCCGGCGGCAAAATCTACAAAAACCGCTTCTCCGGCGCGTTCGGGCAGCAGGGCCGCCGAAGTCGCCAATGTCCGATTGACCCATCCGGACAAAATCTACTGGCCCGACGCCGGCGTCACCAAACAGGATCTGGCGGAGTATTACGTCGGCGTCTGGCGCCATATGGCGCCGCATGTCGTCGATCGTCCGCTGGCGGTGGTGCGTGCGCCGGAGGGCATCGCGGGCGAGACGTTTTTTCAGAAGCACATCGCCTCCACCATCAAGGAATCGCGGCTGCGGCATGTCGTCAAAGCCAAGGAGCATGATGTCATCGCCGTCGAGACGCTCGACGATCTGATCGCGCTGGTGCAGTCCGGCGCGCTCGAAATCCACACCCGCGGCTCGCGGCTTGGCCGGCTGGAAATCTGCGACCGCATCGTCTTCGATCTCGATCCGGGCGAGGGCGTCGCCTGGAAAGCGATTGTCGCCGGCGCGCAAGAGGTGCGCGACCGGCTCAAGGCGCTCAAGCTTGTGAGCTTCGTCAAGCTGTCCGGCGGCAAGGGCCTGCACGTCGTGCTGCCGATAAACGGCGCCGATTGGGATGCCACCAAGGACTTCGCGTCGTCGATCGCCAATGCGATGGCCGCGGATGCGCCGGACCTCTATCTCGCGAAAATGACCAAGGCGCTGCGTCACGACAAAATCTTCATCGACTATTTCCGCAACTCGCGCGAGGCGACGGCGGTGGCGGCCTATTCGACCCGCGCGCGTCCCGGCGCGCCGGTGTCGATGCCGGTGACCTGGCAGGCGCTGACGCGCACGAGTGCCGCCAACCAGTTCACCGTGCTCAACGTGAAGAAGCTACTCAAGGCCGACGCCTGGGCCGACATGGCCAAGGTCAAGCAGAATTTGCCTTCTCTTCCTCGTCACCGCCGGGTTTGACCCGGTGGTCCATGCGTAAGGTCGGGCCGTAGTTGTCTTCTTTTTCTCGTCACCGCCGGGCTTGACCCGGCGGTCCATGCGGCCGGTGAGCCTCCAATGCCGGTAAGCTGTTGTGGCGGAAACTCCGCACGGATTGCCGAGTCAAGCCCACGGCTGTCCGGTTAGAGGAGCCAAGCGATTCAAATGACTCAAGTTCGCAGTCCTGGATCGACATTGCTAACGAATACTTTGAACTTGAGGGGTTGCAAGCACTTGTAAGGACTCCGGATTTCTCTAACCGGACAGCCGTGGGTCAAGCCCGGCAATGACGAAACATTTATCCACCTGCCGAAGCCGCTCCGCCTGCGGCTCGAAACGCGATCTTCCCTTCGGAGGAGCCTCTTGCCGTCGCCCGCCGCGCGGCGCATTCTATAAGAAGGAAAGCACGCGCTGGATGGGGGCTTTCATGATCAAGTGGGCATTGATCGGCGGTGTTGTAGCCTTGGGCCTGTCGCTCGGCGCCTGCAGTTCGTCGGGCGATGGATTGCTCAGTCAGGCTAATCTGGTGGGCGACAGCAGCGATGCGTGCGGTTCAAGCACCGGTGTGGCAACCGGGATCGCGTCGTTGAACGGGCCGCACGCCGCCTACGCGCAATGCATGCAAGACCAATACGCGTCGGGCCAGATGGGCTACGACGAAGAGAGCGGGCACTTCGCCCCCGGCTCGCAGCCGGCGTCGCTGTCGAGCCTCGGCAATTAGGCCTTCGCGCCGCGTACGCGACCCGTTCGTTCCGGCGCGCCGGTATCCATGCCGGCGACATTGCACACCTCGTCACCGCCGGGCTTGACCCGGCGGTCTATGCGGCCGGTACGCGTCTGATGCCGGCAAGCTCTGTTGTGCCGGAAACTCTGCATGGATTGCCGAGTCAAGCCCGGCAATGACGAAAGAAAATCAGCCAGCGAGCTTATTGTCACTCTCGTCGTCACCACCGGGCTTGACCCGGTGGTCTATGCGGCCGGTACGCGTCTGATGCCGGTAAGCTCTGTTGTGCCGGAAACTCTGCATGGATTGCCGGGTCAAGCCCGGCAATGAGGAAAGAAAATCAGCCAGCGAGCTTATTGTCACTCTCGTCGTCACCACCGGGCTTGACCCGGTGGTCCATACAGCCACGAAGCGTGCGTAATAAGCTCCGCTGAAATGCGGCACGTCAGCATGGATGCGCGGGTCAAGCCCGCGCATGACGAAACATTACCCCGCCAGCCGGAACCGCTCGCCCTTCGGCTCGAACCGCGAGCGGAATATCTCGGCATCCAACGGATCGGCAAAGCAGTAGCGCACGAAGGCGGCGTAGTCGTCCTCGACATACATGTCGAATTTCTCGACGTATTCGATGAGAAAATCCAAAATCTCGCTGTCATCGGCAAGCTGCCGCCGCGGCAGCACGACCTGATAAGGGCATTCCTCGTCGAGTTGGCGCAGCCATGCGCTTTTCTGGTCCGAATCCATGATTTTTACCCGAATCTCTATCCGCCTCGGCCTTGATCCGAACCGGCGATTGTTCCCTATTTGTTCACTAAAGTCAAGGGGGATTATAACCTTGACAAAGCAACCCCCAAGTCATTGATAAGGCTGTCGCCCCGCAAGGGGATGGCGCGCCCGACGATCAGAATATCATTCAGGCTTTGACGCCTCGCGAGCGTCTTTTGCGTCCTTCGCCGCCCACTCCTCCCGCGTCAGTCTCAGTACGGACGGTGGACGTTCGGGTTGCGGGGCGCGTGCTTCGGATTCCAGAGCGCGCGCTAAGTGCTGGGCTTGCAAACCTTCGGGCAACCACAAGGGTATGTGCTGGGATCGAGGATTATGCAGAGGGGGTCGCTCTTGTTCTGGCGGCTTTGGAAAAGGATTTATTGATATCTCTTCGCGCCTGACCCGCAGCTCGTGCTCCAGCCAGTACAGCCATGATTGCGTATAGATAAAATAGTCCTCTTGGGCCTCCACGAGATTTAAATCGATATGGTTCCAGTGGTGGATAAAGCCCGCGGCGGCGTCGGCTGATTCCTCAAGATCGGCAAAAAACAAACCGGCTTCATGATGATCGCCCCAGTTACAATGTGAGTACTGGTTTCGGATACTCTGACAATGTTTGAGCGCTCCGAGCATCGTAGAATATTCAGTTTCCACGCCGTAAGCTCGGTATGTCGTTCGTAGAAACACGTCGGCCACCTGTATTCGGCTTGAGGTGGACCTCAATCGATACGTCGCCTTCGTAAAGTGAAAATCATCCTTCAAGGCGTGCGAAACGCAGAAAATTAGCATATATTCAAGTTCGCCAAATGCTAAGACTATGCGGCCTAGAACGGCCGCTTCTCTTGGAAAACGGTGAAGCGCTGGATTGATTTTGGCCTTCCATGTTGTGACCATGAAAGCTAAATCCTCTGTCGAATTAAAATCGGACGCGTGGTCGCGCTTTGAGCGCGCCGTCGATGTTGTGGCGCAAAGCCCGCCACAACATCGCGCAAAACCCAAACCGATTAAGAAGCGCCGTGCTTCTTCCTCCAAGCCAAAAAGCGGCGCGCCGCGCGCTTAATGCGCGCTTTGTTGGCGGACTTTGTGAGGCCGTCGATAGGTCAGACGCTTGCCCTTGATGCCTTCCGCCGCTTTTTCGGCGCGCATTAGATCATTGAAGCCGAGCGCAGCGCGCGTGTTGTAGCGGAAGTCAAATTCCGACAAGTAGCGATGCAAATGCTTTTCGCTGCAATGCTGGTACGTCCCGCGCATGCCCCGTTTGAAGATCGAGAAATATCCCTCAACCGTGTTGGTGGTCACGGCACCGCGAACGTACTCTTTCGCGGAATGATTGACGGCTTCATGCTTGGCAAATTCGTCGCCAAGCTTGTTGTAGGCTTTCAGTTCATCCGTCATGACCGTAGTTTCGCGAGCGATATTCTCGCGAATGACCGGCAAGAGGCTCGCCATGGTGACGCCATCGACGTGAAAGCTGCGGGCCGTTCCGCCGCGCTCCACAAGGGTTAGAACCTGATTGCGCCAATTGCGGCTTTGGCCCCAACGCATTGTGCGCGGCGCACCCTCGACGCGGCCCATCTGCGTCTCGTCAACCTCGACGGTCTTTCCGCTGCCGCCCATCGGCGCAAGGCCGCCAGCGCGCATGGCTTCGCGAAGACGATGGCAAAGAAACCAAGCCGACTTGTACGAAATGCTGAGCGAGCGGTGCACCTGATGGGCCGATACGCCTTTCTTGCTGGCGGTCATCAGGAATAGGGCGGCAAGCCACTTCGTCAGGGGTATCTTGCTGCGCTCGAAAACGGTTTTGACCGTGACCGTGAATTGCTCGCGACAGCCCGCGCACTGGTAGAGGCCGGGACGATGGGCCTTCCCATTGAGGGCGGTCACGTCGTCGCCTGTAGAGCCGCAGTGAGGGCATACAGGGCCTTTCGGCCAAACCCGTGCCTCCAGCCATTCGCGGGCCTTGGTTTCGTCGGTGAAAATCGGGTTTTGCAGGTTCGCAGACATCGGAAAAGCCTCGGTTTGTGAGGCTTCACCTATATCTTGCGAGTTGCTTTGTCAAGGTTATAATCCCCAAGTCAAGCGATCTATTGACGGTCGTCTTACAGGCTTCGGTTGGACCAGTGATGAAACAGCGCGATAAGCTCGCGCATTGGTCTTGGGCATACTCGCCGGATGGCCGCCACGAGACCAGAGTGGCCGTGGTCGCCCCAGCCGGTGCAATGGCCGAGCAACACCAGTTTCCCGGCCTTAAAGCCGTTGCCCGGATCACCAGCAAGCGCGGTGGCGACACTATCGTCGAGCGTTACTTCCTGCTGTCGCGCCAGTGGCGGCCGCCGGAACTGCTGCGCATCGTTCGTTCGCATTGGAGCATCGAAAACAGCCTGCATTGGCCGCTCGATGTCCTGCTCGACGAAGACCTCGCGCGCAGCCGCAAGGACAACGCACCGGCCAACCTCGCCGTGCTGCGCCGCCTCGCCCTCAACGTCGCGCGTGCTCATCCGGACAGCAAAACCTCGCTGCGAGGCAAGCTCAAACGTGCGCGATGGGACGATGCCTTCCTCCTCGATATCCTCAGACACATGCGATAGCCCTGGGCCGAGTCGGAGGGTCAAACCTTCGGCGCATGACCGCGGTGGGGCCGAAAGGCGAGGGCGCCGCCGCTTGTTCCCGCAAGCTTTCGCGGGAGCGAAGCGATGGTGCTCGCCGCAAAGCCGGCAGGCTTTCTTTATTCTGCGGCGAAGCGGAACCCGTGGTGCGCTTATCGGCGCTCCGCCTCCCTTCTTTTTGAAGGGATGAGGTTGGAAGGGCTTCTTATCGTGGCGTGGCCAGACTCGGATGCGAAGGCGCATCACGAGAACGGGGAAACGTGCATCCGCCCCCGCGATAGCGGGGGAGGGGGAGCATGCGGAGCATGGTGGAGGGGGCGCGGGCGGTGACGAAATCTTTTGCAACGACAGTGGAGCGACGAGTCAGAGGCCCCTTCCACCGCGCAAGGGCGCGGTCCCCCCTCCCCGCTACCGCGGGGCAGGATGAAAATGGATCTTCTGATCAACCAGTCGAAGCCGGCATTTGCGGCGGCGCGGAAGCGCCGAAAGCTATTCGCCGTCGAGCGGCTCGGCGCCGGTTGGCTTGCCGCTAGCATCGAGCGTGATCTTCTCGACGCGCGCTTCGGCCTGACGCAGCAG
>JBAQHW010000158.1:0-11201 GCA_049288525.1 Xanthobacteraceae bacterium
CCCGACGATACGCCGTCGGGCGCGCAAGGCTGGTTCATCAACACCCGGCGCCCGCAATTCGCCGACGTCCGGATACGCGATGCGCTGAACGACGCCTTCGACTTCGAGTGGACCAACAAGACGATCATGTACAATGCCTACCAGCGGACAGTTTCGGTCTTTCAGAACTCCGATCTGATGGCGCAAGGCGCGCCCAGTGCGGCCGAGCTCGACCTCTTGGCGCCGTTTCGCGCAAAGCTGCCCGCCGAGGTCTTTGGCAACGCCTACATCCCGCCGGTGTCGGACGGCACCGGCGAAGATCGGCCGCTGCTGCGCAAGGCCGCCGAAACGTTGCAAGGCGCCGGCTGCGTCATTCGCAATGGCAAGCGCGTTCTGCCGGGTGGCGCGCCGATCATGGTTGAATTCCTGATCGACGAGCCGGCATTCGAGCCGCATCACATGCCGTTCATCAGAAATCTCGGCGTGCTGGGCATCGATGCTACGCTGCGGATCGTCGACCCGGTGCAATATCGCGCCCGGCTCGACAATTTCGATTTCGACATCACCATCGATCGTTTCAGCTTCTCGGCGACGCCGGGCGATTCACTGCGCTCCTACTTCTCGTCACAGGCGGCGGCCCTGCACGGTTCGCACAATCTCGCCGGCATCGCCGACCCGGTGGTCGACGCCCTGATCGGCCGGATCATCGCGGCCAATTCACGTCCGGCGTTGGTGACGGCCTGCCGGGCGCTCGACCGGGTCATCCGCGCCGGGCGTTACTGGATCCCCAACTGGTACAAGGCCTCGCATTGGATCGCCTATTGGGACGTCTTCGGCCGGCCGCCGGTACAGCCCCGCTATTTCCGCGGTATTCCCGACACCTGGTGGTATGATCCGGTAAAAGCAGCGAAAATCCGCCTGCCGGGCGGTGCGGATCGCTGAAATTTCGCTGCCGCATCGTCGCGGCGGCGAAATCCGTCGTGTTTCCGTCACGCTTGGATGCGACGTCGCGACCGCGGCCTGGCCGGTGAGAAAGGTGGTGCAGGGCGCGCCAGGGGCTTTAAGATAGCGGGCGTTACGGTGGCGCACCGATGGGAAAACTAGCCGGGGTTCAATGACTGCCTACATCGTCCGTCGCCTTCTATTTATGATCCCCACTATCTTCGGCATCATGCTGGTGTCGTTCGTCGTGGTGCAATTCGCGCCGGGCGGCCCGGTGGAGCGTGTCATCGCCCAGCTGCAGGGCACCGACACCGGCGCCACGTCGCGGATTTCAGGCTCAACCAGCGGCGACTTTGCGCGCGGCGCGGCGCCGAGCGCTGCGCAGTTCGACGTCACCTCCAAATACCGCGGCGCCCAGGGCCTCGATCCCGCCTTCATCAAAAGCCTGGAAAAGCAGTACGGCTTCGACAAGCCGGCCTACGAGCGTTTTTTCATCATGCTATGGAATTACGCGCGCTTCGATTTCGGCAAGAGCTATTTCCGCGACATCAGCGTGCTGCAGCTCATCAAGGAGAAGCTCCCGGTATCGATATCGCTCGGCATCTGGATGACGCTGTTGAGCTATCTGATCTCGATTCCGCTCGGCATCCGCAAGGCGGTGCGCGACGGGTCGCAATTCGACGTATGGACCTCCGGCGTCATCATCGTCGGCTACGCTATCCCCGGCTTCCTGTTCGCGATCCTGCTGATCGTCCTGTTTGCCGGCGGCTCGTTCTGGCAAATCTTCCCGTTGCGCGGGCTGACCTCCGAAGGGTGGTCGCATTTTCCCTTGTGGGAGAAGATTCTCGATTATTTCTGGCATCTGGTATTGCCGATCGTGTCGATGGGGCTTGCCGCCTTCGCGACCATGACACTACTCACCAAGAATTCGTTTCTTGAGGAGTTGCGCAAGCAATACGTTCTTACCGCCCGCGCCAAGGGATGCTCCGAGCGGCAGGTGCTGTACCGCCACATTTTCCGCAACGCCATGCTTCTGGTCATTGCCGGATTCCCGGCCGCCTTCGTGTCGGCGTTCTTCGCCGGATCGCTGTTGATCGAGACCATCTTTTCGCTCGACGGCCTCGGACTATTGAGCTTCGAAAGCGTGCTCAACCGCGATTACCCGGTGGTGTTCGCCAATCTCTACATCTTTGCGCTGATTGGGCTTGTCGTAAATCTGATCTCCGACCTCACCTATACTTGGATCGATCCGCGTATCGATTTCGAGACGCGGGAGGTATGAGGTGGACGTCAAGACTCTCCCCCATAGCGCCGAGGATGAGATCGAACCGGGAATCCCACCGGAATTAAAGCCGGATGCCGAGCCAGCCGGTCCGCTCGGCCTGTCCGGCCTGCCGCGGCGCGGCTTCGAGTTCTCTCCCCTGAATGCGCGGCGCTGGCGCAATTTCAAGGCCAACCGCCGCGGCTACTGGTCGTTGTGGATTTTTCTCGTTTTGTTTGTGCTCTCGCTGTTTGCCGAGTTCATCGCCAACGACAAACCAGTGTTCATCCATTTCGACGGCAAAACCTATTTCCCGGTGTTCTTCACTTATCCGGACACCGATTTTGGCGATGACCTCGGCACCGCAGCGGATTATCGCGATCCCCACCTGCAGAAATTCCTCGACGAGCACAACGCCATCGAGATCTGGGCCCCGATCCGCTTCTCCTACAACACCATCAACGACAATCCGCCGTCGGCCTTTCCCTCAAAGCCAACCTGGATGTTGAGCACCGCCGATTGCGCATTCGCCGCCAAGAACGGTTACGCCAAGTGCGGCACCCTGGAATACAACTGGATGGGCACCGACGATCAAGGCCGCGACGTGCTGGCGCGGATGATCTACGGCTTTCGCATTTCGGTGCTGTTCGGCCTGGTGCTGACCATCGTGTCTTCGGTCATTGGCGTCGCCGCCGGTGCGGTCCAAGGCTATTTTGGCGGCTGGACCGACTTGCTGTTTCAGCGTTTCATTGAAATCTGGACATCGGTGCCTGAGCTTTATCTGCTCTTGATCATTTCCTCGGTGCTGGTGCCGGGCTTCTTCGTGCTGCTCGGCATCCTGCTCCTGTTCTCCTGGGTGCGCCTCGTCGGCCTGGTGCGGGCGGAATTCTTGCGGGGCCGCAATTTCGAATATATCCAGGCAGCCCGCGCGCTCGGCGTCTCCAATAAAGTCATCATGTTGCGGCATCTCTTGCCGAACGCCATGGTGGCGACCATGACATTCCTGCCGTTCATCATGTCGTCGTCGGTAATGACGCTCACGGCGCTGGATTTTCTCGGCTTCGGTCTGCCGCCGGGCTCGCCATCGCTTGGTGAATTGCTGTCGGAAGCCAAAGCCAATGTGCAGGCGCCGTGGCTCGGGCTGGGCGGCTTCTTCACCGTCGCGCTGATGCTGTCGCTTTTGATTTTCATCGGCGAAGCGGTGCGCGACGCCTTCGATCCGCGGAAGACGTTTGCATGAGCGAAGAGCTTTGTCTTTCGATCCGCGATCTGTCGATTGCCTTCCGCTCCGGCGGCCGCGATAACCGGGCGGTCGACCGCATTTCATTCGACATCGTCAAGGGCGAATGCCTGGCGCTGGTCGGCGAATCCGGGTCCGGAAAATCGGCGACGGCGCTGTCCATCCTGCGCTTGCTGCCCTATCCGGCGGCGCATCACCCTTCCGGCAGCATCAGTTTCCACGGCCGCGATCTCCTGAAGCTTTCGGAACGCGAAATGCGGCAGGTGCGCGGCGACGATATCACCATCGTCTTCCAGGAGCCGATGACTTCGCTCAATCCTCTGCACACGATCGAGAAGCAGATCGGCGAGATTTTGCTGCTACATCGCGGCCTGACCGGGAAGCTTGCCCGGGAACGGACGATCGAAGTGCTGACCCAGGTCGGCATTCCCGATCCGGCGACCCGGCTCAAGGCCTATCCGCATCAATTGTCCGGCGGCCAGCGCCAGCGGGTGATGATCGCCATGGCGCTTGCCAACGAGCCCGATCTCTTGATCGCCGACGAACCGACGACGGCGCTCGACGTCACCGTGCAGGCGCAAATCATCGCGCTGTTGAAGGACATCCAGGCACGGCTGCACATGTCGCTTCTGTTCATCACTCACGACCTCGGCATCGTGCGCAAGATCGCGCAGCGGGTTTGCGTGATGAAAGAGGGGAAAATCGTCGAGCACGGCGCCGTCGAGCGGGTCTTCGATTCGCCCCAGCATCCTTATACGCGGGCGCTGATGGAGGCCGAGCCGCGCCCGGACCCGGCGCCGCCGCAGCCCGATGCGCCGGTGCTGTTGAAGACGGAACAACTGAAAGTCTGGTTCCCGATCACCCGCGGGCTCATGCGAAAGACCGTCGGACACATCAAAGCCTGCGACGGCCTCACCATCGAACTGCGCAAAGGCGAGACGCTCGGCGTGGTCGGCGAATCCGGGTCCGGCAAATCGACACTCGGCCGCGCCATCCTGCGTTTGATTTCCTCGGAAGGCCAGATCGCGTTCATGGGCAACGATCTACATGGGCTGACATTCAAGGAAATGCGGCCGCACCGCCGCGACATGCAGATCGTGTTTCAGGATCCCTATGGGTCGCTGTCGCCTCGCATGTCGATCGCCGACATCATCAAGGAAGGCCTCAAGGTCCATCAGCCGGGCATGTCGAACGGCCAGCGCGACGAGCGCGTCGTCCAGGTGTTGCGTGACGTCGGGCTCGATCCGGAGATGCGCTTTCGCTTTCCGCACGAGTTTTCCGGCGGCCAGCGCCAGCGCATCGCGGTGGCCCGCGCGCTCGTCCTGGAGCCGAGCTTCATCGTGCTCGACGAGCCCACCAGCGCGCTCGATATGGTGATTCAGGCGCAGATGGTCGATCTCTTGCGCGATCTGCAGAAGCGGCACAACCTCACTTATCTGTTCATCTCGCACGACCTGCGGGTCGTGGCCGCGTTGGCGAGCCGCCTGCTGGTCATGCGCCACGGGCTCGTGGTCGAGGCCGGCGAGGCTGCCGATCTGTTCCGCAACCCCAAGACCGATTACACCCGCGCCCTGTTCGCGGCCGCTTTCAACCTCGACACCGCCCCTGAGGGCGTGGTCGACCAATAAGGCGTACCTTCGCGCGCGCAGCGTCGGTTAGAAATGCAACGATGAGCAAACCGTCGCCGATCCTGCTGTCTGCCGCGTTCGCGGCTGCCGTGATCGCTCTCGGAAGCGGACCAAGCGCCGCGCAGATGCGCGACCGCACGATGCGACTCGTCTCGGAGTTTCCGCTCCGCAATGATGACGGGCAGCCATTGCCTAATCACCGAGTCAAGCTTGCCGGGCCGATCGATAAAGTGCCCGGTGTCGTAGTCGCCGCCAATCCGGCGGGCACGACGACGCTGGTCGAATTCTACGATCTGAATTGCCCCTATTGCCGCATCGCGTCGGCAGATATCGCAGACATGGTCGGTGTCGATCCACAACTGCGGCTGGTGCTTGTGCCGTTTCCGGTTCTCGGCATCGCGTCGATTGCCGCAAGCCGCGTCGAGTTGGCGGTCGCCAAGCTTGGCACGCCGCGGCAATTCTATGAGTTTCATGAAAAAATCTATTCGCGGCGCGGCGTGACCGACGGCTTACGGGCGCTGGACGTCGCCCGCAGCCTTGGATTTGACGTGCGGGCCTTGACCAAGCTCGGCGACAGCGATGAAATTACCGCGATCATGAAAGCGCACCTGGCGCTCGGCAATTCGCTGGGACTGGCCGCGACACCGTCCTTCGTCATCGACGGCGTCGCCGTGCTCGGCTATCCCGGCCGCGATGAACTGCAGCAAATCGTCGACGCCGCGAGGAGTTGCGGTAAAGTCGTCTGCTGAACGACAAACAACACTGCCGGGAGGACGCCAATGCCACGCTTTCACGGCTGGTTATTAGGCTTATGCGGTATCGCCTTATCGCTGTTGGCGACGCCGGCAAGGGCCGAGACCGTCAAGATCGTCGTGCCGTTTGCCGCGGGCGGTCCAGTCGATCAATTGGCGCGTTTGCTTGCCAGCGAACTGGGTCCGAAGCTCAATGCCAATGTGATTGTCGATGATCGCGGCGGTGCCGGCGGCGCGATCGCCTCGGAATACGTGGCGCACGCCGCACCGGACGGCACCACCGCGCTGCTCGCCAGCCTGGGATCTCAGGTGCTCAGTCCGATCCTGAAGCCGCCGACGGCCTACGATCCGGTCAAATCCTTCGAGCCGGTGATGCTCGTGGGCGTGGTGCCGTCTCTTCTCGTGGTGAACAAGGACCTTGGCGTCGCGTCTTTGCCGCAGCTCATCAACAAGGCGAAAACGCAGAAGCTCACTTACGGTTCGGCCGGCCCGGGCACGACAATGAACATCGCCCTCGAGATGTTCAAGGCCGCGGCCGGAGTGAAAATCACCCATGTGCCCTATCGCGGCGCGGCGCCGGCGATCAACGATCTGCTTGGCGGCCATGTCGACATGCTCAACGCCGACTTGCCGGTCTTGCTGCCGCTGGTGCAGGCCGGCTCGGTCAAGGCGCTTGCATTGTTCGCGGCGGAGCGTTCGCCGCTCCTGCCCGATCTGCCGACGACCGCGGAGTTCGACCTGCCGAGCGTGATCATGGAAAACTGGTACGGCGTGTTCTTGCCGGCTGGAACGCCGCCGCAAGTACGCGACAAGCTCGAACAGGCGTTGTTCGCGGTCATCGCAATGCCGGCCATCAAGCAGCGCCTGGCCGGCAATGGCATGCACGGAAAACTCGGCCATGAGGCGTTCGCCGCGCAACTGGCGAAGGAGTTCGCCACTTGGCCGGACACCATCAAAAAGCTCGGCATCACCGGCGAATAGATTCACGTCCCGGCCGAACGGGGACCGGACCTGGGGTTATTTCGTCTTGCCGATGAGTTCGGCAATCGGAACACCGGAGGCGATCTTCTCCTCGCGCAGCTTTTCCGCGGCCGCGTTGCGCTCTGCCCGCGCCAAGACTTCGGCGGCGCGCTCGCGCGGGACGAAACAGACGCCGGTCTCGTCCGCCAGCACGACGTCGCCCGGATTGACGCTCACGCCGCAAACGATCACCGGCTTGTTCACGGCCACCGTTTCGACGCGCCATTTCCCGGTAATCGGACTGACGCTCTTCGACCACACCGGCAGCCCGATGGCGCGCGAATGATCGACGTCGCGCGCGCCGCCATCGACGACAGCGCCGATTTCGCCCTGCCGGCGTCCGATCGTCGCCGACATGCCGCCGAGATTGGACACCTGATCGACGCCCTGCACCACCAGGACATCGCCGGGCTCGGCGAGATTGTGCGCTTCGATCTCGCCAAGACCGGACACCCCGGCCTTGACCTTGTCAGGCACGCTCGCGGCGGCAGCGATGTTGCGCACGGTCAGCGCCCGCCCGACGACGCGCGCGCCCGGGTCGTTGGGCCGCAGCATTGCCGCCGGAACGGCGCCGACGATGCCGAGCTCGTCCATCACATCGGAGGTCGTGCCGGTGAGATCGGGCAACGCCCGGAACCCGTCGATGAGCTCGCGCGGCAGCGCCGGCAAATCCAGCATGCCGAAGGCGTCGGGCGGCAACTTGCCGAGAGTTTGTTTCGATCGTTTCGCCATAGTTTTTCTCGCCGCGGTTTGGCTCACCATGGCGTTCGCTTAGAATCCGAACAGCCGCGCCGGGTTATCGACCAGCATGAGCTGGCGGGTGCGGGCATCGGGTGCGATCTCGGCGATCAGATCGACAAGCTCGCCGTCATTGGGCATGGCGTTGTGGTTCGGATGCGGCCAGTCGGTGCCCCAGACCACGCGTTCCGGCGCATGCGCGGCGAGATCGCGCGGAAACGCGATCGCGTCGGCGTAGGGATATTTCTCCTTGGAGATGCGGTCGGTGCCGGAGAGCTTGACCCAAATATTGCCGCGGTCGAGCAGCCGCCGCAGCACCGAGAAGGTCTTGCCCTTGAGTCCTTCGGCAATATCGATGCGCCCGATGTGATCGATCACAACCGGCGCCTCGAGCGAAGTGATGAACTCGTAGAGATCGAGCAAGCCGTGGCCGCCGGTGTGAATCTGGATATGCCAGCCATAAGGCGAAACCTTTTCGATGATCCGCAGCATGTCTTCCCGGCGCTGTGGCGGGCCGAGGTGGCTGCCGAAAAAGTGCAGACGCACGCCGCGCACGCCGGCCTCGTCGAGCCGCTCGACTTCGACGTCCGGCGTGTTCGGATCGAGCAGCGCCGAGCCGCGATAGCGGCCCTTGCCGGCGGCAAGCAAATCGACCAGCACCGAATTATCGCTGCCATGGCAGGTCGACTGCACGAAAACGCCGCGCTGGAATCCCAGAAATTCATGCAAGCGGAACAGGTCTTCCTTGGGGGCGTCGGCCGGGGTGAACGGCCGGTTCGCCGCATAGGGAAATTTGCTGTGCGGTCCGAACACGTGGAAGTGCGAGTCGCACGCCAGCGACGGCAGTTGCAGCCGCGGCTTCTTCGGATTGCGATCGGGCGGCGCGGTGGTCGGGGTGAGGTCGTCTGGACGGATGGCCATGGGTGGTTCCGATGCTGAGTTTTTTGTTAGTCGCAACGCGCGGTCATGCCGCCGTCGACGACGATTTCGGTGCCGGTGATGAAGCGGGCTTCGTCGGAGGCGAGAAACAGTACGGCATTGGCGGTGTCGCGGCCGTCGCCCATGAAGCCGAGCGGGATGCGCTGGCGGCGTGACTCGAGCAGAGCCTCCACGTCGCCGCCGGCCCGTTGCTTGGCGAGGCGCGCTTCGACCATCGGCGTATGCATCTGGCCCGGTATCACCGTGTTCACGCGAATGCCATGATTGGCGTATTGCACGGCGGTCACCCGCGAGAACTGGATGACGGCTGCTTTCGACGAGGCATAGCCGATCTGCGGCGAGCCGGTAAAGCGGATGCCGGAGGTCGAGGCGGTGTTGACGATGGCGCCGCCGCCCGAATTCTCGATCATCACCGGGATGACGTGCCGGCAGGCGAGGAACACGCTTTTGAGATTATAGTCGATCTGGCTGTCGAAGCTTGCTTCCGACATTTCGGCGGCGCCACCGGCCGCCGAGCCGCCGACATTGTTGACCAGGATGTCGATCGGACCGAATCTGTTGCGGCACGCCGCTACCATGGCGCCGACTTGCGCATCGTCGAGCACGTCGCACACGTGGGTCGCTATCTCGCCGTCACTGCCGACGCGGGCGACGGTCTCGGTCATGGCGTCTGCGTCCTTGTCGACGGCGAAGACCTTGGCGCCCTCGCGGGCAAACAGCACCGCGGCGGCGCGGCCATTGCCCCAGCCCGGGCCGATACAACCCGCGCCGACGATTAGCGCAACTTTTCCTTCGACGCGTCCCGGCATTAAGCGTTTCCCTGGTGGATAACCGGATGGTAGTGGAGCAGCGGCGATGGCGCTAGCGTGTCCCGCAGGCCAAGCGACCGCGGCATCGTGACGGCCGGATGCCGCTCACCGCGCGCTTGTTGCCGCGTGGACGCGGCTCTCATGAAGGCGCCACCAGAACACCGCGACAATGCCGACGACCACGCCGACGACGAGCACCAGGAGCAGAGCGGAGTTTTCGATCCAGGCGATCGCCGGAATGCCGAGCGCCATGATCAGGCCGAGGAGGCATACTTGCCAGGACAGCACATGCACGCCCGCGGTGAAGGTGCCGAGCGCCAGAAGCGTGAAAATGGCAAGCCCGGCCGCACTGGAACTGAACTCGCGCTGCACGCCGTTGAGCAACATCAAATTCATCACGACGATAAAAGCGATCCAGTGCAGCACCTGCGTGCCGATCAGCCGAAAACGCTTGCTGGTGTCGTCGGCGGCGTCCCAGCCGGCGCCGACGCAAACCAGCGCGATCAGCGGCGCCAGAATCTCCCAGTAGCCGGTGATCGGCTTTTTGGAGAAGCTGGTATAGGCGACGCCGAGCGTGGTGAGGATGAGAACGAGCGCGAACGGCAGCTCGCGGATCCAGAAATTGACGTGCAGCAAATGGCGGTACCGCGTATGCGGCGCTACCTGGGGAACGGCTAAATGCGGTCCTTCCGTGCTCATCGCCCCCGCTCCGCTGTGCCCCCGCTCCGGCTTGATCCGCGCACACCCGCAGTTTCGGCCAATATCGCCTGCGGCGCAATGCGGCGCACGCCGGTGACTTCGCTGCCCGCGGCTCGGATACGGGCAACGGCGCCGGCGATCGGCTCGATCGCGACCGCCATGTGAAAAGCGTTGGCATGCAGAAAATTCGTCGCATCGCGGACAATGGCGACGTGGCCTTTCCAGAACACCAGGTCGCCGCGTTGGACGCTGGAAAGATCGAGTGCGGCCGCCGATCCCAGCACGTGTTCCTGCATATCGCTGTCGCGCGGACAGGCGACGCCGCAGGCAGCGAGTGCGATCTGCACGAGCCCCGAGCAGTCCAGCCCGAATGCGGTCTTGCCGCCCCAGAGATAGGGCACGCCGAGGAAGCGCTCGGCCACGGCGACAAAGTCGTTCGCGTTGTCGCCGATAGGCAAGAGATGCGGCAGCGGCACATAGGCGCCGGCGGCGGTGACCGCCATGCGGCCCTCGCTCTTCGCCACCGCAAGCGCGGCGCCGAACGGCAGCGCCTCGAGCGGCGGCAATTTGATCGACGGTCCGGGAAACGCGAAGCTGCGCAGCGCCACGACCTTATGCGTCGGCGGCGGGCCGGGCGGGCCGAGCGCGCTTTGCGGCAGCCAGCCGACGTAATTGTCCGACGCAAGCTGGCCCCAGGCCCAGCCTTCCTCATTCCACTCGTAGACGGTCACCCGCTCGCCCTGGAGCGCTTCGGTATCGAGCGGCGCGTCGGGTCGCGGCGCCTGCCGCAGCGGCGCCTGCGGCGCGGTAACCTCGTAGATGTGGCCCTCGACGTAGCGGCGAGCCGCGACCTTGCCCTCGAGCGATTTCGCCGCGAGGTCGGCGCGGGCCGGCGTGACGCGCGGATCGAAGCCGGGCATTGGATCACCCGTAGCGCGCCGCCAGCATGGCGTAGAGCGCGCGCGCCGACTGCAATTCGCCGCCTTCCGGCCGGCCGGGCTTCGCCGAGGCGGTCCAGGCGAACAGATCGATATGCAGCCAGGACTTCGCTGTCACGAAGCGGCGCATGAACAGTGCGGCGGTAATGGCGCCGCCTTGGCTGCCGCCGACATTGTTGGTGTCGGCGACCTTGGATTCGAGCATCGCCTCGTAAGGCCGCCACAGCGGCAGCCGCCACAACGGATCGTTCTCGGC
>JBAQHW010000159.1:0-2471 GCA_049288525.1 Xanthobacteraceae bacterium
CTATTGATCATCATCGTCCCGATGGTGGTGCTGCAGTCGGTGGTGGCGCTGTTGTTTTTGGAGCGTCACTGGGATCTGGTCACGAACTATCTGTCGTCGGCGGTGACGCAGGAAATCGCCACGCTGATCGACGTCTACAAGACCTATCCGCAAGATCCCGGTCATGCGCAGCTGCGCCGCATCGCGCAGGACCGGCTCGGCCTGGTGGTCGATTTCATGCCGGGAACGCAACTGCCGCCGCCCGGCCCGAAGCCGTTCTTCAATCAGCTCGACGCCGCGCTGTCGGATCAGATCCGCAAGCAGATCGGCCTGCCGTTCTGGATCGACACGGTGGGGCGTTCTTCGATCGTGGAAATCCGCATCCAGCTTCCCGACTCCAACATCATGCGCGTCTTCGCCCGGCGTGCCGACGTCTACGATCCAAATTCGTGGATTTTCCTACTCTGGATGGTGGCGACCTCGCTCGTCGTGCTGGCCATCGCGATTGCGTTCCTGCGCAATCAGATCCGGCCGATCGTGCGGCTGGCCGACGCCGCCGAGGCCTTCGGCAAGGGCCGCGAAGCGACGAATTTCCGGCCCCGCGGGGCGCGCGAGGTGCGCC
The DNA here is from genome assembly GCA_049288525.1 of Xanthobacteraceae bacterium. Lineage (GTDB taxonomy): Bacteria > Pseudomonadota > Alphaproteobacteria > Rhizobiales > Xanthobacteraceae > BOG-931. The sequence continues at coordinate 602 of JBAQHW010000159.1, forward strand.
GCGCCGCGGCCGCGTTCCTGGAAATGAAGGGGCGCATCGAACGCGCCATCGAACAGCGCACCACCATGCTGGCCGGCGTATCGCACGATCTGCGCACCATTCTGACCCGCTTCAAGCTCGAGCTGGCGCTGCTCGGCGACGCCCCGGAGATCGACGCTATCAAAAAGGATATCGACGAGATGGCGGCGATGCTCGAGGCTTATCTGGCCTTTGCCCGCGGCGACACCGGCGAGCAATCGGCGCCGACCGATATCGCCGCGCTGCTCGACGAGCTCAAGCTCGATACCGAGCGCCACGGTCATCGCGCCAGCGCGACTTTCTATGGCCAGCCCGAAGTCACCGTGCGTCCGGCGGCGTTCAAGCGCGGCCTTGCCAATCTGGTCGCCAATGCGTCGCGCTTCGCCTCAACCGTCGTCATCACCGGCCACCGCGACCACCGCTGGCTCACCGTCACCGTCGACGACGACGGCCCGGGCATTCCGGCCAATTCTCGCGAGGACGTATTCAAGCCGTTCCTGCGCCTTGACGATGCCCGCAACCAGGATGAGGGCGGTACCGGACTGGGTCTCGCCATCGCCCGCGATATCGCGCGCTCGCACGGCGGCGACATCACGCTGGGCGACAGTCCGCTCGGCGGCCTGCGTGCGAGCGTGCGTATTCCGGTATAGCGCCGTTGCGCCGAAGCTCTGTTCCCTTCGCCCGGCGCAGCCATTAAGCTCGGTCGGTCATGGCGACAACGACGCAATACGCGCCCCACGAGTTATCCCAGGAAGCGCGTCCAGAAACGCCCGCACCAACCGGCCGTAGTCAGGCTTTTCGCGGCGGCATTGCCACGCTGGCGCCGGATCGGCTTTACGCGCTGCAAAATTCCTTTCCGCTCGACGGGCGGGTCAGCTCCTATCCGGCCAGTGCGCGTGGTTACTCGGCGGTCAATTGTTACCTCTTGAAACAGCCCGACGCGGCCATGCTGATCGATACCGGCTTCGGCAAGGACGAAACCGCGATCCGGGCACAGATCGAGGAATTGATGGTGCCGGGATTGCCGCTGTCGCTGTTTCCGCTGCGGCTCAACGAATTCATGTCGATCAACAACGTCGCGAGTTGTGCCGGCCACTTCGACGTCGACACCTGTTACACCAGCAATATCGACGCGGCGCTGTGGTTCGATTTCGGCGACGCGGGCGGCCGCGATGTTTTGAAATCGATGAAGGTCACCGCGGTGACGCGCGCCGACACCATCGCTCTCGGCAAGCTTGGCCGCTTGATCGACGTGATGCAGGCGCCGATTCGTCTCATTGCCACGCGCTGGCTCTACGACGCTGCTACCAAGACGCTGTTCTCCTCCGATCTGTTTACCCATCTGTGGCGTGACGCTGCGACCGGACCGTGGCTCGTAACCGAGGCCGACAACGATCCGACCTCGACGCGCGACGTCCGCTCGTTCATGCTCAATACGCGCTATTGGTGGCTGGAAGGTGCGCCGACCGCCTCGATTCGCCGCGGCATCGGCGATGTGTTCGACAAATACGACATCGAAACCATCGCGCCCGGCTATGGCTGCATCCTCTCCGGCCGCAAGGTCGTCGAGCGGCATTACCGGATGCTCGATGACTTTCTCAAAGCCTGCGACAAGAGCGTTGCGGTCTCGCGCTATGTCACCCGCGACGAGGAGCGCTGACCATGCTCGATAAGCCGGCGACCAAAAGCATGCTTGCAATACCGGTGGCCGAGCGCATGCCGCGCGAGATTGCGCCCGGCGTGTTTTGGATCGGCGACTGCCTGGCGCAGCGCCACAAGGGCAAGGCCTACCACGGCTATAATGCCGCCTTCCTAATCGCGGGCAACGACGCCTCGATCCTGGTCGAGACCG
>JBAQHW010000160.1:0-13083 GCA_049288525.1 Xanthobacteraceae bacterium
AATTGACCGCGCAATTCGTCGCGGCCTTCGCGCAACAGACGATCGAGCGACTGCTGGCTCGCCGCGCTGCCGAAGGCGGCGACGCCGGTCGGCTCGCCGGCCTCGGGCCGCCGCCGTGCCAGGCGGCCATGCGCAGGCTCATCGCCGTATTTGATCACCCCTGGTGCGGCGTCTTCTTCCGGCTCCTCGATCCCCAGCGCCTTGGCCAGATCGGGGTCGAGCTCGCCGGGCGGAATGGCAGCCGGTTGGGGCCCCTTACCGACATAGCTTTGCTGCGGCGCCTCGCCGAAACCGTGCTGCGTCGACTTGCGCGCGCGGTGCGCATTGGCGAAATCGGCGCGGCGATCGAACGAATTATCAGGGGGCGGTTGAATTCCAGCCGCCTCCTTTCGCGTCTCCCCGGTCGGGAGAGGCCGGTCCGAACGGCTGGGTGAGGGAGGCCTGCTGTCAGAGTTGATTCCGCTCGCGTTGTCGCTCTGTCGGCCAATCTCTCCCCGCTGGGGAGAGGTGTGGCCCGTCTGCGCCCCTAATCCGGCGCGGCCTTGGCCGATCGCCGGATTGAGCAAGTCGGCGAGCGAATCGTCGAGCGCGGCGGAATCCGGCCGCGATGCCTTGGCGCGCGTCGGCTTGGCCGGGTCTTTCTTCGAATGCTTTGCCGGGTCGCGGTGCGGGCTTTTCGCCATGGTCCCAATATGGGTCGAGTCCCTGGGGCTGGAAAGTACTCCTCGTCATTGCGAGCGAAGCGAAGCAATCCAGTTGCTGGACCCGCCTGGATTGCTTCGTCGTTTCACTCCTCGCAATGACGATGCCTACTCCATCTTGATCCCCGCCCGCTGGATCACGTCGCCCCATTTCTTGGAATCCGAGGCGATCAGCGCGGCGAACTCGTCCGGCGTGCCGCCCGCCGCCTCGTCGCCAATGCGGGCGTAGAACGCGGTCATGGCCGGGGAGCGGATTGCGGCGTTGACGACGGCATTGAGCTTATCGACGATCGGTTTCGGCACGCCTGCCGGCGCAATGATGCCGGCCCAGGTCGTCGCCGAATAGCCGGGCACGCCGGCCTCGGCAATGGTCGGCAGATCGGGAAACGCCGGCGAGCGGTGATCGCCGCTGACCGCCAGCGCGCGCACCGTGCCGGCATGGGCAAACGGCGCGATCGAATTGAGGCTCTCGAACATCAATTGCACGCGCCCGGCGATCAGATCGTTGATCGCCGGCGCGCCGCCTTTATACGGCACGTGCACGATGTCGGTTCCGGTCATGAACTTGAACAGCTCGCCGCCGATATGGCCCGGCGAGCCATTGCTCGACGAGGCGTTGAGCAGTTTGCCGGGGTTCTGCTTGGCGTAAGCGATCAACTCCTTGACCGAATGGAACGGCGTCTTCGGCGACACCGCGAGCAACAATTGGCCGCGCGACACCAGCGCGATCGGCTGAAAGTCGCGGGCGATATCGTAAGGCAAGTCCTTCACCAGATGCGGGCTAATGGCGAGCGCGCCGATCGGTCCCATGCCCAGCGTGTAGCCGTCCGGCGCCGCTTTGGCGGTGAGGTCGAGGCCGATGGTCAGCGCACCGCCCGGCCGGTCGTCGACCACGATCTGCTGGCCGAGCTCGGCCGACATCGCCGCCGCGACGGCGCGCGTCAGCGTGTCGGTGGAGCTTCCCGCAGCCTGCGGCACGATCAGATGGATCGGCCGATCGGGATATTGCGCTGCCGCCGGCGTCGCCAGCAAGCAGGCGAAAACAGCGAGCATCAATCGCAGGCGCCGCATCGGTCGTCTCCTCCCACCGTCATGCCCGGGACAAGCCGGCCATGCCGCGCTAGTGTCACATGCAAGGGAGAAATGTCCATGCCAGGGTTCGATTTCGCGCCGCTGTTGGCGCCAGGATTGCCGCCGCCGGCGGCCAAATGGAACGGCCTCGCCAAGTACAGTTTCGTCGGCGGCAACAACGACCCCGGCGGCGTTCCGGTCGAAGCACTGAGCAAGGCCATGAGCGACGTGCTGGCGCGCGAGGGCAAGGACCTTGCGACTTACGGCCTCGCCAGCGGGCCGCAGGGCTATCGCCGCCTGCGCGAATTTCTGGCGCAGAAGCTCAAGCGCGGCGCCAGTATCGCCTGTGGCGCCGACGACATCCTCATCACCTCGGGCTCGCTGCAGGCGCTCGATCTGGTCAACGGAATTTTCCTCTCGCGCGGCGACACCGTGATTATCGAGCAGGAATGCTACCAAGGCTCGATCAACCGGCTGACGCGGCTTGGCGTCAATGTTGTCGGCATTCCGCTCGACCGCGACGGCATGCGCATGGAGGTTCTGGCGTCGGCGCTCGCCGATCTCAAGCGCCGCGGCGTGCGCCCGAAATACATCTACACCATTCCGACCGTGCAGAACCCGACCGGCACGATCTTAAGCGAGGCGCGCCGGCATGAATTGCTGCGTTTGGCCTTCGAACACGGCGTGCCGATCTTCGAGGACGACTGCTATGCCGATCTGATCTGGGACGGCAAACGGCCGCCCGCGCTCTACGCCATGAGCAAAGATGTGGGCGTCATCCATATCGGCTCGTTCTCCAAGTCGATCGCGCCGGCGCTGCGCGTCGGCTACATCGTCGCCGAATGGACGCTCATTTCGCGCATGCTGGCAATCAAGACCGACGCCGGCTCCGGCGCGCTCGAGCAGATGGTGCTCGGCGAATATTGCCCGGCGCATTTCGAGGCCCATCTGCCGGCATTGACGCGGGGACTGCGCGCCAAGCTCGAAACCATGATGGATGCGCTCAACGAGCATTTCGGCACGGCGGCCGAGTTTGACGATCCGAAAGGCGGCATTTTCCTGTGGGTCAAGCTGCCGGATCAGGTCGATACGCTCAAGCTCTACCAGGCGGCGCTCGCCGCCGGCGTCGCCATCAATCCGGGCCCGGAATGGTCGGTCGACAAGAGCTACAGCAGGAGCCGCACCCGGCTGTGCTTCGCCAGTCCGACACACGACGAGATACGCCAAGGCATTGCGACGCTCGCCGAAGTCTGCCGCCGCGAATTCGGCGTGCCGGTCCGCAGCGCCAATGTGGAGCGCTAGGAGCGTATCCCGACTTAATAGAATCGGGATACGCTCCTGGCTGTTTGTTTCAGCATGTCCTTCTCGCAAAACCGGTTTCCACTTTTGCGGGACATGCTTTAGAACCCGCGCAGCACCTGCGCGACGTGTTCGACTTCGGGCGGCGCGGCAAAGCAATGGGCGACCAGCTTGCGCCATTCGGCAAAGTCGGGCGAGCCGCGGAAGTCGTCGGTGTGGTTCTCGACCGTCTCCCAGGCGACGAACAGCCGGTAGCGCGACGGCTTCTCGATCGACTTCCGCAGTTCCATGGCACGGCAGCCCTTGGCGCGCTTGAACAGCGGCGCAGCGCTTTTCACGCCGCTTTCGAATTCGGCTTCCATGCCGGGCTTGACTTCGATCTGAGCGATTTCGGTGACCATGACAGCGCGTTTCCTCTCTGCGACGACGAGAGCCTATCATGCCTTAGAGCGTCACGTCGCCCTCTGCCGCTTTTCATTATTGCCGTGCGGTGCGGGCTTGCCGGACCGCAGCCCGCGGCGCTTGCCGCAGCGGACTTGAGCACGATCCGGGAAATGCCTGCCCGCGGACTTGATCCGGTGGATACCGGTTTTCCGAAAAGATCATGCGCCAGATAGCAGGAATGCGTGCAGCGGGCTTCCACGGCGCTTCGCCAAAGTTTAGCCTGCGCCATCATCAGCTTAAGGTAAGCGCATCATGATCGACGTACATTACTGGACCACGCCGAACGGCCATAAAATCACGATTTTTCTCGAAGAGGCCGGGTTGGAGTACAAAATCATTCCGGTCAACATCGGCAAAGGCGAGCAATTCAAGACCGAGTTTCTGACCGTCTCCCCGAACAACCGCATCCCCGCCATCGTCGACCACAAGCCGGCCGACGGCGGCAAGCCGCTTTCGGTGTTCGAGTCCGGCGCGATCCTGCTTTATCTCGCCGACAAGACCGGCAAATTCATCGCCAAGGATTTGGCCAAGGATTTGCGCGCCCGCACCGCGGCGCTGGAATGGTTGTTCTGGCAAATGGGTGGCCTCGGTCCGATGTCGGGCCAGAACAATCACTTCAGCAACTATGCCGCGGACAAGATCCAATATGCGATGGATCGCTACCGCAACGAGGTCAACCGGCTCTATGGCGTAATGAACAAGCGGCTCGCCGATCGGCCGTATCTCGCCGTCGACTATTCGATCGCCGACATGGCTTGCTATCCTTGGGTGGTGCCGTGGGAGCGCCAGGGCCAGAACATCGCCGATTTCCCGCACCTCAAGCGTTGGTTCGAGGCGATCAAGGCGCGGCCCGCCGTGGTGAAAGCCTACGCGTGGACGCCGAAGATCAATCCCGGTCAGGGCGGCATTCGTACCGCCGAAGAGCGCGCGATCCTGTTCGGTCAGACCGCGCAATCGGTATCGCAGGCGGCAGCGAAGGCCTGATCGGCTGTCCCCATAAACCGCCCCTCGCCGCGATTGCGCGACGGGGGCCGGTCATCGGGAATGGCGTCGCCGCCGGGCCGTTGCCGAAAAAAATTATCGAAGACGCACGCCCTTTCCGGTGCCAGCGGCGTTATTCGCTTGTTAGCATCACTTTTTCCGGGCGCATGACATGACCGAACCTGCGAAAGCGGCGCACCTTCACTCTGAGATCGATCTACCAGCCGTTGTTCGCGTTCGCGCCACGGGAAAGCCGAGCGAGATCGCGACGGTCAAACAGGCGCTTTCTTTCATCGATCGCCACGTCCACCCCGATCTCGCACGGTTGCCACGCTGGACATTCGCACGGGCGCTCCTGGAAGAAGGCGCAAAAACGCGAAAGTCGCGCGACGTCAAAGCCGCGTTTCGCCAGTTGAAGCAGGCGCTCGGCAATGAAAAATGGCTTGATGAGCAGAGCTAATCGCGTCATTGCGAGGAGCGAAGCGACGAAGCAATCCAGACTTTTTGTTCTAGATTGCTTCGCTTTGCTCGCAATGACGTCGATCAATTCTGCCGCACGATGACTTTGGTGCCGACCGGCACGCGGTCGTAGAGGTCCATCACATCGTCATTGACCAGCCGGAAACAGCCGGAGGATACGGCCTGGCCGATCGTCTCCGGCGCATTGGTGCCATGGATGCGATACACGGTGTTGCCGAGATACATGGCGCGGGCACCGAGCGGATTGCCGGGCCCGCCGGCCATGAAGCGCGGCAGGTAGGGTTGGCGCTCGATCATTTCCGGCGGCGGCCGCCAATCCGGCCACTCGGCTTTCTTGGTCACCCGCAGCAATCCCTGCCAGGTGAAGCCGTCGCGGCCGACGCCGATGCCGTAGCGGAGCGCGTGGGTCGAATCCGAAATGAGATAGAGGTGCCGTTCCTGGGTGTCGATGATGATGGTGCCGGGCGGCTCCAGCGAACGGTAGAACACCATCTGCTTCTTGAATTCTTCCGGCAGATTGGCGTCGGAATTGCCGTGATCGGTGCCCGGGTCGACGTCGGGCGCGGTGACCGGATATTGGAAGATCGGCGGCTGAATCGAGCCCGGCATTTGCTGTGCCGGAGCATGCAGGGCGGCCAAGCACAACAGCACCGCTGCGGCCGGCAGCGCCCATAAAGCTCGAACTCGTCCCACCCTCACCATCGCAACATTGTCGTCCGGTCGAACTGCTCAATCAATATGGTGTTTCGCGCTCCCACCAGCCGCCAGCGATTACCCGCCAGCGACAGACATGCCGCCTTATTGGGGGGCGCCGCCGATATAACCGGCAATCTTCCAGCCGCCGGCATCCTTGGTGTAGCACATCTCGTCACTGCCGAGCGGCGACAATTGCTGGGCATCGACATAACCGGATTGACCCGACGGGGTGGCAATATGCAGCAAGGCCGGCCCGCTGGGATTTTGCTGCTGATCCGGCAGGACGCGCACCAAAACCATGCCGAGCTTCGCGATGACGGGTGAGCTCGATTGCGCGGCGGCATGAACGTCCAGGCCGCCGCTGACCGGATAGCCCCATTCGGAGGGGGCGGTCCCCGTACTCTCGACCAGCGCCTGGAAGGCCTTCGGATCGATCCCCGGCGGCGCCGGCGCGCACAGCACGCCCTTCTTTTCCGGCAATTCGGCGGCGGTCGCCTCGTTGGCATATTCGTTCAACAGCTCCCAGCCCGAGCCGTCTTGGGCATCCAGGCCGATGGCCCTGGCGAGATTATCGATGCCGGGTTTTTGTTTATCGGCGAGATCGTGATCCTGCATCCAGAAGAAGTTTTGCGCTACGATCAGATGCGCAAGCGCCGCGCGATCCTTCTTGGCCGCGGCGTCCCCGAGCTGTTTGCGGAAAGCGATGAAGCTTGCATCGTTGTCGACGGCAGGCGCCGTCACCGTGACCGCCTGGTAGGGCTTGATCGGTGGCGGCGGCGGCGGTTTGAGCGGCAGCAGTCCCTGCTCGGCGAAGGCCGGCGCCGCGGCAAGAACCGCGATTGCAATGACCGCGATGGCGATGGCGAAGCTTGCGGCGGCAAAGGTGAAGCGGCGCATCGGACGTCTCCGGTTAAAATCAGCCGAGTTTGGCCGCCATAATGGCCAATTGCGACGGCGCCGCGGCGAGGATGATAAGCCTCACGCGAAGATCGGGCTTCTGCAAAACGGTGGGCGCGATTGCGTCACTTTGAGGCGATCATGCTCTATGACGAGACGATGCCGAACCCTTTCGCCAAGACCCCCTGCAACTGATCGACCGTGTAGGGCTTTGGCAGCACCTCGGAGCAAGGGACGAACAGGGCCAGCATGCCGTCGGTCACGCCCTGACCGGTGGTATAGAGGACCTTCAAGCCGGGCCGCCGCTCCACCGCGCGCTTCGCCAGTTCGATGCCGGCATGGATGTCACCGTGCAGCCCGATATCGGTAAATAACAGATCGACGTCGTCGGTTGCCTCCAGAGCGGCCAAGGCTTCGTCCGCTGTGGCCGCCGAGACGGTCTGATGGCCTTGTTCCTGAAGATAAGATTCGGCGAGGACGCGTACCTGCTCCTCGTCCTCGACGATGAGAACGACCGCCATTAGCCCACCACAGACGATACCCCGTGTGTCAAATGACATAGAGGGCTATTGGTTCCCCGTATTTCGCAAAACCCTGTGTTGATTATCCGACAAAGCGGCAATCGGCCGCTAATTGCCGTCAGTAGGACTTCGGCAGCCCAAGCACCCGCTCGGCGATGAAGCAGAGAATAAGCTGCGGCGACACCGGCGCCAGCTTCGGGATCATCATTTCCCGGAAATAGCGCTCAACGTGGTATTCCTTGGCATAGCCGAAGCCGCCATGGGTCGAGACCGCGGTCTGGCAGGCCTTGAAGCCGGCTTCGGCGGCGAGATATTTCGCCGCATTGGCCGCCGCTGCGCACGGCATTTTCTGGTCGTATTGCCAGGCCGCTTTCAGCATCATCAGATCGGCCGCTTCCAATTCCATCCAGCACGCGGCGAGCGGATGCTGGATCGCCTGGTTTTGCCCGATCGGCCGGCCGAACACGACGCGCTCCTTGGCATAGGCGGTGGCGCGGGCGAGCGCCGCGCGGCCAAGCCCGATCGCCTCCGCGGCGACCAGAATGCGCTCCGGGTTGAGTCCGTGGAGAATATATTCGAAGCCGCGGCCTTCCTCGCCGATACGGTCTTCGACCGGCACTTCCAGACCGTCGATGAACAGCTCATTGGAGTCGACAGCCTTGCGGCCCATTTTCTCGATCTCGCGCACGGTCACGCGGCGGCGATCGAGCGCAGTGTAGAACAGACTCAAACCGTCGGTCGGCTTGCGTCCCTGTTCGATCGGTGCGGTGCGGGCGAGAATGAGCATCCGGTCGGCGACCTGCGCGGTCGAGATCCAGATTTTGGCGCCGTTGATGACGTATCTGTCGCCGTGGCGCTCGGCGCGGGTTTTGAGCTTGGCGGTTTCAAGCCCGGCATCGGCCTCGGTGACGGCGAAACACGCCTTCTCCTTGCCGGCGGCGACTGGCGGCAGCATGCGGCGCTTCTGCTCCTCGCTGCCATAGACCGCGATCGGAGTGAGGCCGAAAATGTTCATATGGACGGCGGAGGCGCCGGATAATCCGGCGCCCGACGCGGTAATGGTCTGCATCATGACCGCGGCTTCGGTGATGCCCAGCCCGGAGCCGCCATGGCTTTGCGGAATGCAGATACCGAGCCACCCGGCGTCGGCGAGCGCGCGATAGAAAGTTTCGGGAAATCCGCCGTCGCGGTCGCGCTCGAGCCAATAATCGCCGTCAAAGCGCGCACAAATCTTTTCGATTGCGGCACGCACCGATTGCGCGAGCTCTGTGAGAGCGAAGTCGATGGCGGGGACCTCTGCGCGCTAGACCATGGTTCGATCCGGTTGAATCGGATCGGTGTCTAGAATTGTTCGATGGAGCATGATCTTTTCGGAAAACCGGTATCCACTTTTCCGGATCATGCTCTAATCTTTCTTTTCGCCGCGCCGGACCGGCTGAAGGTCCTGGGCCTGCCGCGCGATGCGGGACTGCGTATCGAGGTCGTCAGCCTCGTTGACGAAGCGGGACGCCTCGGCAATCAGTGTCTCGGCGTAATCGAGTTGCCCCTCTTCGCGGGCTTTGAGCGCCATCGCCAGCAGGGCTTCGGCGCGTTGCCGCAATTCCTCGGGTACGCTCATGGCTTCCTCCCGGGAAACCCCAGGCGCGGAGCTTATCGCGATTCACGCGCTGTGTCGCGCCGGTCTACTCCGCCGCCTGCATGTCCTCGGCGTCGATGAAGCCGCCGGCCTGGCGGCGCCACAGCGCGGCATAGTGACCGTTCTGTGCCAAAAGCTCGCGGTGCGAACCCTGTTCGACGATACGGCCGTGCTCAAGCACGACCAGACGGTCCATCTGGGCGATGGTCGACAGCCGGTGGGCGATCGCAATCACCGTCTTGCCGGCCATAAGCGCGCCGAGGCTCGCCTGGATGGCGGCCTCGACCTCGCTGTCCAGCGCCGAGGTGGCTTCGTCGAACACCAGGATCGGCGCGTCCTTAAGGATTACGCGCGCGATGGCGATGCGCTGGCGCTGGCCGCCGGACAGCTTCACGCCGCGCTCGCCGACATGGGCGTCGAAGCCGCGCCGGCCATGCATATCCTCGAGTGCGGGAATGAATTCATCCGCCTGTGCGAGCGTCGCCGCGCGCTTGACCTCTTCGTCGCTGGCGCCCGGCCGGCCATAGCGGATATTGTCGCGGATCGAGCGATGCAGCAGCGACGTGTCTTGGGTCACGACCGAAATCTGCGACCGCAGTGATTCCTGCGTGAGGTTCGCTATATCCTGGCCGTCGATCAGGATCGCTCCGTCTTCGATGGCGAAAAAGCGGAGCAACAAGCTGACGACGGTGGATTTGCCGGCGCCGGACCGGCCGACCAGTCCGACCTTCTCGCCCGGCGCGATGGTCAGGTTGAACTTTTGCAACACCCCGGCGTCGCGGCCGTAGCCGAAGTTCACATTCTTGAACTCGATGCGGCCGGCCCGCACCCTAAGAGGCTCCGCGGTGGCCTTGTCGGGCAGCTGCAACGGTCGGGCGATGCTCAGCATGCCTTCCTGCACCACGCCGAGATCCTCGAATATCTCGGTGATGTTCATGGCAATCTGGCGCGACATGTTCGTGAGCTGCAACGACAACGGCAACACCATGGCGATGGCGCCGACTTCGAGCGCGCCGTAGCGCCACAGCACCAATGCCAAGGCGCCGGACGCCGCAATCAACAGCGCGTTGAGAGTGTCGAGCAGAGTGGCGAATACGGTGAGAAGCTGCTGCGAGGAGCTGAATTTGCCGACATAGGACTCGACGGCATCGCGCACATATTCATCTTCATCGCGGGCGCGCGCGAACAGTTTTACTGTGAGGATGTTGGTGTAGCTGTCGACGATCCGGCCGGTCAGTTCCGAGCGAGCCAGCGAACTTTGCTTCGAGCGCTCGCGCATGTGGGGCACGAAATAAAGCAGCATTACGGTATAGCCCGCAAACCACATGATCACCGGCAACGCCAGCCAGCGATCGGCTGACGCGGACAACACGATGGCGGAGATGCCATACACGAAGATGTACCAGACCGTGTTGATGGTCGCGGTGATCGTCGAGCGCAGCGACGGCGCGGTCTGCATCACGCGATTGGCAATGCGGCCGGCGAAATCGTTTTGGAAAAACGCCCAGCTCTGCCGCACCACGTGCCAATGCGATTGCCAGCGGATGAGACCGGTGAATGGCGCTGCGATGGCTTGGTTGTTGACGAGGTAACGCATCATGGTCGCCAACGGCCGGGCAACAAGGACGACGGCCGCCATGCCGATAAGCCAGGGCCACGCCACGGCCAGGAACTGATCCGGCGGCGTTTTGGTCACCAGCGTGATGATGCGGCCGATGAACCATGGCACCGCGCTGTCGCCGAGCGCGATGAACAATTGCGCCACGAACAAAGCCGCGAACAGCCATTTGGCCTGCCGGGCAAAGTGCCACAGGAAGGCGATCAGGGTCGACGGCGGTTCGCCCTGCTGCGGCGATGCCGTCGGCGATAAGAATCTTTCGAAAAATGCAAACATTTGCCGCTGGTTACAGGTCCGCCGTAGGTGGCGTCAATGGCGCCGCCGATCAAGCCGTAGGTGCGGTTTGCCGGAGCATGGCAGCCTTGCTGACCTTTTCGCCGCGCCGCCCGCGTGTCATCGTTATCGCGTGCGCGATCGCGAAATGCACGCAGCGATCATGCTCAATAAAAAACGGGGACACCAGGGGGACAATGCCATGATACGAGCCCGTTTCATCGGCGCGTTTGCCGCGCTGTTCGCGTTATTTGCCGGCGCCGCCTTCGCGCTTGCCGATAGCTATCCGTCGCATCCGATCACCATGCTGGTCGGCTTTCCGCCGGGCGGTCCGACCGACACGCTGGCGCGCATTCTCGCCGACGCCATGGGCCGCTCGCTCGGCCAGACCGTTGTCGTCGAAACTGTCAGCGGCGCCAGCGGCACCATCGCCACCGGCCGCGTCGTGCACGCCGCTCCGGACGGTTACACCATCGGCATCGGCAATTGGACCAGCCATGTCGGCTCGCCGGCGCTGTATACGCTCGACTACGACATCATCAAGGATCTGCAGCCGATCTCGCTGTTGGCTGAATCGCCGCTGTGGATCGTCGGCAAGAACGCCCTGCCACCGAAAACTGCGGCCGAACTGATCGCCTGGGTGAAGGCAAATCCGAATCCGATCACCTTCGGCTCCATCGGCGCCGGCAGCGCGGCGCAATTGTGCGGCATCTCCCTTGCGCAAAAGACCGGGGCGCATTTTCAATATGTGCCCTATCGCGGCGGCGGACCGGCGATGCAGGACCTCATCAGCGGCCAGATCGACCTGTCCTGCCTCGAAGCGTCGCAGACGCTGGGCAACGTGCAGGCGGGGCGCTTCAAAGCCTTCGGCGTGATGAGCGAGCAGCGCTGGGCGAAATCGCCGGACACGCCGACCATGATCGAGGCCGGCGTGCCGGGCCTGTCGATCTCGTTCTGGCATGGCTTGTGGACCACCAAGGGAACGCCGTCGCCGATCGTCGACCGCCTCGACCATGCCGTCATGGCGGCGCTTGCCGATCCCAAGGCGCGCCAGCGCATCGAAGCGCTCGGCCAGGTGATATTCCCGGTGCAGCAGCAAAATCCGGCGGCGCTGTTGGCCTATCATCAGGCCGAACTCGACAAATGGTGGCCGATCATCCGCTCGGCCCATATCAAGGTCGATTGAAGCCCACAATCGCAAGCCGACGACCGCAAGACGGGTTGTTAGGGCGGATTGTTAAAGCCGGATGCTGGCGGCGTGGAGCGCATGGGCTTGCGCGCGCGCCATGCCGATCGATACCGCGGTTGCCGCCACCAACAGCGAAACCGCAAGCGCCAGCGTTGCGCATAATTCGACGCCGAGGCGGCGCCGCTTGGCGATCGTTTTTCTCGCAATCGGGGAGGCAAAACCGACCATTCCGGTCAGCTCAGTCATCGTCGTCATCCTTGGTCATGAGCTTTGGCGAATCACTTTGGCGAATCACATTGAGCATGGCGGTGATGATCGCGGCGGACTTGGGCGGCGGCGTTGAAGAAACAAGGCGATTCAGTGTTTTTTGGTTAACGCCTGGTTAATGCAACGCTCGCCGCCGGCGATAAACCGGCGGCGTCGCTTTCAGGTATCACCAGCGCGCCTGGTCCCGACGCCCCGCTGCCTACAGCGCCGGCATGGCCGCGAGCGGGCTGAACGCCATCGGCACGTGGCCCGGCTCACGGACGACGCGATCGAGCCAGGCGCGGATCGCCGGAAACGACTGCAGATCGTAATCGCATTGCTCCGCCACGTGGGTGTAGGCGTACAGCGCGATGTCGGCGATGGTGTAGCGGTCGGCGGCAAAGTAATCGTGCAGGATAAGGTGTTTCTCCATTACGCCGAGCGCACGATTGCCTTCCTCCATCCAGTCTTCCAGTGCGTGGCTCTGCAATTCTCGGCCGCCCTTCACCGAAGTCAGCCAGAAATAGGCGGCGCCCAGATTGGGTTCGAGGCTGTGCTGCTCGAAGAACATCCACTGCAAAATCTCGGCGCGGTCGATGCGGTCCTCCGGCGCCATCGGCGTGCCGCCGGCGATGTACCAGAGAATCGCATTTGATTCGGCGAGGTAGCGGCCCGGCGCCACTTCCAGAAGCGGCACTTGGCCGTTCGGATTCTTGGTGAGGAATTCCGGCGTGTGGCTCTCGCCCTTGAGAATATCGATTTCGATCAGGCGGTAGCGGATGCCGAGCTGCGCCAAGGCAAGCCGCACCTTGTAGCTGTTGCCCGAGCGTTGCATCGAATAGAGCGTAAACATTGCCGCTTCCCGATTCCCGTTGCGGCACTAGGGGAGCGGATTTGACATTCGCTGCTGCTCGCGCCGCGCGCTCATGAAGCCCGCGCTCATGAAGCCCGCGCTCATGAAGCCCGCGCTCATGAAGCCCGCGCTCATGAAGCCCGCGCTCATGAAGCCCGCGCTCATGAAGCCCGCGCTC
>JBAQHW010000161.1:0-11608 GCA_049288525.1 Xanthobacteraceae bacterium
CTGCTGCGCCGGCGGTTCCGCCGAGCATCGCGCCGCCGGCTGCCGCCGCGCCAATGCGCAAAAAAGATCGGCGCGATTTATGCCGGCGGCTCTGCCGTATCAGGCCGGACATCGACTCCTCCCGGCGCCGGAATGATGTTATCTGGCGCTGCTTATTGCCTCTGCTCGGCGGTTCGGCTAAGATTTATCGGCGAGTCCTAAATTAGTCAATTCTAAATGAGTGGCCGCTGTCTCAGCGGCCGGGAATTGATCTGACGCGAGCCAGGCCCATGGACGCCATGACGCGACCGAAAACCAAAGGGCCCAGCGGCGGCCGTCCTGCAAAGGGCACCAATCGCTCCCGTGACGCCGCGGCGCTCGACATGCTCGCGGCACAGGCGGAGACGGCGGCGCGCATGTTGAAACTGCTCGGCAATGAGAACCGGCTGCTCATTTTGTGCTCGCTCATCATGCATGGCGAGATGAAGGTCGGCGATCTCGTCAAAGCAGTCGGGCTGAGCCAATCCGCTCTTTCACAGCATCTGGCGCTGATGCGGACCGACGGCCTTGTCGCATTCCGCCGCGAGTCGCAGACATTGTACTACCGGGTCAGCGATCCGCGCGCGGCGCGGATTATCAAGCTGCTCAAAGATATCTACTGCGGCAGCCTCTGAGCATGTCCCGCAAAAATATTTCGTTAAATCGGGATGCGCTTTGGCGGGGGCCTCGCGCGCTTACTCCGGCGCGTTGGCCGCTGAGGTGTTCGAGATCGCCGGCTGGCGGGGTTGGGCCGAATTACGAACCGGACGGGTCCGCCTGATAATCCGGCGACGGCGGATCGGTTGCGCCGATTGTATTTGCGGTACCCATTGATAAGTCGGCTGCGCCGGTGTGAAGCCCTGTGCCGGGGCAACAGCCCGGGTTCGCGGGACGCGACGCGCGATAAGTGGCCGATGCCGCACCGTCGTATGCTTCCTTGCAATGGCAGCCGGGGCTCGTTGTGGCGCGAATTTTAATTCCCGTGTGGACCTTGACGGTGCTGCCTCCCGCTTTGGCCGAGACGCCGCGGCTTTCCGGTCCGCCAGATTATCGGCAGGCTTGATCTCGGCAGGCTTGATCTCGGCAGGCTTGGCCTCGGCAGGCTTGGCCTCGGCAGGCTTGATCTCGGCAGGCTTGATCTCGGCAGGCTTGGCCTCGGCAGGCTTGATCTCGGCAGGCTTGATCTCGGCAGGCTTGATCTCGGCGGGCTTGGTCTCGGCAGGCTTGGTCTTGGCAGGCTTGGCCTCGGCAGGCTTAATCTCGGTAGACTTGGTGTCGGTAGGCTTATTGTCGGCAGTGGCGGCTGGTGTGCTGCCGGTAGGCTTGCTGGCGGCAGGTTCGGCCTGCGGACTTCGTTGACTGCGCAATGCGCTGTCTGGTGCGCCCGTTGAGCCGGTAGCGGCCGGGGTTGCCGGTTCGACAGCAGTATCGGACGCCGCCTGCGGGGCCGCCGCTTGAGGCGAGGCGGCAACTTCCGGCGGAGATCGAGAGGCATTGATTGCCGGGGCGGGCACCGCCGCCGGCGCCAACTGCTGCTTCGGCGCGGCGGCCGCGCCGGGCGTTGCGACGGCATGATCGAAGGCCTGATGGTCGATGCCTGTGCCGGCGGCGCGCGGCGCCGGCTGGGCCTGGAAGCGAATCCCAAATGTCGTCGGCGTATCTATGATGGCGGTGGCACCGCTCAGACCCAGCTGCAAGGGCGCGCCGGCATTGGATTCGCGCAAAAAGGAATCGTGGCTGACGCGGAATTCAGCGAACAGACCCAAAGCGCAGCTAATGCCCATGATCGAGGCCAGCACCGCCACGATCATCAGACGCACATTCGGAAACATTCGACCTCGCCGCAGGTCCTACGCGATCTGCCAATCACAACGGCCTGTCGGCCTTAGCGCCATGACCGTGATCATAATGACCGCGAATATGGTCGCGAGATCGTCATCGGTTTAAAGCTGGTCTCGCCCCGAGATCCCAGCGCTTGCCAAGCTAACTGAGTCGCCGAACAAGCAACATAGCAAAAATGATTCCGCCGAAATCCTGTCGCTGTGAAGTCGTGGCCCGGCGTGCCGGGCGCGATTCCCGGCCGCTTTCCGGCTGGGTCCGCCATGCATGTCGCTGCGGTCATAATTCCGCAGGAATATTCCGCAGAAATCCTTGGTGTTTTTGCTTCGGCGGTCGCCGGATTACGGCAGGCGCGCCCTAGAATCATCCGGTCCGGATCATACCGGCGCCCCAATGCCCCTTGACCATCAGCATTCAAGTTCGCGCAGCACCGCGTATCGCAATCAAACGCGTTCGGCTTCAAGCGCGGCGAGGGTGGGTCAGACGTTGCGGAGCTGCTGCGCGATTGTGTGTGTTGCGTAACGCGCAGGTCCGCCGCTCGGGGTTTTTCATGGGGGGAGGCTGGCAGCGGCCGGTCCGGCCATTTCAGGTTCGCTGCGTATTGGCCGGTTGTTCGCCGACTGCAGCAATTTCCCGAGAATTCGATATCACCGCGTGCGCCGGTCAGCGACAACTACCGGCTCAACTCTATTTTGTCGCGTCCGGCGAACGTCTGAACACCAACGCGGCCGTGTCACGCGCGCGCGGCGCCGCTTACCCCGTGAATGCCTGCGATCGGCCGGCCGCAACCGATCGTCTGATGCGTGCTGCAAGCTTGGTCAGCTCGTTCGATCCTACGCACGCACGCCGCAACGACCGGAGGAAATCCGCCATCGTTTTGTAAACGTCGGAGCTTGAAAGCAATGGGAGGCGATCATGAGTTCTCCGATCCATCAGCCTGAAGATTTGGATGCATCGTTAAGATACGCGCCACGCTGGGCGCGCGATCGCCTATCGCCCGCAGGACGGCCCCTGCCGCCGCCGGCGCCGCGGCTGGTGCGGCCAGCAACGCCGGAGTTCAGCGGCGACCGGGCCATCGTGGATTTGCAGCGCCAATTGATGCTCGATCCCGAGGCGATCCCCGAACCGGCCGTTGACGACGCGCGGACGCTCAAGCCGATGGTGCTGCGGCTATCTGGCGTGATGGGACTGGCGGCGCTGATCGCTTGGGGCGTCGTATCGCTGCCTAACGTCAAGAAGATCGCCGAGATCGTGCCGCTCGACATCCAGGCGCCGGCGATGACCAGCAATTCCGTCAAACCCGTGCAGGTGCAAATGCCGGACGCCGCGCCACAGTCGAGCCAGGCGCAATCGGCCGCGGCGAATTGGGCGCCGCAATCGAGTGAGAGCGAGGTGGCAATAAACGAGACGCCGCCGGCAACGGCTCCGCTCACGTCGCTGCCGGCCACGGCCGCGCCGGTCACCGCGGTCGTGCCGTTGGCGGAGGTTTCTTCCCCGCCCGCAACGAGGCCGCCTCAGTCGCCGGTCGTGCCCGAAATATCGCCGGCTGTAACGACAGCGTCAGCCGAAGCCGCGATGCCAACGCCACAAATCGATGAAACGGAGATTATCGAGATGATCAAACGCGGCAAGGCGCTCCTGATGAGCGGCGACATCGCGTCGGCGCGGCTTTTGTTGCGCCGCGCAGCCGATGCCGGCAATGCGCAAGCGGCGCTCGAGCTCGGCGCGACATTCGATCCGCTCATCATCCGGCAACTCGGCGCGGTCGGCATGGCGCCGGATCCGGCACGAGCGAAACACTGGTATCAACGCGCCGCCGACCTCGGCTCGGCTTCCGCCATGGGTCAGCTCGCCAAACTGGAGCAGGCGCAGTAACGCGGTCCGGCGGCTCCGCAGGCGACCGATCGTTCCGGCGCCGGCAAATCATTGTATTGTAAAGCCCGTGTTGCGGCCTCTCGCCTCCGGCGCCCGGGGGAGCGAAGCGCCCAACAGAAAAGGGCCGTAACCCCGTGGCATCCTACGTCCTCGCCATTGACCAGGGTACGACGTCGACGCGCGCGATGTTGTTTCGGCCCGACACCTCGATTGCCGCAGTCGCGCAGCAGGAATTTCCGCAGCATTTTCCGGTCGACGGCGCGGTCGAGCATGAGCCCGAGGATCTGTGGGCGACGACCGTAGAGTCGTGCCGGAGCGCGATGCGTCAGGCCGGTGCCGCCGCCCGCGACATTGCCGCCATCGGCATTGCCAATCAGCGCGAAACGACGCTGCTATGGGAGCGTGCAACCGGCCGTGCGGTCCATCGCGCGATCGTCTGGCAGGATCGGCGCACGGCGGATTTGTGCGCGCGGCTCAAAGCCGGCGGATATGAAAATCTGTTCGCGGCGAAAACCGGACTGCTGCTCGATCCGTATTTTTCCGGCACCAAGCTTGCTTGGCTCCTGGCGAACGTCCCTGACGCCGCTGATCGGGCCGCGCGCGGCGAACTCGCGTTCGGCACCGTCGACAGCTATTTGCTGTGGCGGCTCACCGGTGGAAAAGTTCATGCCACCGACGCGACCAACGCCTCGCGCACCTTGTTGTTCGATATTCACGACGGGCGGTGGGACGACGAGCTTCTGCGGATTTTGGGCGTGCCCAAATCTGTGCTGCCGGAGGTGTTGGATTGCTCCGCGGCGTTCGGCGTGACCGACCCGGATCTGTTCGGCGGCGCAATTCCCGTCTCCGGCATCGCCGGCGATCAGCAGGCGGCGACGATCGGTCAGGCCTGCTTCGCACCGGGCATGCTGAAGGCGACTTACGGCACCGGCTGCTTTGCCCTTCTTAATACCGGCACGACGCCGGTCGCATCGCAGAACCAGTTGCTCACGACGATCGCCTATCAGCTCGAAGGCAAACGCAGCTATGCGCTCGAAGGCTCGATTTTCGTCGCCGGTGCGGCGGTGCAATGGCTGCGCGACGGCTTGCATCTCGTGCAGAGCGCCGCCGAAACCGGCGACCTGGCTGCCGCCGCCGATCCGACGCAGGACGTTATTCTGGTGCCGGCGTTTGTCGGGCTGGGCGCGCCTTACTGGCGGCCGGATGTGCGCGGCGCCTTATTCGGCCTGACGCGCGCGACCGGTCCGCGCGAACTGGCGCGGGCGGCATTGGAAAGCGTCTGCTTCCAGACTGCCGATCTCCTTGCGGCCATGAAGGCCGATTGGCGCATCGCCGATAACTCACTGAAGACGTTGCGCGTCGATGGCGGCATGGTGAACTCGGATTGGTGCATGCAGCGGCTTGCCGATATCATCGGCAGCGCCGTCGACCGGCCGCAAATCAGGGAAACCACCGCCCTTGGCGCTGCGTATCTCGCCGGTCTGCATGCTGGTTTTTTTCCCGAACCGGATCGTTTCATGCAGCGCTGGCAACTGGAGCAGCGGTTTCAGCCGCAAATGCCAACTGGCTTGCGCGCGGAGAAATTGGCGGCGTGGAATGCAGCCGTTCGCCGGCTGTTGACCTAGTCATTTACGGCTGGAAGTCCCCGCAAATCATTGATCTGCCGCGCAAAGAACGCCCGGAACCCGATTCGCCGCCAATGCGTTAATTCGGGCTCGGTGGGACGTGTGTCATTTCCAGGACGTGATTAAATGTGCGGCATTTGCGGCGAGGTTATCTTTAATGGCGCTCCGGCATGCAGTTCGCTTGCGGCGATGACACAAAAAATGCGCCCGCGCGGCCCGGATGCCGGCGGCACGTTTTCGCAAAATACCGTGGCATTCGGTCACCGCCGGCTGAGCATCATCGACCTCGGCGCTGCGTCCCAGCAACCGATGATCGACCCGGAACTCGGCCTCGCCATTGTCTTCAACGGCTGCATCTACAACTACCGCGACTTGCGCAACGAGCTTTCCGCCAAGGGCTACCGGTTTTTCTCGCAGGGCGATACCGAAGTCATCCTCAAGGCCTATGCCGAATGGGGACCGCGCTGCGTCGAACGGTTTCACGGCATGTTCGCATTCGCCGTGTGGGAGCGCGATTCCGGCCGGATCGTCTTGGCGCGCGATCGGCTCGGCATCAAGCCGCTCTACTATAGCGAAGAGCACGGCCGCTTCCGCTTCGCCTCGACGCTGCCGGCATTACTCGCCGCCGGCGGCGTCGACACCGCGATCGATCCCGCTGCGCTTCATCACTATCTGAGCTGGCACGCCGTGGTGCCGGCGCCGATGACCATCATCAAAGGCGTGCGCAAGCTGGCGCCGGCCACGATCTGCACGATCGAAGCCGACGGACGCCGCCACGAGGAAGTCTACTGGCAGCTCGAAGTCGGACCGCGGGCGGCGGATCGCGGCATGAGCGAAGCGGACTGGCGCGAAGAAGTCCGTGCCGCACTCAGCAAAGCCGTCGAGCGCCGTCGCGTCGCCGACGTGCCGGTCGGTGTCCTGCTTTCCGGCGGTCTCGACAGCTCGCTGCTGGTCGCACTGCTGGCCCAGTTCGGCCAGAAGGACCTAAAGACTTTCTCCGTCGGTTTTGAGACCGTCGGTGACGTCGAGGGCGATGAATTCCACTATTCCGATTTGATCGCACAGCAATTTGCCACCGACCATCACCGCATTCGCGTCGACGGCGCACGTGCCATTGGTGCGCTGCCCGGCATGGTGGCGGCGATGTCGGAGCCGATGATGAGCCACGATGCCATCGGATTTTATCTGTTGTCTCAGGAAGTGGCGAAATACGTGAAAGTGGCGCAGAGCGGCCAGGGCGCCGACGAGATTTTCGGCGGCTATCATTGGTATCCCGTCTTGATGCGTTCGAACGACGCCACCGAGGATTACGCCCGCGTCTATTTCGATCGCGATCACGCCGAGATGGCGGAGTTGGTCGCTCCGGACCTGATGAACGGTGATTACAGCCGGACATTCGTCGATTCGTTTTTCCGCAACTGCCGCAGTGCAATCCCGATCGATCAAACGCTGCAACTCGATGCCCAGATCATGATGGTCGACGATCCGGTCAAGCGGGTCGATAATATGGCGATGGCCGCGGGCTTGGAAACGCGGGTGCCGTTTCTCGATCACGAGGCGGTCGAACTGGCGGCGCGCATCCCCGCCGAACTCAAGGTTGCCGGCGGCGGCAAGCACATTCTCAAGGAAGCCGCCCGCGGCCTTGTGCCCGACGCCGTTATCGACCGACCGAAGGGCTATTTCCCCGTGCCGGCGCTTAAATATATCCGCGGCGCGTTCCTCGACTTCGTGCGCGGCGTTCTCGATGACAGCCGCGCCCGTCAACGGGGCCTGTTCAATCGGCCTTATATCGACCGGCTGCTGAAAAATCCGGAGGGCGAACTCACGCCCAAGGGGCATTCGAAGCTTTGGCAAGTGGCGTTGTTGGAGTGCTGGTTGCAGACGCAAGGTATCTGACGAGCGGACATCCACGCGAACCAACTGGACGACTAAACGGACAAAGCCATTAGGCGGACAAAGCCATGGAATTCAGTTTCGATCCGAGCGACCGTCGGCTGCATATCCGGACGCTGTTGTCTCCCGGACAGCCGGCGCGCATTTTCACCGCCGATGACGATTTTCAGTTCGGCATCGAAGAGGAATATTTCCTCTCCGACGCGGAAACCGGCGAGGTGCCGGCAAAGACGCCCGACGCGCTGTTCCAGGCGGCGGCTTTCGGGGCGCCGGGCCATATCGGCCGCGAATTTCTGCAGGCGCAAATCGAAGTCGCGACCGAACCGCATTGCCGCGTCGACGACGCGCGGATCGAGTTGCGGCAACTGCGCCTGAACGCCGCCGCAGCGGCCGCCGAACACGGCCTTTCCATCCTGGCTTGCGGTACGCATCCGCTGGCGTCATGGCGGGAGTCGGTGCAGAGCCCGAAGGATCGTTACGACAAAGTGATGGACGACCTGCAGATGATAGGCCAGCGCAACATGCTGTGCGGCATGCACGTGCATGTGGAATTTCCCGATCCGGCGCGCCGCATCGACGTCATGATGCGCATGCTGCCGTATTTGCCGCTGTTTATCGCGCTCGCCGCCTCGTCGCCGTTCTGGCAGCGGCGGCCGACCGGGTTGAAGGGCTATCGGCTTGCCGCCTACGACGAGTTGCCGCGCACCGGCTTGCCGGAACTGTTCCGCAACGCCGCGGAATACGATGCCTATGTGGACGCGATGGTGCGTTCCGACGCGATGCAGGATGCTAGCCATCTGTGGTGGGCCATCCGATCTTCGGTCAAATATCCCACCCTGGAATTGCGCGCACCGGACTGCTGTACGCGGCTTGACGACAGCATCGCCATCGCCGCGCTGTACCGGTCGCTGGCTCGTTTCCTCTATCGGCACCCAGAGCACGAGGCCGGCGTCGACGCCGTCGACCGGGCCATCGCGGTCGAGAACAAGTGGCGGGCTCAGCGGTACGGGGCCCAGGGGACCTTTGTGACTCGGGCCGGGGCCGTCCCGATTGCCGACATGCTCGACCGGGTCATCGCCTGGGTCGAAGCCGATGCGCAGGCGCTGGGCTGCGCCGAACAGGTCGGTAATTGCCGGGCAATCGTGATCGAGGGTACCTCGGCCGATGCGCAGGTCCGCATTTTTACTGAAAATCAACACGAAGGTGCCGAAATTGCCTTACACAAGGTGGTGCAATGGATTCGGGACGCCACATTAGTGGCGTGACGGGACGCCGACAGAGGCGAAGCAATGTGCCGCTGGATTGCATATCGCGGAGAGACGACGGCGCTTGAGCACTATGTGACCGAGCCGTCGCATTCATTGATATCGCAGAGCATTCAGGCTCTGGAATCGACCGCCAGCACCAACGGAGACGGCTTCGGGCTCGGTTGGTATGGAAGCCATCCGGAACCGGGGCTCTATCGGGAAGTGCGCCCGGCCTGGTCCGACGAGAATCTGCGGTATCTGTGCCGGCATCTCCAGTCGCATCTGTTCTTCGCCCATGTCCGGGCCGCCACCGGCACTCCGATCACCCGGCCGAACTGTCATCCGTTTGCCTCCGGCCAATGGATGTTCATGCACAACGGCTTTATCGGCAGTTGGGGTCGCCTCCGCCGCAGGGTCGAGGGCCTTATCCCCGACGCGCTCTATCCGGCCCGCATCGGCACGACCGATTCGGAAGCCGTTTTCCTCGCCATGCTCGGCGCCGGCATCGAACAGCCGGTGGCGGCGGCGGAAACCGTTCTGGCGGAGCTTACCGGGTTCATGAACGAAACCACTCCGGGCGACCGGCTGCGCTTCACCGCGGCGCTGTCGAACGGACGGGACCTCTACGCTTTTCGCTACGCGGTGAACGATCGCGCCAATACGCTGTATTACCGCGAAACCGATACCGGCATCGTCATCGTGTCCGAACCGCTTGATCGCGATCATAAAAACTGGATTGCGGTGCCGGAATCGAGCGTCGTTGTCGCCTTGGCCGGCGAACGCGCGCAGATCGTGCCGCTGTTCCACCGCCATCAGCAAGCGGCGGAGTAGCTTCGCTTCCCGCTACGGTTTCCAGCCTTGCTGCCACGCCGGCGGCGTTTTGCCGTCGATCAGGATGAAAGCGATGCGGCACGGCTTGGTGCCGTTGTTGACCCAGGCATGATTGGTGGCCTGCTGCACCAGGACATCGCCCGCTTTCACGTGGACCTCGGTGTCGTCGAGCAGCATGTCGATCTCGCCGTCGAGCACGATGGCGTAGTCGATGGTTCTGGTTCGATGCGTGTTGGCGTGACGGGCATGGCCTTGCGTCGCCGGATCGATGCCCATGGATAGAAGAATCTGATGATGATCGACCGGCGCCGCCTGCGGCGGCAACGGCGCGAAATCGACGATGCGGAAGACGGCGCCGTTGGCCGGCGGCGGCACGCCGACCTGGGTTTGCGCGCGGTCGGTCGAGCCGGCGACGTCAGCCGGGGATTCACCCGTCACCCATAACAGCGTCATGCCGTTGCTGCCGGCGCTGCGCTGCTTGGGCTGCAGCGGTGCATCGAACAGCACGACCGCTTTGCCTTTCGCGTCGTGGCCGGTGACGATGCGGCGCGTCGATTTCAGCTCCATTCTCAATTCCTCCCGTGCATTTCAAGTCGATATGTAATGCCGCTTATATGCAAATTTACAGGATCGAAGACAAGGCACGGTCCGGCCGGCCGCTTGCAGGCGGCGATTGCCGCGGCGGCCGACGCAGACGCCGAGTTCTAGCACCACGGTCCTTACAATTTCGGCGTGGTCCTAGGCGGGGGCTCGCTTGCCAAGCTGCCGCGCTTTGACGATGATGCATGCACTCATCGCGAAAGAATAATGCCAATTGTGAAGTGGTCTCGCATGACTGCGCTGCAAGCGATTCCGGTGGTCGATCTGCGTGACGGCGGTCCGCTCCGACATGCCGAGCGGAGCGCGGGCAGGGCGCGCGCCTTGCGTGACGCATGCCTCGGTTTTTTGCCGCGGGCATCGCTGCCGTTGGTGCCGACGCTCGACTGGGCATCGCGGCGCTGGCTTTCCCGCTCGCGCTCGCCTTATGTCGAGGAAATAGCGCAAATCGCGCAAGCCTTGGGTTTTTCGGGCGTTTGGCTGCTCAATGCCTCCTATCAATGGGCCTGCACGTCGCTCGCCGTCGACCATAACGGCGTGCCATGGCTGTTGCGCACGCTCGATTGGCCTTTCCTCGGTCTCGGCCGTTACGCCGAAGTGGCGCAGATGCGTAGCGACTTTGGCGGCTTCTTCAGCGTCACCTGGCCCGGTTACGTCGGTGCGCTTACGGCGATGGCGCCGCATCGGTTTGCGGCCTGCGTCAACCAGGCGCCGATGCGCCGGCGTACCGAGCATCGCTGGCTGCGGCCGTATGATTTCGGCGCCAATATGCGGACCATCTGGAATTCGAGCGATCTCATGCCGCCGGATCAGCTTTTGCGGCGGACCTTCGAGACCTGCGCCGATTTTGCCGCGGCGCGCCGCATGCTGGAGACGACGCCGGTGGCGCGGCCGGTGATCTATGTGCTGGCCGGATGTAGCGCAGGCGAGACCTGCGTCATCGAACGCACCGAGCAAGGCTTCGTCACCCGCGAGGAAGAAACCAGCGCGGCCAACGATTGGGTGCCGCGCCGGGATGGCTGGGAGGGCCGCATTGGCACGCGGCGCTTCCTGAAAAGTTCCTTTGCCGATGCGGCGAGCTATAGCCGGGCACGCCGCGAATCGCTCAAGGCCTGGGACGGCGCCGCCTCGGCACCGGGCTTCGCTTGGGTGCGGGAACCCGTTCTCAATCCCTACACGCGGCTTGCGGTGGCCATGTGCCCGGCGCACGGGCTTCTGCGCGCCGTCGGCTATGATCGGACCGACGCGCTGTTACCGGAACCCGTGACTCGCATCTGTGAGATTACGCCGGCGTCCGCGCCAAAGGCCGCTTAACGCAGCCGCAACTGCGCGCCTATCCCTCGTAGAACAGCTAAAAACACTTCTATCGCAAAAGCTTAATGGAAAAGCGCCGAACTGTGCTTGCAATCACATTTCGGACTGCAAACCCGAGCTAGTTTGTGATCAACGCTGATTGCCGGATAGGAGCAAGCCATGACCACCACCGCAATGACCAGCCACCGCACCCGCAGCTTGAATTGGGATCACATTGTTCGCCGCATCGCCGAGTGGCAGCACCGCTCACGTTCGCGCCAAGAACTGCAAGGATTGCCCGACGCCACCTTGCGCGATATCGGCATCACCCGCTGCGATGCGGAACGCGAAGCGCATAAGCCGTTCTGGATGTCGTGATCGACTTTTGAA
>JBAQHW010000162.1:0-5125 GCA_049288525.1 Xanthobacteraceae bacterium
AGCTCTCGCCGACGTCGACGCGGCCGAAGAACTGCCAATAACCCTTGAGCGCGGGGTGCAGCACGCGATAGGTGGAACGCGGCGGAAAGCGCTTGAGCTTCTCGTGCAGATCGCGCGAGCGGAACAGGGCAAGCACCATGATCTGATCGAAATCTGCACCGCTGCGAGCAACGCCGATCTCACGCCGCACGATGGAGCGGCTGCCATCGCAGCCCACCAGATAGTCGGCTTCGAACACCTCGCGCCCCGCGCCGTTCGGCCCCGCGGCGGTGACGCGCACGCCATCGCCGTCTTGTTCGATCGTCTCGGCGGTCCAGCCGAAACGCGCGTCGATGCCAGCGAGTTGCGCCATGCGTTTGCGCAACACGTCCTCGACCAGATATTGCGGCAACCTTTCGTTCTTTTCGAAATAGTAGGCATTGACGATCTCGCGCAGCGGCGGCGCGTACCAATATTGGCTGTTCAAGTTGCGGTAGGCGACAATGCCGCTCATCGGATAATCCGGCGGCAGGATGCGTACGGCGCGCACCTCATCGGCGACGCCCCAGGCGTGAAAATGCTCCATCGCGCGTTGCGTCAGGTTCTGACCCTTGGGAATGCGCTGCGGCTCGAGCCGGCGCTCAATCAGCGCACAGGAAATTCCGCGCTGACCGAGTTCGACCGCGAGCGCGACACCGACGGGACCTCCGCCGACAATGACGACCTGATACTTCTTTTTCATTGGCGATGAATCTACTGAATGAGGCCTTACTGCTTCGTCAGCAGCATGGGGTCGGCGGTGTCCGGCACGCGTTGCCAGGTTTTGGGATCGTTTGCTTCGAATTGCCAACTCTGCCCGTGCGCCGACAGCAACACCAGCGAGCCCTGATCCAGGCGCCATGCGCTCGGCGCAAAGCTCGTGACGAAGGGATCGCAGCCCGGCTTGACGGTCAGCGCCAAGCCGCCGCCGGCAGGGCTGTTGGCAAGCGTCAGCACGCAAATCGGCTTGCCGGCGCCGCGCGTGACCGCCCAATCGCCGGCCACATCGTCGGCCGTGAGTGTCGGCGCCGCGGCGGCGGCCTGCAGGATGTAGCGGCCCTCTTCCGGCGTGAAGCCGTCATACATGCCGCCTTCCACCTGGCTGAGATCGACGATGTCCTTGCCCTCGGCATCGAGCAGATGCAGATCGCCATAATTGTCCAACGACCAGCCGGCCATATTGGCGGCGGACGGAAATAAAGTTGGGCAATTCGGATCGACGTCGAGCTTATAGCCCCCGGCGGCGGGATCGGGGCGGAAGGTGAAATGGCAAATCTTGTCGCGGTCGGCGTTGGAAAATTCCCACGCGCCGATCATGGCATTGGCCGCATCGCTCAAGCCGTTGGCCGGTGACGGCGCCGACTGTGCGTTTGGCGCCGGCGCGTTCTGCGCTGGCGCAGTTTGCGGTGCGTCCTGCGGCCGCAAGAATTGTGGTGGAACGTCTTCCGGCATATCCGGCTGCGTGTCCGCCGGCGCGTCGGGCGGCGCAGTTTGCGCCCACCCGGCGCCGGCATAGAGGCTCGCTGCAACAGCTCCGACGACGATCACGCCACAGCGATGCATTTTAAGGACACTCCGCGTGCGCGGCGCCATTCGCTGCTTGTGTTCGCGCATGCTTTTCGCAAAACCGATTTCTACTTTTGCGGGACATGATCTAATCCGCGCCCCAGGACGTAAATGGCGTTTCCGGCACCGGCGTCAGCGGCGGCTTGCCGTGAGCCCAGGCAACGATGTTGTCGACGACGAGCTGATCCATCTTGTCGCGGGTGTGCACTGACGCCGAACCGAGATGGGGAAACAGCACGACATTGTCCATGGCGATCAGCTCCGCCGGGACTTCGGGCTCCTTGACGTAAACGTCGAGCCCGGCCGCCATGATGCGCTTATCCCTGAGCGCTTCGATCAGGGCCGGCTCGTCGACCACAGAGCCACGCGCCATGTTGATCAGGATGCCGTTCGGCCCCAGCGCGTCCAGCACTTCGGCATTGATCATGTTTTGCGTGGCGGCGCCGCCCGGCACGATCACCAGCAGCGTATCGACGTCGCGCGCCATGTCGAGAAGCTTCGGATGGTGCCGGTAGGGCAGTTCCGGCCGCTTGTTACGGGCGTGATAGACGACCGAAACGCCGAAAGCGGCCAAACGCCGCGCGATAGCCTGGCCGATCGCACCCATGCCGACAATGCCGACGGTGCGATCGCGCAGCGTCGCCTTGCTGAGCGGATAGCCCTTTTGCGCCCAGGTACCGGCGCGCACGAAGCGCTCGGCTTGCGGGAATTCGCGCACCGTACACAGCAGCAGGCCGAGCGCGGTGTCGGCGACCTCCTCGGTGAGGACATCGGGCGTATTGGTTACGATAATGCCGTGCGCGGCGGCATATTTGACGTCCATGTGGTCGTAGCCGACGCCGAAGCTCGCCACGATCTGCAATTTCGGAAACTTCGCCATGACGCTGCCGGGGATCAGTTCGGTCGTGGCGCTGCAGGCGATCGCGCCCACGTTCGCGTGCGCGGCAAAGAAAGCCTCGCGATCCTTGGCTTCGGCGGCCTTGTGAACCGTGCAGGCCGCTTCGAGGCCTCTGACCACGAGCGGCTTGAGCGGCCCTATCAGTATGATCTCGCGCTTGGCGGCGCTCATTGTCGCGTCCTCATACCAGCATGCTGACCGGCGATTCGAGGTGGTGTTTGACCGCCGCGAGCAGTTCCGCGCCGAGCGCGCCATCGATCACGCGGTGATCGCAGGACAGCGTCAGGCTCAGCATGCTGACAAAACCAACGCCGCCGTCCTCTTTCTCGATCGCTTGCCGGCGCGCGGCGCCGACCGCAAGAATGCTCGCGTGCGGCGGATTGATGATGGCGGTAAATTCGCGCACCTGATGCATGCCGAGATTGGAGATCGCCGACGAGCCGCCCTGATATTCGGCGGGTTTCAGTTTCTTGTCGCGGGCACGCAACGCGAGTTCCTTCATTTCCGCCGAGATCGCGCTCAGCGATTTGGTTTCGGCGTTGCGAATGACCGGCGTGATCAGACCGCCGTCGAGCGCCACCGCGACGCCGATGTCGGAAGCGTGCAGGCGCAGGATGCAGTCGCCGGCCCATACCGCGTTGGCCGCCGGCACCCGCTGCATCGCCATTGCCAGCGCGCGGATGACAAAATCATTGAGCGAAAGCTTGAAACCCGGATTGCCGTCCTTGTCTTTCGCTGCCGCGCCGTTGGCTTCCTCGCGCAGCGCGATCAACCGGTCGATGACGACGTCGGTGATCAGATAGAAATGCGGAACGGCGGCGGCTCGGGTGAGCCGCGCGGCGATGGTGCGGCGCATGCCATCGAGCGGCACCTCGTCGTAGCTTCCGGGCGCAAACAACGCTTTGATCTCGGCGGGGCCCGGTCCCGCAGCGACGGCAGGCGACGACGGCTGCACCGCTGCGACGTCGTGGGCGACGATGCGGCCGTGCGGACCTGAGCCGGTGATTCCGGCCAGATCGATGCCGGCATCGCCGGCTAGCCGGCGCGCCAACGGCGTTACCGCCCGCCCGCCCGAAACCCGCGCCGGGCCGTAATTGCGCGCCGGCGTGCGGACCTCGAAGAACGGATCGAGCGGTCCGCTCGGCCGCACATCTTGCTGCGGCTGCGGCAGATTTTGCGGCTGTGATTCTTCGCGTTTCGCCGCGGCGGCTGGCGCCGCGGTGCCAGGCTTTGCCGCCGGCGCGACCGCAACGCCCGGATTTGCCGCCGCACCCGATCCATCGGCAATCACCCCGACGATGGCGCCGACCAGCGCCACTTCGCCGACCATGACCCGGATTTCCGAAAGCACGCCGGTTGTGGTCGAGGGCACTTCCATCGAGACCTTGTCGGTCTCGATCTCAAACAGATTATCGCCGGGCTTGACCGTTTCGCCCGCGGCTTTGAACCATTTGGTGATCTTGCCTTCGGCGACCGTCTCGCCGAGCTGCGGCATCAGGATATCCATGAGCAGCGCCGCCTTACCCGATTCGTTGCCATATCACTTCGCGTGTCGTGCCGACCGGCCGCAAGATGAGCCGGTCGCCGGCGAATTCGTAACCGCGCACCACGTCGCCTTTGTCGCCCGGCTGCACGCTGCCCGCCCGGTGATGGGTCACCGTGCCGGCCCGCTCGTCAACCGAATAGGTGCCGAAATAGGCGATGTGATCGGCAAGCGCCGCCTTGGCTTCTTCACCGGTCGGCTCGGCACCGGCGCGGCTCACGTTGCGGTCCGGCGCGACATGGCATGCCATATGACCGTGAGCGTCGTAGATGATGATGCCTTTGGGGTGGGTGCCGCGCTCGTCTTGCGGCTTGCCGTCAAGCGTCGAGCCGACATAGCGCCACGAGCCGATCAGGCGTTGGGCGACCGATTGCAATTGTTCACTCACACTATCACCAAATTGTCTTGGGTAGGATTCCGTCGCGGCTGCATCATTTAAGCTATCTGATCCGTTCCCATGTGACTTCCATGGTCGAGTTTGGCGGCCGCAGCACCAGACGATCGCCGACGAATTCATAGCGGCGAACCAGATCGCCCTTGTCGCCGGGCTGCAGGCTGTCCTGCCGATGATGCGTTACCGTACCGGCCGCGGCGTCGATGGTATAACTGCCGAAATAGGCGATGTAATCCTGTATCGCGATCCTGGCCTCCTCGGCGGTCATCACTGGGCCGGCGCGTTTGCGCTCGACGTCGGGCGCGATCTGCACCGCCATCTCGCCGTGCGGCCCGTAATAGATCATGCCCTTCGGATTGGCGCCGCGATCCCAAGTGCCACCGTTGATGCGCGTGCCGACATAGCGCCAGGCGCCGGCGAGCTTTTGCGCGACTTCATGCTCGGTCATGACTCCGATGAGCCCTACCACGTCACCGAGACATACTGCGTCTCCAAAAACTCCATCAGGCCTTCATGCGCGCCTTCGCGGCCGAGGCCGGACTGCTTGACGCCGCCGAACGGCGCCGCGGGGTCGGAAACCAGTCCGCGGTTCAGCCCGATCATCCCGAAATCGAGCTTTTCCGATACGCGCAAGCCGCGGCTCAAATCCTTGGTGTAGAGGTAGGCGACGAGACCGTATTCGGTGTCGTTGGCGCGGGTGATGACT
>JBAQHW010000163.1:0-10919 GCA_049288525.1 Xanthobacteraceae bacterium
CTCGAACCCTGCTCGCATCATGGCAAGACGCCACCCTGCGCTGACGCCGTGATCGCGGCCGGCATTGCGCGCGTCGTCTCGGCGCTGGAGGACCCCAATCCGCAAGTGGCGGGGCAGGGGCACGCCCGGCTGCGCGCCGCCGGCATCGCGGTCGATGTCGGCCTTAGCGCCGAAGAGGCGCGTCACGATCATGCCGGGCATATACTTCGTTTCACCAAGGGCCGGCCGCACGTTCTCCTGAAGCTCGCGATCTCCGCCGACGGCAAAGTCGCTGCCGCCGGGCGGAAGCCGATCGCCATTACCGGGGCGCCGGCGCGCGACCGCGCGCACCTGTTGCGCGCGCAAAGCGACGCCATCATGGTCGGCATCGCCACCGTCTTGGCCGACGATCCGATGCTGACGTGCCGGTTGCCTGGCATGGCGCGTTATTCGCCGTTGCGCGTCATCGCCGACAGCAGACTTCGCCTGCCGCGCACGTCGCGGCTGGTACGGAGCGCGCGCGACGTCCCAGTTTGGGCGCTCGCCGGAATGGACGCGCCGCAAAACGAGTTCGATCTGTTGGCAAGCGGTGTCAAGGTGCTGCGATCGCCGGCAAGCGCCGATCCGCTCGATCTGAACGACGCTTTGGGGCTTCTCGCCGCCAAGGGCATCACCCGGCTGATGGTCGAGGGCGGACCGACGCTCGCGGCGGCCTTTCTCGCCGCCGACCTCGTCGATGAGGCAGTCTTTTTTCATTCAGGCATGGTGGTCGGGCCCGACGGTATCAATGCCCTCGACAGCGCGGCGCGGACCGTGCTGATGGGGCGGCTCAAGCAGGTAACAAGCGAACCCGTCGGCGCCGACCGGGAAGATCGCTACGCGCGCAGGTGATCGATGTTTACGGGTATTGTCAGCGACTTAGGCGAAATTCTTGAGGTTGAAGAAAAGGCCGAAGGCCTGCGCCGGCTTAAGATTGCCTGCGGCTACGATCCTGACGGCATCGATATCGGCGCTTCGATCGCCTGCTCGGGCGTCTGCCTGACGGTGGTGGAGCGCGGCCGCGCCGGCAATCGCGCGTCGTTTGCCGTCGATGCGGCGGCGGAAACGCTGCGCGTGACCACGGCCGAAGGGTGGCGGCGCGGCTTAAAGCTCAATCTCGAACGGGCCTTGCGGCTTGGCGACGAGCTTGGCGGGCATATGGTCAGCGGCCATGTCGACGGCATCGCCGAACTCGTCAGCCGGGACGATTTTCTCGACAGCGCGGCCTTGTCGTTTCGCGCGCCGGCCGAGCTCGCTCGCTTCATAGCGCCCAAGGGATCGGTGGCGCTCGACGGCGTCTCGCTGACGGTGAATCAGGTCGACGGCAGGACCTTCTCGGTGCTCATCATTCCCCACACCTTGAAAGTCACCACGCTCGGCGCGTTGGACCCCGGCGCGCGCGTCAATATCGAGATCGATCAGATGGCGCGCTATGCGGCGCGGCTGTTGGAAATGCAGCCGCGTTGAGGGTGTGAGGCGCGCTTGTTCGCGTCGGTCGCGCTTGCTACGACCACCCCGCAGGAGTGAAGACAGATGGCCGGGCCACGGCGAGGCAAATCGAACGAGCGTCGTGCCAAGGGCGCGCGCATCCTCATCGTCGAGGCACGCTACTACGACGATATCGCCGATACGCTCCTGGCCGGCGCTACCGCGGCGCTGAAGAAAGCCGGCGCCGACTACGATGTCGTCAGCGTGCCGGGTTCGCTGGAAATTCCCCCGGCCATCGCCATCGCCATCGACGCCGCCCGTGGGCGTCGCCGCTATGCCGGCGCGGTCGCGCTCGGCTGCGTCATCCGCGGCGAGACGTTGCACTTCGAGATCGTGTCGCAGCAGTCGGCGCGGGGATTGATGGAGCTCGCGATCGCGCAACGATTTCCGATCGGCAACGGCATCATCACCGTCGACACCGAGGCGCAGGCATGGGCCCGCGCGCGTCCGGAAGAACAGGACAAAGGCGGCGACGCCGCCCGCGCCGCACTGGCGCTCATCGCGGTGCAGCGGCCGCAGGGAATGCGCTGACATGGCTGGCCCGGAGAAACCCACGCGCAAAGTCAACAAGCGCGGCGCCGCGCGGCTTGCCGCGGTGCAGGCGCTTTATCAGATGGATATTGCTGCGACCGGCATCAACGAGATCATGGCCGAATTCGAAAGCCATTGGCTCGGCGGTGAGGTCGAAGGCGAGCAATACCTGCCGGCGGAAGCGGCGTATTTTCGCGACATCGTCGGTGGGGTCGTGCGCGAGCAGACCACCCTCGACCGCCAGATTGACGCAGCGCTGTCGCGCGGCTGGCCGCTCAAGCGCATCGAGGCGATCCTGCGCGCCGTACTGCGCGCCGGCGCTTACGAACTGGCCTGCCGCGCCGATGTGCCGGCCCGCGTGGTCAACGCCGAATATGTCGACATCGCCGGCGCCTTCGTCGACAAGGACGAAACCGGCATGGTCAATGCGGTGCTCGATCAATTGGCGCACGAGCTGCGCGCGGCGGAGTTCGCGCGCGGCTAACGTTCGGCCGGCCTATTGTGGCCGACGGTCTTGAGATACTGCAGCGTTTCATCGAGCGACACCACGTCGGCATATTTGGCGTTCAAGTCGAACAGGCTCTGCGCGTGCGCGGCGGCCGAGCGGTCGCCGACCGCCTCGCGCACCACCATCGGCCGGAAGCCGTTTTGCACCGCGTCGACGGCCGTGGCGCGCACGCAGCCCGACGTCGTGCAGCCGGCGATAATGAGCGTATCGACTTGCCGGCTGGTCAGCCGCGGCACCAGATCGGTGCCGAAGAAACAGGACGCGTAGCGTTTCACCAGGAGACTGTCATCGGACCGCCGATCGAGGCGCGGATCGATTTTCACGGCGTCGGAGTCCGCCGTCAGCGTCAGCGCGCCGCGTTGCTTCAGCCCCCAGATTCCCGCGTCGCGCACGTCGGCCTCGTGGTACATCACCGTGGAAAATATCACCGGAATACGGCGCTTATGGGCGGCCGCCAGCAACGGCTTTTGCGCTTCGATCTCGGCGTCGAGATTCGAACCGAGCGGCATGTCCGGGTCCGTGAAGCCCTTAAGCATGTCGATGACGAGCAGGGCCGGCCGCTCGCCGAACCCGATCTTCAGGCCGAAGCCGCGTTGGCGGAAGAATTCCTCGTCGTCCTTGCCGCTGGTCATGATCCACGCTTAAGTCATAGTGGATTGTATCGCAATCCAATCCAACAGCCGACACCAAGGGAGAGCCGTTTGCCGCGCAAGCCAAGCAAAAAACAACCGCCGCAAGCGGCGCTGCGCTCCGAGCACGGCCGCTTCGATTATTCGCCGATCATCGACCGGCCGCGTTTGTCCTGGCCGAATGGCGCGCGCGTGGCCGTCTGGGTGATCCCGAATATCGAGCATTTCTATTTCGACCGACCCGGTACGCCGCTTGAGCAGAGCGGGCTCAAGCCGGACGTGCTCAATTATTCATGGCGTGACTACGGCGTGCGCGTCGGAGTCTGGCGCATGATGGAGGTGATGGAGAAATATGGCGTCAAAGGCACGGTGGCGCTCAATTCCGATGTCTGCAAGCATTATCCGCGCATCATCGAGGAGGGAATGAAGCTTGGCTGGGAATGGATGGGGCATGGCACCTCGAATTCCATCCTGATCAACAGCCAGTCGGTGGCGGAGGAGCGTGCGCTCATCAAGGAGGCGGTGACGACGATCGCCAAGAGCGTCGGCAAGGCGCCGCGGGGCTGGCTCTCACCGGCGATGAGCGAGACCGTGCATACGCTCGACATCTTGGCCGAAAACGGCATCGACTATGTCGGCAATTGGGTCAACGACGAGCAGCCGTATCCCATGCGCGTCAAGACGGGCTCGATGATTGCGATGCCGTATTCGGCGGAGATCAACGATATTCCGGCGCTGCTGCGGCTGCATCAAAGCCCGGAGCGCTTCGGGCAGATGATTTGCGATCAGTTCGACGTTCTCTATGAAGACGGCGCCAAGACAGGACGGGTGATGGCGATCTGCCTGCATCCCTTCCTCGTGGGTTACCCGCACCGCAGCAAATACTTCGCCAAGGCGCTCGCGCATGTCACCTCGCGCCAGGAGGTGTGGATCGCCACCGGCAGCGAGATCGTCGACTGGTATAAGACCCATTATCTCGACCGCGGCTGACGTGAGGTGGAGACGACGCGATGCCCGCCGAAAACGATAGCTCCGCCGAAGGGCGCCTGATCGCGCGGCATTTCCGTCCGCTCGCTACAACGCCTGGCGCGTTCGGGCTGCGGGATGACGCCGCCGTGGTGACTCCGCCGCCGGGTTGCGATCTCGTCCTCACGGCCGACGGCGCGATCGCCGGCGTGCATTTTTTCCCCGACGATCCGCCGGGCGACGTCGCCCGCAAAGTGCTGCGGATGAATCTCTCCGACCTTGCCGCCAAGGGCGCAACGCCGATCGGATTTCTGCTCTCGATCGCGCTGCCGGCCACGATCGATGAGCCGTGGGTCGCAGCTTTCGCGAGCGGCCTTGCGCAAGACATTCGGCAGTATGATTGCCCGCTCTTCGGCGGTGACACCGACCATACGCCGGGACCGATATCGATTTCGATCGCCGCGTTCGGCGCGGTGCCGCACGGCGCCATGGTACGGCGCTCCACCGCCAGGCCGGGCGATAGCATCGTCGTGACCGGGACCATCGGCGATGCCGCGCTCGGCGTGATGCTGCGGCGCGACACCACTCTGCGCCGCCGCTGGCAGCTCGATGAAAAAAGCGCGGCGCATTTGCTGGAGCGTTATCTGCTGCCGCAGCCGCGCAACGTGCTGGCGCACGCGGTGTTGCACGACGCCTCGGCGGCGATGGATATTTCCGACGGTTTGGCCGGCGATCTGGCCAAGCTGTGCCGGGCGTCCGGCGTTGCCGCCGAAATCGACACCGCGCGCATGCCGCTGTCGGATGCGGTGGCCGCGGCGCTTGCTGGCGAGCCGGCTCTTTTCGAAACCATCCTGACCGGTGGCGACGACTACGAAATTCTGCTGACGCTTGCGCCGGATCGGCTGGTGACATTTTGCGCCGCGGCGGCAGCGACGGGGGTTGCCGCGGCCGAAATCGGCCGGATTACAGCCGGGCAGGGCACCCGTTTCATGCGCGATGGCAAGGCGCTCACCTTCGCGCGGCCGTCGTACAGCCATTTCTAGGCCGTGCAAAACCGCTCATTCCGGAACGGCCGCGCGCGACGGGTCAGGCGAAGAAACGAAACGCCGCAGGGCGTCTGCCAAAAAATGAGCAACATTTAACATCCCGATCGAGAACAAGGCCCAACCATATCAAAGGTCCTATGACACACGAATCGACCAGCCTGTTGCGCGATGCAGCCACCAAAGTTCCGGCCGTCACGCTGGGTTTTTGGGTCATCAAAATCCTTGCCACGACGCTCGGCGAAACGGGTGGCGATTCGGTGACCATGAGCTGGTTGCACGCCGACACGCATCCTCACAACGGCGGATATCTGATCGGCACCGGCATATTTTCAGTTGTGTTCATCGCGGCCGTGATCGGCCAAATCGCCGTCAAAAAGTTCAATCCCTGGGTCTACTGGATTGCCATCGTGGCCTCGACGACGGTGGGCACGGCCATGGCCGATTTTTTCGATCGATCCTTGGGCATCGGCTACACCGGCGGCTCATCGATTTTGCTGGCCTGCGTCTTGTGCTCGCTCGCGATCTGGTACTTCACTCTGGGCTCGATAAATATTCAGACGGTTGCTACGCCGAAGGTGGAAGTCTTCTATTGGGTCACGATCACGTTTTCGCAGACTTTGGGAACCGCGCTCGGCGATTGGATGGCCGACACCAGCGGCCTTGGATACGCCGGCGGCGCTCTGGTATTTGGTGCCGGGTTGGCTGTATTGGCGGCACTTCATTTTTGGACGGATGTCTCGCGGATGCTGCTGTTTTGGGCGGCTTTCATTCTTACTCGCCCGCTGGGAGCGACAGTAGGCGATTTCTTGGACAAGCCGATCCATGACGGCGGCTTGGCGTTTAGCCGGCCGATTGCCTCTGCCATCATCGCCGTGCTCATCATTGCGTGCATTTTCGTCCTGCCGCAGCGTGCGGGCAAGCATCCCGGGCAGGCAGCGAGGCAAGCCGGGTGAGTCCGACGGCGAGAAGGACCAAGAGCTTGCGCGTTCACTGGACCGCGACGGCGAAGTTCGATGGCGAATGCGCCAACGGGCCGCAGACCTATGCCGGCACTGGAATCCTGAAATATTCGTGGTGAAGCCGGCGGCCGGGACGACTGTATTGCCGGTCGGACCAGGTATAATGGCCGTCTCGGGAGAAAAACGCTCATGCACGACACGACGGCCCTTCAGCCTGCGCATCCGGCCGCGCCGCAGACCAGCCACTACGTCGGCAACAGCGCCAATCCGCGCTACGCCGCGCTTTACCGGCATTATCCGACCATCGATTATCTGCGCCGCGCCGCGCGGCGCAGACTGCCGCACTTCGCTTTCGAATATTCCGACGGCGGCTCCGGCAAGGACGACGCCGGCATCCGGCGCAATTGGGCGGCGCTCGACGCGGTCGAAATGGTGCCGCGCTACGGCGTGATGCCGTCGCTGCCGCCGTGCGATGTCGAATTGTTCGGCCGCCGCTATGCGGCGCCGATCGGCATCGCGCCGATGGGCGGCCCAGCGATCGTGTGGCCGGGCGCCGACAAGCATCTGGCGCGAGCGGCGCAGAAGGCGCGCATTCCTTACACGCTCGGGCTTGCCGGCGGCGCCACCATCGAGGAGATTGCCGAGATCGCGCCCGACGTCTGCTGGTTTCAGCTTTATCGCGCCGCGAAGAACGATCACGCCATAGGCTTCGATCTGGTGCGCCGCGCCGCCGCGACCGAATGCAATGCGCTGATCCTCACCCTGGACGTACCGGTGCGCACCAGCCGCGCTCGCGAGGTGGTGGTCGGCCTCGGTGGCTCAGGCTTTCATCCCGACTTTGCCATGCTAACGCAGATGCTACGCTCGCCGCGCTGGACCTCGGCGCTACTCAAACACGGTTTGCCGCGCTTCGCTACGCTGCGCGCCTATGCCGGCGACAACGCTTCGATCAATGACGTCATCGCCTTTGCTCGGCGCGAGATGGGCGGCGCTTTCACCTGGGAGGAAGTCGCAAAATATCGCGACCGCTGGAAGAAAACGCTCATTGTGAAAGGCATTTTGCACCCCGAGGACGCCGAGAAGGCGGTCGCGCTTGGCGTCGATGGCCTGTTCGTGTCCAACCACGGCGGCCGCCAGATCGAGGCGCTGCCGGGACCGATCGACGCACTGCCGGCGATCGCGCGCCAGGTCGGCGCTCGCGCAACGGTGATGTACGATTCCGGCATCCGCAGCGGCACCGACGTGGTGCGGGCTTACGCGCTCGGCGCGGCCGCGGCGTTTGCCGGCAAGGCGTTCCTGTGGGGCCTCGGTGCGCTCGGCGAGGAGGGGCCGGGCCATGTCATCGATATTCTGATCGAGGAGACGCGCAGCGCCTTCGGCCAG
Source organism: Xanthobacteraceae bacterium (assembly GCA_049288525.1). GTDB lineage: Bacteria > Pseudomonadota > Alphaproteobacteria > Rhizobiales > Xanthobacteraceae > BOG-931. The sequence continues at coordinate 7,529 of JBAQHW010000163.1, forward strand.
TTAGGTGCACACCGGCCCGAGGAGGCGCGCTCGGTCGTAATCCGCCACAACGGCGCATTGCAGTTCTGATCTGCGCCGCCGAGGATGGCGAAGCGCCGCTTTGCCCGCTAAAAAGCGGACGCTTCCAGCAATTGTTCCCCAACCGGCAGCGAGTTCATGGCCGTCTTTGCCGATCCAGCGATCGACCTTACCGACGATCGGCTTGCCGCGCGTAATGTCCTGGTGCTGGCCGTGGCGCAGGCGCTTGCCGGCGGCAACAGCACGGTGATCGTCGCGACCGGCGCGATCAGCGGCTCGATGCTGGCGCCGAGTCCAGCGCTGGCGACGTTGCCGGTCAGCGTCATGGTCGTCGGCATGTGGATCGGCACGCTGCCGGTCGGCTTGCTGGCGAAGGCCTACGGCCGGCGCTCTGCCTTGCAAATCGGATCGGCGTTCGGGGTCGCGTCGGGGTTGATTTCATGCGCCGCGGTGTTGCACGAGTCCTTTGCATTGTTGCTCTTCGGCGCGCTGTGCGGCGGCCTGTACGCTTCGGCGCATCAGTCCTACCGCTTTGCCGCGGCCGATAACGCGACGCCGCAGTTTCGGCCCAAGGCGGTGGCGTGGGTCCTGGCCGGCGGGGTCTTCGCAGCCGCGATCGGGCCGCAGCTCGTCATTCTCACCAAGGACATGTGGCCAGCTTATCTGTTTGCGGCGACCTATCTCGCACAATCGGCATGCGCGGTGCTGACGGCGGGCGTTCTGATGCTGCTCAATATTCCGCGCCCGCATGTGTCGCATTCGCTCCGCGACGGCCGGCCGCTGGCGGCGATTATCGCGCAGCCGAAATTCATCGCCGCGGTGGTCAGCGGCGTGGCCGGCTACACCATGATGAACATGGTCATGACCGCGGCGCCGCTGGCGATGGTCATGTGCAGCCATAGCGTCGGCCAGGCCGCGCTCGGCATCCAATGGCACGTGATCGGCATGTATGCGCCGAGCTTTATCACCGGCTCGCTCATTCTACGCTTCGGCGTATGGCGGCTGATGGCGCTCGGCCTCACGCTGATCGTGGCCGCGGCCACGATCGGACTGCTCGGCCTCGCACTGTGGAATTTCTGGATCGCGCTCGCTTTGCTCGGCATCGGCTGGAACTTCGCTTTCATCGGTGCGACGACGCTGGTCACCGAATGTCACGATCCGCACGAACGCAACAAGGTGCAGGCGTTCAACGATTTTCTGGTGTTCGGCGCATCGGCGATCGGGTCGTTTTCCTCCGGCGCCCTGTTGTCGGGCTATGGCTGGGATGCCGTCAACGCCATGGTCTATCCGGTAATTTTTGTCGCGGCACTGCTGCTGGTCTGGGGTTCGTTGCAGCGCCGTCCCGAGCTGACGTGATTTGTGCTATTCTACGCCGGCAGGCGGGAGGACAGCTCATGGCGAGATCAACGCAGGTTCGAAAGCTTAAAAAGACAGCGTCCAGTGGGCGGACAGGTAACTCCAATCGGTCGACGCCCAAGCGATCGGCACACCGTCGCGGGGCTGCGGCAAAGCGGAAGGCGCAAGGTAAAGCCAAGACCGGCCTGCGCAAGCAAGTCTTCATCGCCAGTCATCACACGCCGGATGCCTTCGAAGCGGGCCTGCGCCGCTACGCGCACTATCGCGACCTCGGCATCGCCGCCGCGACCAATGGCCTGGCGCGCGCCCACGTCATCAAGATGATCCCACCCTGCGACCCGGCCGAGGTGTCGAAGCGGCATTTCCACGACGTCGAATTCCAGATGGTCTATGTGCTCAAGGGTTGGATCAAGGGCGAATACGACGGCGAGATCGTCACCATGCGCGAAGGCTCGTGCTGGCTGCAGCCGCCGAAGATCAAGCACACCGTGCTCGGCTATTCCGACGACTGCGAATTGCTCGAAGTGATTCTGCCGGCGGATTTCGAGACGGTGGAATTGGATTAGAAGTTACTCGTCATTGCGAGCCCGTAGCGTAGCGGAGGGCGAAGCAATCCAGAGTTGGCTGCAAAAGTCTGGATTGCTTCGTCGCTGCGCTCCTCGCAATGACGAAGCGCCGATACTAAGGACATCGTAATGGAGTCTTCGACCACCCCCGACCTCCCAATCCTCACCGAACTGGAGCGCAAGGTGCTCTGGCTCGCGAGCTGGACCATCCATCACGCCAATCATCTGCGCGAGAATTCCGACGGGGTGAAAGTCGGCGGCCATCAGGCTTCGTCGGCCTCGCTCGCCACCGTGATGACGGCGCTTTATTTCCATACGCTGCGGCCGGAGGATCGCGTTGCCGTCAAGCCGCATGCGGCGCCGAACTTTCACGCCATCCAATATCTGCTCGGCCGTCAGAGCCGCGAAAAACTTGAGCGCTTCCGCGGCTACAAGGGCGCGCAATCCTATCCCTCGCGCACCAAGGACACCGACGACGTCGATTTTTCCACCGGCTCGGTGGGCTTGGGCGTGGCGCAGACATTATTCTCGTCGCTGGTGCAGGATTACGTGCGCGCGCACGGCTGGGGGCAGGACCTCGGCGGCGCGCCGCGCCCGGAAGGCCGCATGATCGCGCTGCTCGGCGACGCCGAACTCGACGAGGGGAACATTTTCGAGGCCATCCTCGAAGGCTGGAAGCAGGGCCTGCGCAATTGCTGGTGGATCGTCGATTACACCCGACAAAGCCTCGACGCAGTGGTGCGCGAAGGCTTGTGGGAGCGTTACGAAAATCTGTTCCGCAATTTCGGCTGGGAGGTCGTCGTCCTCAAATACGGATCGCTGCAGCAGTCGGCCTTCGCCGAGCCCGGCGGCGACGTGCTGCGGCGCTGGATCGACAACTGCCCGAACCAGCTTTATTCGGCGCTGGTGTTTCAGGGCGGCGCGGCCTGGCGCAAGCGGCTGCTTGACGAGATCGGCGATCAGGGCGCGGCGACCCGGCTGATCGAGAGCCGCAGCGACGACGAACTTGCCCGCCTGATGAACAATCTCGGCGGCCACGATCTTGCGGCGATCATCGACGCTTTCGATTGTATCGATCACGACCGGCCGGTCTGCTTCATTGCCTACACCATCAAGGGCTACGGTCTGCCGTTCGCCGGCCATAAGGACAACCATGCCGGGCTGATGACGCCGTCGCAGATGGAGACGTTCCGGGGGGCGATGGACATCCGCCCCGGCCATGAATGGGACCGCTTCGAGGGTTTGAAGGAGCCGGCCGAAGCCATTCAAGCCTTTCTCGACCGCGTGCCGTTCGCGCAAGCCAAAGATCGCGTGCGAAAAGCTCCGCGCATTGCGGTGCCGGAAACGCTTGCGATCACCATCGCGCCCGAAATGTCGACGCAATCCGGCTTCGGCGGCCTTTTGAACGAGATCGCGCGGGAAAAATCGCCGCTGGCCTCCCGCATCGTCAC
>JBAQHW010000164.1:0-4311 GCA_049288525.1 Xanthobacteraceae bacterium
GGATAATTCGACGGCTCCGCGGAGAACGTGCCGGAGGCTTCGAGGCCAAGCTCGAAGTTCGGCGGCAGCATGACCGGACGATGCAGCGACATCGCCACGGCGGTCAGCGGCAAGGCGCGGTCGGTGCCGACGATGCGAAAGCTGCCGTCGCGGAATTCCAGATCGCCGGCGGCGGCCTCCATCATCATCGCCGCCATCGGCTTCGCCTTCTCGATGATGGCGTCGGCGGCGCGTTTGAGCGCATTGCCGCCGACATGCATGCTGCGCGAGCCGTAGGTGCCGCGGCCTATCGGCACTTCGTCGGTGTCGCCCTGGATGAAGCGGATGGTGTCGATGGGCACGCCGAGCCATTCGTGCACCATCTGGGCATAGACGGTCTGATGGCCCTGGCCGTGCGAATGGGTGCCGGCGACGATCGTCAAGGTGCCGCTTGGATCGAAGCGGATCACCATTTTGTCGTTGAACACGGCGGCCTCTTCCAGGAAGTAGCCGACGCCGCGGCCGCGCAGCTTGCCGCTCTTCTTCGATTCCGCGGCGCGCTTTGCGAAGCCGTTCCAGTCGGCGAGCGCGAGGCACTCGTCCATCACCCGCATGAAATCGCCGCTGTCATAGGTCATGCCGGAATGGGTGATCTTGTGCGGCATGGCGGCGGCCGGAATGAAATTGCGCCGCCGCATTTCAAGCGGATCGAGGCCGACTGTGCGCGCCGCCCGCTCGATCAATTGCTCGATCAGGAAGGTCGCCTCCGGCCGGCCGGCGCCGCGATAGGGCGCCATCGGCGTGGTGTGGGTCAGCACCGCCTTGGCCGAGGCATGCACCGCCGGGATGTTGTAGACGCCGGGGGCGAGCTTGATGGCGTAAAGCGGCACCACGATGCCGGCCTCGAACACGTGCGAGCCCATCTGATGCAGCGCGTCGACGCGTAACGCCAGGATCCGACCGGTCTCGTCGAGGGCGAGACTGCCGGTCACCACCTGATCGCGGCCGTGGGCGTCGCCAATGAAAGCCTCCGAACGCGTCGACGTCCATTTCACCGGACGGCCGCCGATCCGGCGCGAGGCCCAGACCACCAGTCCGTCTTCCGGATAGCCGCCGTTCTTCATGCCGAAGCCGCCGCCGACGTCCGGCGAGATCACGCGCAGCCGCGACTCGGTGATTTTCAGGACATTGCCGGCGACGTGCTGACGGGTACCGTGCGGATTCTGCGTCGTCGAATAGAGCGTGTAGCTCTCGCTGTCCGGGTGATAGTGGCCGATTGCCGCGCGCGGCTCGATGGTGCTGGCGTGGACCCGGCTGTTGTAAAGCTTGAGCGAAACGACATGTTTGGCCTTGGCGAAGGCCGCGTCGACGGCATCCTTGTTGCCCATCATCAGGGTGACCGCGACGTTGCCCGGCGCCTCGTCCCAGACCGCCGGTGCGCCCGGCTTGACTGCGTCCTCGACATTGACGACCGCCGGCAGCGGCTCGTAATCGACCTCGACCAGTTCGGCTGCATCCTTCGCCTGCGGCAGCGTTTCGGCGACGACGAAGGCGACGCGTTCGCCGACCGCGCGCACCTTGCCGATGGCGAGGATCGAACGCAGCGTGCGATAGCCTTTCGGGCCGCCCATATCCTCCGGCATCACCGGCGAAAACGCGCCGAGACTGTCGGCCGTGACATCCGCTCCGGTGAGCACGGCCAGCACTCCGGGTGCGGCCTTGGCCTTGGCGGTATCGATACTTTTGATGCGGGCATGGGCATGCGGCGACATCACGGTGACGCCGTAAGCCATCAGCGGCAGGTCGATGTCGTCGACATAGCGGCCGCGGCCGGTGATGAAACGCGGGTCCTCGAACCGGGTGACGGGCTGGCCGATGCCGAACTTGCTGCTCACGTGTTCCTCCGACAATCTTTTTCCTCCCCTCACGAAAGCGGGAAGAGGATGCCGCGGCAGGATCGTTTATACGTGTGAATGTCGGCAATGAGAATGGCGGCGCGTCAGTGCCCGCAACGTATCGATTCCGCTGTCGTTTCTACCGGCATTTGTGGAAATAGCGGAAGGTGTCCGGCGCCTGCATCCAGATGAAGTTGGCGGTCAATCCGCCGTGGCGGTTGATCCAAGCCTTGATATCGCCCGGATAGGCGGCCCACAGCGTGGCGGTCGCCTGCTGCAGGTGGGCGAGATGGAAGCCGAAGCTTGCCTGCGGGGTCACGCAGATACGGCTTCTCGGAATATGCCCAAGCAGCACCGTGCAAGCCGACTGGCACGGCCCGACGATACGGACGCTGACGCGGCGCTGGCTCAAGCCGGCCCAGCGCGCATCGTATTGCGCAACCGAGCCGCCATGGTTGTCGGACACCTTGATGGTCTCCGCCCGAACGGCGGTCGCCGTAAGACAGAAGAGCGCAACAAGGCAGCGACGGGACTTCATAGGTTGTCGCCCTATGCGCTTGGCTGGATCAGGCCGATTTGCGCCAAGGTACGAGCATCGCCACGCGTTTCCGGTAGCCGCGATAATCGTCGCCGAACATATCGACCAGATCGCGCTCCTCCAGCGAAGCGCCGACGAAAATATACGCCGTAGTCACGGCGGCGAACAGCAGGTGTCCCGCCGTCATGGTCGGCGCCGCCCAGAAGGCGATGATAAAGCCGAGATAAATCGGGTGGCGGACGAATTTGTAGAAAAACGGCGTGCGGAATCGCGGTGCCGGCATCGGCCGTCCCACCAGATTGTTCGCAACCTGGTGGAGGCCAAACAGCTCGAAATGGTTGATCAGGAACGTGCCGGCGAGCACGATGAGCCAGCCGAGAAACGACAGCGCGGTGATGGCGATGGCGATATGTGGATTGTCGACCTGCCAGACCGTCGCCGGCAGCGGGCGCCACTGCCAGAGCAGCAAAGCGAGCGCCAGTGTCGCCATCAGCACATAGGTGGTGCGTTCCATTGCGACGGGGACGAATTGCGTCCACCAGCGCTTGAACCCCTGGCGCGCCATGATGCTGTGCTGAAGGGCGAAGATCGACATCAGCACGAGATCGATGACCAGCGCTGCCATGGTCGGCGCCGTGGGCCCGCTGTCGATGGTGCGCGGCACGATCAGATTCTCGACAAATCCGATCGCATAGAGAAACGTCACGAAGAAAAAGCCGTAAGCGGCAACGCCGTAGAGAAAGCCGATCGCCCGGCCGGCAAGATGGTTCTGCATATGCTCGCGGTCCGGTGTGATGCTCTGCATTTGAGTCATGGCGTTCTCCTATCGAGGGATCGCAGAGAATGCGACAGGCTCGAACTCAGCGCAGCAGCCGGCAAAAGGCTTTGCGGAAACCTTGATTTGTTATTGAGATGGGCTTGATTATTACGTCAGAACGGCCGACCGGCGGGCGACAATGCAGTTTCTATTTGCCGATCATAGGCTTGACACCAATACGCGGGAGCTGCGCCGCGGCGGCGAAATGATTGCCATCGAGCCGCAGGTGTTCGATCTGCTGGTCTATCTGCTGCAGAACCGCGACCGCGTGGTCAGCAAGGACGATCTCATGGCCTCGGTCTGGGGCGGCCGGATCGTGTCGGAATCGACCCTGACCAGCCGCGTCAACGCGGCGCGCAAGGCGATCGGCGATAGCGGCGACGCGCAAAAGCTCATTCGCACCGTCGCGCGCAAGGGATTGCGCTTCGTCGGCGACGTGGAAAGCCTCGGCGGATCGTCGCACGAAGCCAACCGTGAGGCGGGACGCACGGCGTTGCCGCTGCCGGACCGGCCCGCCATCGCGGTCTTGCCGTTCAGCAATATGACCGGCGATCCGGCCCAGGAATATTTCTCCGACGGCATCAGCGAGGACATCATCACGGCGCTGTCCAAGCTGCGCTGGTTCTTCGTCATCGCACGCAACTCGTCCTTCATCTACAAAAGCAGGGCCGTTCATTTGAAGGAGATCGCCGCCGAGCTTGGCGTCGGCTACGTGGTCGAGGGCAGCGTGCGCCGGGTCGGCGATCGCGTCCGCATCACGGCGCAGCTCAACGACGTCGCTACCGGCAGCCACATCTGGGCCGAGCGCTACGACCGCGATATCGCCGACGTGTTCGCGGTCCAGGACGAGATCACCGAGGCGATCGTCGCGGCGATCGAACCGCAGCTTTATGCGGCGGAGAATATCCACGCCAGGCGCAAGCCGCCGGAGAGCTTGGATGCCTGGGATCTGGTGATGCGGGCATTATCGCATTATTGGCGGGTGACGCGGCAGGACAACGTGGTGGCGCAGGCGCTGTTGGAGAAGGCGACCGCGATCGATCCGAATTACGGCCAGGCGCTCGGCGTGCTCGCCACCAGCT
>JBAQHW010000165.1:0-14351 GCA_049288525.1 Xanthobacteraceae bacterium
CGCATTTCACCGCGACATCGATCTTGGGAATGTCGTACATGCCTGGCAGGCAGCGCGTGAACGACAGCGTCGGGATGGCGGCGCCGATGGCGCCGAGATAGGCGCCCATATTGCCGACGCTGCGGATACGCAGCGCCAAAAATTTTCCCTTCTCGTCGAGCGCCAGCTCGACTTCCGAATAAATGTCGCGCGCCTGGTTGTCGGAAAGAAACGCCTCCGAGCGCCCCGACATCCAATGCACCGGCCGGTTCAGCATCTTTGCTGCCGCGAGCAGCGCCATGTACTCCGGATAGGCCGAGGTCTTCAGCCCGAACGCGCCGCCGACGTCTTCGGTGATGACGCGCAATTTTTCCTTCGGCCAATTCATGATGGCCACCACATTATCGCGCATGGTGCCGGCGCTCTGCGAGCAGGTGCGCAGCGTGTAGGAATCCTTGGCCGCGTCATAGCTCGCGGTCGCGCCGCGCGGCTCCATCGAGGCGACGCAGAGCCGCTGATTCATTTCGCCGATGCGCGCGACATATTTGGCCGAGGCAAAGATGGCTTCCACCTCGGCGGCGTTGGCGGCAGGATCGGCAGCGGGGCCGGGCCAATCGACCGCGAGATTGTTCGCCGCTTCCGGCCAGATTTGCGGCGCGCCGTCTTTGAGCGCATCGCGCGCGTCGGTCACCGGCGTGAGCGACTCATATTCGACATGAACGAATTCGGCGGCATCCTGCGCCACTGCTGCGCGCTCGGCGACGACCACGGCGACAGCCTCGCCGATATGCAGCACGCGGTCCTTGGCGAGCGCCGGACGATTGGTGACGACGAGCTTCGATCCATTGCGGCCCGGCAACGGCGGGTGCCGCACGATATTGCCGATGCCGTCCATGTCGGCCGCGGTCAACACGGCGATGACGCCGGGCATGCTTTTGGCGGCGGAGGCATCGAGGCTGACGATGCGGGCAAAGGCATGCGGCGAACGAACGAAAAACGCATAGGCCTGATTGGGCTCCGGCGCGTCGGCGACATAGCGGCCGAGACCGCGGACCAGGACGTCGTCTTCGACGCGGCCGGAAAATGCGTGACTACTAGCGTCCGTCTGGGCGTCCATGCTGTGTTCCGAAAGCTGTTTGCTGGTGCGTTCGAGCCCCTTTATAGCCGAAACCGGCCCCTGGAAAGCCCGTTCCAAGGACAAGCCAGCCCGCATGCCTTGCATGCGACTTCAGGTTATGAGCAAAACACGCCCCGCGACTGCGGGGAGAGAAAGCCATTATGACAACGGCGCAAAAGATGCGAACCATCGATACTCACACCCACGTCCTGGCCGACCCGACCATAAGACTCCTGCAACAGGAGATCCCGAAGCTCGGGCTGAAGCTCAACCCTTACGACGACGACAATTCGGTCATTGAGGTGGCCGGTGTGCCGTACCGGCCGTTTCCGCGCGGCGGCCATAATATCGAGCGGCGGCTAGCCGACATGGACGCGACCGATGTCGACGTTCACCTGCTCTCGGCCACGCCGCAGACCTGGCTGTACAACCAGGAGCCGGCGATCGGCATCGCCGCGTCGGTCCTGCAGAACGACGGCATCGCGGCGCTCGTCAAGGCGCGGCCGGACCGCTTTCACGGCATCGCCACGCTGCCGATGCAGGCGCCGGACAAGGCGGCCGACGAGTTGCGCCGCGCCATGACCAAGCTCGGGCTGCATGGCACGATGATCGCCTCCAACATCAACGGCAAAAATCTCGACGATCCGAGCTTCGAGCCGGTATGGGCGGCAGCCGCCGAGCTCGACGCCTTTTTGGTGATCCATCCGGGCAATGTCGCCGGCGCCGACCGGCTGCGCTCGTATTATCTCGGCAACCTGATCGGCAATCCGCTCGACACCACCATCGCAGCGGCATGCCTGATGTTCGGCGGCGTGCTGGAGCGCTATCCGACGCTCCGGCCGATGATGGTGCATGGCGGCGGTTTCATTCCCTATCAGGGCGGCCGCTGGGTGCACGGCTGGCAGGTGCGGCCGGAGCCGAAAGTGCACGTCAAACATTCACCGGCGCCCTATCTCGACCGCTTCCTCTACGACACCATCACGCATTCCAAGGCGGCCTGCGAATTTCTGGTGCAGACGGCCGGCGCCGACCGTGTGTTTCTCGGCAGCGATTATCCTTACGACATGGCGATGATGGACTGCGTGCATCACGTGCGGGCGTTGAATATTCCCGCGGCCGACCGCGACACGATCCTGGGCGGCCATGCGGCGCAGATCTTCGGCAAGAAACGCGCGACCGCGGCGGCTTAGCGATGGACGATCGAACCAGTCTGCTGTGCATCCCGTCGCGCGCCACGCGTGCGCTGATCGCGGACGCCTTTGTCGCGGCCGGCCTGCCGGGCGACGACGCGGCGCGCTGCGCCGAATTGATGACGGAAGCCGACCTCACCGGCGCCGACGGCCACGGCATTTTCCGGCTGCCGCAATATGTGCGCCGCCTGAACGCCGGCGGTTTCAATATGCGCCCGGCCATCACGGTGAAGAAAACCGGGCCGGCCACCGTGCTGGTCGACGGCGACAACGGCATGGGCCATCTGGTGATGTCGCGCGCCACCGACGAAGCCATCGCGCTGGCTCGCGAAACCGGCGTGTCCTGGGTCGGCGTGCGGCGTTCCAACCACGCCGGCCCGGCCGGGCTTTATGCCGAAATGCCGGCGGCGCACGGCATGATCGGCGTCTATGCCGCGGTCGCCAATGCCAATCACATGGCGACCTGGGGCGGCGCCGATCTGCTGCTCGGCACCAATCCGCTCGCCATCGGCGTGCCGTCGGGCGGCGCGCCGCTGGTGTTCGACATGGCGACCTCGATCGTTGCCTACGGCACGGTGAAGAAATACGCGCTGCGCGGCTTGACCATGCCGCAGGGCTGGTTCGTCAAACCGGAAACCGGCGAAGCCATCACCGATCCGAACAAATCCGGCGAGGGCATTCTGCTGCCGACCGGCGAATACAAGGGCTCCGGGCTCGCTTTGATGATCGGACTTCTGGCCGGCGTGCTTAACGGCGCCGCGTTCGGCCGCGATGTGGTCGATTTCAACGCCGACGATGCCAGCGAGACCAATACCGGCCATTTTCTCGTCGTCGTCGACATCGCCCGCTTCCTGCCGCTGGCGGCCTTTACCGCCGAGGTCGACCGCCATGTGCGCGACCTGCGCGCATCGCAACGCCTACCGGGCGTCGACGCCATCCGCCTGCCCGGCGATCGCCGCGCCGAATGCCGCCAGGAGCGCCTGCGCGACGGCGTCCCGATCGCGGCGCCGCTGTTGGCACAACTCGACAAGCTCGCGGCGGAACTGAAAATAAAGCCCCTGCGCGACCGATAAGCGCGACGCCAGGTCACAACGCATCAGACCGGCGGGAACTTGACTCCGTTCCGCCCACCGACCAGTGTTTGGGCGAAAGCCCACAGAAAATGTAGCGGAGGCGACGCGTCATGGTGCCCACCAAGAGAGTATTGACCAAGCGGCAATTGATTTCCTCGGCCGCGGCCGCCGGCTCGGCGACATTGCTGGCGCCCATGCGACGCGCCCGCGCCGCGCTCGACAAGATTTCGGTTGCAGTGATTCCCATCGCCGACTGCTCGCCGATCTATCTGGGCAAGGCCAAGGGCTTCTTCGCCAAGCAGAATCTCGACGTCGAACTGTCGACCCAGGGCGGCGGCGCCGCCATCATCCCGGGCGTATTGTCCGGCCAGCTACAGTTCGGCTTCAGCAACGTGCCGTCACTCTTGATCGCGCAGACCAAGGGACTGAAGTTCATCGGCATCGCGCCGGGCGTCTCTTCGACCGGCGTCAGCGGTCATGATTTTTGCGCGACCCTCGTCCCGGGCGACAGCCCTATCAAAACTGCCAAGGACCTCACCGGCAAGACCGTCGCTGTCAACAATCTGAACAATATCGGCCAGGTTTCGGTGCGCGCCGGCGTGAAGGCCGCAGGCGGCGACCCAAACAGTTTAAAGTACATCGAGGTGCCGTTTCCCGACATGCCGCTGGCGCTTGCCGACCATCGCATCGAGGCCGGCTGGATGGTGGAACCATTCGTCACCATCGCGCGATCGCGCGGCGACAGGGTTGTGGATTGGCCGTTTGTCGCTATCGCGCCGAAAGCAGAGATTGCGGTCTATTTCGCCTCGGTGCAATATGCCAATGCGAACGCCGACATGGTCAAGCGTTTCAAGGCCGCGATCGCCGAGTCACTGGCCTATGCCGACTCCCATTCCGACGAAGTTCGCCAGATCATTCCGACCTATACGCGTATCTCGCCCGAAATCGCCGCCAAGATTGTTCTGCCGATATGGCCGCCCAAATTCAACCTCGTCTCGGCCCAGGCGATGGCCGACGATATGCTTGCGAGCGGACTGATCACCAAGAAGGCGGACGTCGCGGCGCTGTTGCCGCAGTAGCCTATGCAGGCGACACAAGCGACCAAGGTGCGGGCCAAGCTTTCGGCCCGCACTTTTATTTGGCTGCAGGGTCTCGCCGGCCTTATCGGCTTCGCCCTGCTGCTCGAGATCGTGCCGCGGATCGGCATCGTTTCACCCGACTATCTGCCGCCGTTCAGTACCATCATGGTGGCCTTATTCAAGGAGATGAGAAGCGCCGAATTCTGGACGGCACTGAGCGACACGCTGGAAGCCTGGGCACTCGGGCTCGTCATCTCGGTGATCGCCGGCGTGGTAATCGGCATCGCCATCGGCAGTTCGCGGCTGCTGCGCAGCCTGACCCATTCGACCATCGAGTTTCTGCGTCCGATTCCGTCGGTGGCGCTGATCCCGCTCGCCGTGCTGCTGTTCGGCTCGCAGATCCAGTCGACACTGGTGCTGGTGGTCTATGCCTCGTTCTGGCAGGTGCTGATCCAGGTACTGTACGGCGTGCAGGACGTCGATCCGGTGGCGCGAGAGACCGCGCGCTGCTACGGACTGGGCGCTTGGGCGCAAATCCGCTACGTCACCTGGCCGACCACGCTGCCTTACCTGATGACCGGCATTCGGCTGGCCGCCGCCGTCGCGCTCATTCTCGCCATTACCGCTGAAATTGCCATCGACACCCAGGGGCTCGGCAAAGAGATCGCCGACACCGAGGCCGGCGGCGCCGTGGCTATCATGTACGCTTACATCATCGTTACCGGGATCATCGGCGTGATCGTCAATCTGGGGGCACGAGCGCTGGAGCGGCGGGCACTGGCTTGGCATCCGTCGGTCCGCCTGGATGTAGCGGAGGCCGGCGCATGAAAAATCTCGGGCCGCCGCTGCCCCGCCGTGTCGCGGTTGCACTTGCGCTCCCGGTGACGCTCATCGCAGCCTGGTGGATTACCAGCGCCGATAGCCAGAGCTTCTATTTCCCGCCGCTGCAGACGATTCTACAGACCTTCGGCAAGCTGTGGTTCACGCCGCAGGCGTTGTCCAACATCGCGCCCAGCCTGTGGCGCTTTTCCGTCGGCTATCTCGCCGCCGCTCTCATCGGCATCGCCGTCGGCATCCCGGTTGGCGCCTCGCGCAACCTTCGCAACGTGCTCGAGCCGGTGCTGGAATTCTTGCGCGCTATTCCGCCGCCGGTGCTGATCCCGGTGCTGATCTTGTTTGCCGGCCTCGGCAACGAGATGAAGGCGCTGGTGATCTTGTTCGGCTGCATCTGGCCTGTGCTGCTCAATACGGTCGCCGGCGTTCGCGCGCTGGACGAGGTGCTCGCCGAGACCGTGCGCAGCTATCGGATCGGCCGGTTCGCACGGCTGTGGCATTTCATGCTGCCGGGCGCCAGCCCGCAGATTTTCACGGGATTGAGGCAATCGCTGTCGATCGGCATCATCCTGATGGTCGTGAGCGAGATGTTCGCGGCCAAAGACGGCATCGGTTTCGTTCTGGTGCAGTATCAGCGCACATTCGCGATTCCCGAGATGTGGAGCGGGATCATTCTGCTCGGCATCATCGGCATTGTGCTGTCGCTGTTGTTTCGCGCGATTGAGGCGTGGCTGTTGGGCTGGTATCACGGTCTGCGCCAGTCGCAGCGCGCAAGCTGACCGTTTGAGGGGACGATGGATCGAGCAACACCGCCGATGCTCGAGGTAAAGCACCTGCGCAAGGTGTACGAGGACTCAAGCCGCACGATCGAGGCGATCCGCGACGTCAGTTTCGGCGTGGGACAGGGCGAACTCGTCTGCATCGTCGGTCCCTCCGGCGCTGGCAAGACCACGCTGCTCAAATGCATCGCCGGGCTGCTGGCGCCGACGGCCGGCGCCGTCGTGCTGGAAGGCCAGCCGGTCACCGACCCACCGCCGTCCATGGCGGTGGTCTTTCAGGAATACGGGCGCAGCCTGTTTCCTTGGATGACGGTGCACGACAATGTGATGCTGCCGCTGAAGCAAAAAAAGATGACGGCGGCGCGGCGCGAGGAACTGGTGCGCAATGCGCTGTCGGCGGTCGACCTGAAAGACGTCGAGAGCGCCTATCCGTGGCAGCTTTCCGGCGGCATGCAGCAGCGCGTGGCGATCGCCCGCGCCGTCGCCTATGAGCCGCATGTGCTATTGATGGACGAGCCGTTTGCGGCGGTGGACGCGCAAACCCGCGCCGATCTCGAGGATCTGATTCGCGTGTTGTGGCATCGGCTGCGCGTAACGGTGCTGTTTGTCACCCACGATATCGACGAATCGATCTATCTCGGCCAGCGCGTGCTGGTGATGTCGCATGCGCCGACTGTGATTATGGAGGATGTAGCCATTGACCTGCCCGGCGACCGCACCCAGTTGGAAACGCGGTCGATGGCGCGGTTCGCCGAGTTGCGCAAGCATGTCTATTCGCAAATCCAATTGGCCAAGCATGGCTGGCGTCCGCCTACTGAGTAGTGCGCCGCCGTTGCGCCGGGCGACTGCCAGCCTCTAATAACATTATCGGAAGCCGGCAAAACTCTCCGCCCGCGCTGATTTTTGTCAAGGACGAATTCATTGCCATGCTGACCCCCGGCACGTTCGCGCTGACGGTGCTACTGTCGTTCTTGACGGCGCTCGGTCCGTTGTCGATGGACATGTATCTGCCGTCGTTGCCGGCCATCGCGCGCTCGCTTGATGCGCCGATTCTGGACGTACAGCTGACCATTTCCAGTTATCTGTTCGGTTTCGCCGTCGGCCAGATTTTTTACGGCCCAGTCTCGGACCGCATCGGCCGCAAGCCGATCCTCTTGGGCGCGCTGGTACTCTACGGTTTGGCCACCATCGGCTGCGCGCTGGCGCAATCGGTCGATGGCTTGATCGCCATGCGCTTCCTGCAGGCCCTGGGCGGAGCCGGCGTCATCGTGTTGGCGAGGGCCGTGGTCCGCGACATTTACTCCGGCCCGCGCGCCAGCCGTGAATTGTCGCTGATGGGCGCGATCACGGCGTTTGCACCGATCGTCGCGCCGACCATCGGCGGCCTGTTGCAGACCGCCTTCGGCTGGCGGGCGACGTTCGTCTTGTTGTTGATTTTCTCCTGTGTTGCCGGCGTGGTCGCTGCATTGCTGTTGCCGGAAACGCTGCGCCAACGCTCGAGCGAGCCGTTCTCGTTCGTGAAGATGGCGGCGCTGTATCCTTCGGTGCTCAAGCATCGCGGCTTCCTGGCCAACCTCGGAATCCTGACAACGACGTTTGTCGGACTGTTCGCCTGGGTGTCCGGCGCGCCGATCGTGATGCAGGGCGCGAGCTACGGGCTGTCCCCACTGGTGTTCGGCGTCACCTTCGCCATGGGCGCGGCCGGCTACATGACGGGAACTTTCGTCGGCTCGCGCATCGTCATGCGGCTCGGCATTGACCGCACCATGGGCATCGGTTGCGTGGTATTGGCGGCCGGCGGGCTGATCATGACGGTCGTCGTGGCGCTCCACTTGGCCAATGTCATCTGGTTCGTCGGCTCGATGATGATTTATCTTGCCGGCCTCGGTCTCGCTTTGCCGGCGGCCATGGCCGGCGCGCTGACGCCGTTTCACGACCGCGCCGGCACCGCCTCTTCGCTCATGGGATTCACGCAGCAGTCTGGCGCCGCGATCGCCGCCGGCGGCATCGGCCTTTACCTCGGTCAATCGGCGTGGCCGGTCGCCAGCGTAGTCGCTTCCATGGGTTGCGTGGCGCTGGTGATCTGGGTGACGACGCGAAACGTGCGTGCCGCAGACCGCTGACGCGCGGGCGCCAGCGTCGAGATTTGCCGGCATCGCCGATTGGTCAGCGCCGCGAGGCGGGCGCTGCGATCCAGAAAACCTCGCCCGCGCTCTCCGCGGTATCGAGCCAGAGAAACTCGGTTTGCGGATAGTCCTGCTCCAGAACGTGGCGGCCGCGTCCAACCTCGCACAGCAGCCCGCCGTCCGCGCGCAGGTGCGCGCCGGCGCCGGCAAGGATACGCCTGACAACGTCCATGCCGTCGGCGCCGCCGTCGAGCGCCAGGCGCGGCTCGTGGGAGAACTCCGGCGGCAGCGCCGCCGCGGCTTTGGCGGTCACGTAAGGCGGATTGGCGAGGATGACGTCGTAGACTGCGCCGCCGACCGGCTCGAACAAGTCACCCTTCAACAAGGTAATGCGATGTTCCAGCTCGTGCTTGGCGACGTTGATGGCGGCGACCTTCAGCGCGTCGGCGGAAACATCGACCGCGTCGACTGTTGCATTCGGGAAAATCTTGCAGGCAAGAACGGCCAAACATCCGGAACCGGTGCATAGCTCCAGCACGCGCTTCACCGCGTCAGGATCGATCAGCGGTGCTTCGCCGGCAAACAAATCGCCGAACAGCAGCTCCGCAAGATAGGAGCGCGGCACGATGACCCGCCGGTCGATATAAAACGGCAAGCCTTGCAGATAAGCGCAGTTGAGAAGATAGGCCGCCGGCAGGCGCAGGCGAACTCGCCGTTCGATCAGCGTGAACAGGCGGCGGCGTTCGGCAGCTGTCAGGTTCCCCGCCAGGAATGGATCGACACCGTCGACCGGAAGGCCGAGCGCCTCGGCGACCAGAAAAGTCGCCTCCTCCGCGGCATCATAGGTGCCTTGACCGAATGCGAGGTGCGCCTGGCCAAAGCGGGTGACCGCGTAGCGGATGAAATCAAGGACCGTAACGAACTCGCGGGGAGGATATTTTGGAACCGGCGGTTTGGGAGCTTTCGATTTGCGAGCTTTCGCCACTTGTGGGTCCTTGGAGCAGCGCGCGCGGGCGCGAGATGGAACTCGAATGAGCGCAGCGAAATCCGGGCCGCCTTCGCGGCAAGTACCCCGCGCAGCGG
Organism: Xanthobacteraceae bacterium; assembly: GCA_049288525.1. GTDB lineage: Bacteria > Pseudomonadota > Alphaproteobacteria > Rhizobiales > Xanthobacteraceae > BOG-931. The sequence goes on from JBAQHW010000165.1 coordinate 9,261, forward strand.
CTATCCGGTAATACGGATAGCGCTGTCATTGATTGCATCGATCTGGGTTAGATAGTCGGTCGCCCGCAAGGCGGCGTGCTGTTCGCCCATCTTATCCAGCGTGTCTTTCAGACGGGCGAGAATGCCTAAGGTCTCCCCGGACGTCGTACGGCGTGCTTCGATCGATAGCAGCGAGCTCAAAATCTGCAGCTGGTTACCGATGCGATGATTGATTTCCTGGATCAGGCGGTCTTTTTCCTCGGTCCGTTGCGCGACAAGTCTCTCCAGTTCTTGCCGCTGCCGTTTCGGCGACGGCAGATCTTTGATTTGCCGAAGCACAAATGCAAAGGCGATGGCGGTTCCCACCGAGGCGATGGCGCACAGGAAGTTAATCGTCACCTGGGCGGGCAGGTATTCGATGCCGGACGTCGCCGACCACACATGGACCAGATGTGTGAGCCCACAGGCGACAATAAACACGACAAACAGTCCCCATAGCCAGGGATAGGGAATGTCCTCTTTGCGCCGGCTAAGCACGATGGCCATCGTCAGCGGGATAGCGAAATAGGCACAGGCAATCGCCGAATCCGTGCCGATCAACAGCAAGCCCAGTCCGGTGCGCGAGCTGCAGAATTGTATCAATCCATCGATCATCGATGTGGTTTCTTCGATTCGGCGGCCGGAAGCTTAGCAGACCATGCCGGAGCCGGCGACCGCCTCGACGGGCGACATCGCCGGAAACGGCACGTGGCGATGATCGGCGATGGCTGCTGAGATAATTCCGGAGCGCCACGTCCAATCACCTGATTGAGCGCCATCGCGCATGGCTATTCGGGAACCGCGTTTGCCGTCCTCGGACGAGCCGACGGCTTCACGGCCAAGTGATATCTCGCCGAGCCCGCGGCCGGCAGACGGCCCATTGGAATCGCTTCGCCAAGCCGTTTCGTGATAATGATAAATTCCTGAGGCAGTCGATCGAAGCTGCCAGTTCCGCTGCGAAGACGGGGTCAACGCTTTGGACCCCATGGAGGGCTCTGTGAACGAGCATAAATTTAAGATCGGCCAATCGGTGAGCTTTTCGTCCGGACCCTTCGGTCGCGGCAGCACGAGCGGCATCTACAAGGTCACGCAGCTCCTGCCTCCCGAAGGCGATGACTGCCAGTACCGGATTAAAAACGCCAATGAGCCGCACGAGCGGGTCGTCAAGGAAAGCCAGCTTGATCGTGTTGGATGACCGCGCGACGGACTGTCTCCGTCTGCCGCCGGGACGTGATCATGGCCTTTGATTATGGTTCACCAGCTGAGTTGTTTACCGCGAAGCGAAAGGGCGGCCCGCGGCAACGGCTCGGCTATCGCCGCTTCGCCACGGCTGCGGAGGCCATCCGTTTCGCCGTCGAAGATTTTCCCGCGATCGGCGCACTCGGCGCGTGGATGCAGGTCGGAGATGAGCGCTTCGATAGCGAGGGCATTCATCGTCTGTATGAGAGCGACGATTATCCGCTGAGACGGCAACCGGCTTAACGCCCAGGTCTCACTACAGTCGCGTCTCACAGCAGTCGCGGACCGAGACGCGTCTCGATGACACGCTTGGCCTCTTCAACAATCTCGTCAGTGCCGCTCTTTTCAAGATTGACCGGACTATTTGCCCAAGGAGTTGTCGAACCCGGAGAAAAGATGGACGCTCTCCAGCCTTTTCCCACAGGAGAGACCTCGATTCGATATCCCTTATAGTCAATGACCGTCATTGTTCGCGTCCGCGTCCGCAGCCAAGACGCTGCCGCCGAACCGGTACTGTCACCCTGGAGCGCATTCGCTTCAGCCTGAATCGTCGGCCGCTCCAGCACTTTGACGGAGCATGATCTTTTCGGAAAACCGGTTCCGCCCTCGGATCAAGTCCGAGGGACAGGCATTTTCCGCATCATGCTCCAGGCCGAAATGCCGCCGCGCTATTCTGCAGGCGTCATCTCCCGGCAAACAGGCCCTGCAAACGTCGGGTCTCGCGGCGTAGATGGTGCATGCCGTCGCGATACCGATCTCCCCCTCAAGCGCCGAACAGCGATTGCCGTCGCATCGCATGCGTCCTTGGCCAGCGTCGACATGGGCCGGAGGAATCCGATCGAGATCGGCGTCGCTTTCCAGCGAGAACCGGGGCCACTCCGCCGAGAATGAGCAGCACGCGCCGCAAGCCCTACATTCCGACGCGGCCAGTTCAGCGGTTGAGCCGCCGCAATGGGCGTCAGACCTTGAGGTTGACGGCCGACTCTTTGCCCCGATTGCTCTCGATCTCATATTCGACTTTCTGTCCCTCGTTGAGGGAACTGAGACCGGCGCGCTCGACGGCGGAGATGTGAACGAAGACGTCCCGGCCGCCGCCGGTCGGCTGAATGAACCCATAACCCTTGGTTGGATTAAACCACTTCACGGTACCCGTAGCCATTGTATCTGTCTCCAATGTTAGCGGCGCACCATACGGGGCGCGGTCGAATCCAACAAGGGCCGTGTCGCACCCCCTTTGGGATGTCGCTCCAGCAAGATCGCCAATTCGTTGGTTTCAGCGGCGCCACGGCTTGTAAATGCGGCGCCGAACGGCTGGCCTTTGGGTACCGCGAGGCGCATAGTGCAGAGCATGAACGTCCCGTTCGACCAGACCGACTTTTCGGTCGTCGTTAAAAACCGCGCCCCGCCGCCGAAGCCATGGCGCTGGGAGATATATCGGGCTGGTCGAAAAAGCCCGATAGAATCGTCATCGATCCTTTATGAAACCGTTGAGGCCGCCAAGCGAGCGGGCAAAGCGGCCCTCAAACAGCTCCTGACCGAATTTCCCGCCTGACGACTGCCCTCCTCGGCTTGCCGACTTTCAATCAGCTTCAGCCGTCGTCCGGGTAGAGGACAATTCGGGGCTGAGTTCGCGGCAAGCCCTGCATTCCGACTTCGCTTTTCCCGGCACACTGACTGATGGCACCGCCGACGTGCATGCCGATGCCGAGCGGCTATCGCCACCGCGATGATCTGCTGCATCATCTGAATATAGGCGCGCGACGGCGTCGGCCTGCTTGTCATCATCATCATCGCCGCCGCCGCCACGTCCGGGCGGCAGCGAATCAAGCTCTACAAGCCGATCGATAAAGCGGATCGCCTCGACGATTGGCTCTATTTACCGGCGACGCTTTTTGCCTTTATGCTGATCATGGTCGTCTCGGCCGTCGCCGCGCCGTACAGTTTCGACGCCCTGATGCTGGGCCCGATGAATAGGCACGTCGCGTGACGCCGCGTCCTCGCCGTTTTTTCGATGCCTTATCTTGTTCCGATGCCCCAGCAGGCCGGCAAACCGCCGCCATCATGAGTGATCCGCCGTGATTGTCACGACCTTTCCAAAAGCTGTGCGGGTCATCGAGCATACTTTGATACCGTTGAAAGACGGCACGATGCTGGCGGCTCGCATCTGGTTGCCGCAGGATGCCGAACAGAACCCGGTTGCTGCGATCCTGGAGTATCTGCCCTATCGCAAACGCGACGGCACGTATGAGCGGGACGCGCTGACTCATCCGTATCTGGCCGGCCACGGCTACGCCGGCGTTCGCGTCGACCTGCGCGGTAGCGGTGAATCGACCGGCTTGCTGTTCGACGAGTACGCCGAGCAGGAACAAGACGATGGCGTGGAGGTGATCGCCTGGCTGGCGGCGCAGCCCTGGTGCAATGGCTCCGTTGGGATGATGGGAATTTCCTGGGGTGGGTTCAATGGACTTCAAATTGCGGCGCGCCGTCCCCCGGCACTCAAAGCAATCGTGACCATTTGTTCGACCGACGATCGATACGCCGACGACGCGCACTACATGGGCGGCACGTTTCTGACCACTGCCGGACTTGAGTGGGCCTTTTTCTTTTTCAGCTTGATGTGCCTGCCGCCCGATCCGGCGCTGGTCGGCGAAAACTGGCGGGCGATGTGGTTGGAGCGCCTGGCGAACATACCGCTGTTCCAGGAAACTTGGCTGGCGCACCAACGACGCGATGCGTATTGGAAGCACGGATCGGTATGCGAGGACTACGCGGCCATCCAATGCCCGGTCTATGCCGTCGGCGGTTGGACCGATGGTTATAAGAATACAATCCCGCGCCTGCTCGAGCGACTGAAGGTGCCCCGCAAGGGTCTCATCGGGCCATGGGCGCACGCCTATCCGCACTTTGCACTTCCCGGACCCCAGATCGGATTCCTCCAGGAAATCCTGCGTTGGTGGGATCATTGGCTGAAGGGCATCGACACCGGCGTGATGAATGAACCGATGCTGCGTGCGTGGATGACGGAAAGCGTGAAACCGGCGACCCACCACGAGACGTTGCCGGGGCGGTGGATTGCAGAACCTTCTTGGCCGGCGCCGGCAATAATCCCGCGGCGGCTGTTTTTGACCGATGCGGGATTGCAAGCAGCCGCTGCACCTTTGACGGCTCGCCCGGTATGCTCGCCGCAGACGGTCGGCAAGCGTGCAGGCTACTGGGTTCCATTCGGTCGCGGGCGCGACCAGGCCGGCGACCAGCAAGAAGACGACATGCGCTCGCTCGTCTTCGAGACCGCGCCACTCGATGAGCCGATCGAGATCCTTGGCGCTCCGATCATAACGCTCGACGTCGCTTCAGACCGGCCGATTGCGAATCTCGCGGTCCGGTTATGCGATGTGCATCCGACCGGTGAATCGCTGCGTGTCAGCTATGGCGTGCTCAACCTCACGCATCGCGAGAGCCACGAACAGCCCGCTTTACTGGCCGTTGGTGAGCGCTACCGCGTGCGCCTCCAACTCAATGATGCAGGCTCGGTATTTCCGGCCGGCCACAAGGTGAGGCTTGCGATTTCGACGGCTTACTGGCCGATGATCTGGCCCGCTCCGCAGACGGCGACGGTGCAGATCTTTGCTGGCACGCTCGATCTGCCGCAACGCTCACCCAACGTCGCAGACGCCAAGCTCGCGCCCTTTCTTGAACCAGAAACTGCAACCCCCGAGACGCCAACCATCATTCGTCGCGATGGTGTCCGGATCGAACGTATCGACCGCATTGGTCTGGAATCGGGCACACAGGACAAGACCGAGTATCATGTCGAGGAGAATGATCCGCTCAGCG
>JBAQHW010000166.1:0-2889 GCA_049288525.1 Xanthobacteraceae bacterium
TCACCGCGCCGCCCCGACGCGAGACCACCACGATCCGGTAGGCGCCTGGCGCCGTTATTTCGTTGGCGCTGGCAAATGTCTGGACCGGCCCGGCGACGTCGAGGAGTTGCACGCCCTGAAACGCCAGTACGGCGACGAGGCGCGGCTTTGCTCTTGATCCCGGCACGGCGGCCTCCCGCGACATTGTCAGAAACCGAGTTTGGCAGAAAATCGTATGTACAATGACATTGCTGCCACCGCGTGTCACTGTCAAATTGCGTCTTAGTATTTTGCCCATGCGACCAGGGAGCGCGCTTATGAGCGACACGAGACCTCTCCACATCGGCTTTCTGATCTTTGCCGAGATGACCCAGCTCGATTTCACCGGGCCTTACGAGGTCTTTGCCCGGCTGCCCGATACTATCGTGCATATCGTCGCCAAAGCCTCCGGGCCGGTGCGTACCGATCGCGGGCTGCTACTTACTCCCACCGTCACCTGCGCTGCCTGTCCGCCGCTCGATGTCATCGTGGTCCCCGGCGGCCCGGGCCAGCAGGCCTTGATGGACGACGAGGAGGTGCTCGGCTTCGTGCGCGGGCAGGCGAAAGGCGCCCGCTATGTTACCTCGGTCTGCACCGGCGCCCTGGTACTCGCCGCCGCCGGGTTGTTGGGCGGCTATCGGGCGACCACGCATTGGCTCAGTCTGCCGCTGCTCGAAATGTTCGGCGCCATTCCGGTGGATGAGCGCGTCGTGATCGATCGCAACCGGATTACCGGCGGCGGCATCACCGCCGGCATCGATTTTGGCTTGCGTGTGGCGGCGGTGCTGCGCGGCGAGGCGATCGCGCAGCAAATCCAGCTGCAGATGGAATATAGACCGGCCCCGCCGTTCGATGCCGGCTCGCCCGCGACCGCGCCCACGGCCATCGTTGATGCGGTGCGCCGCGCCGCTGCGCCGTTGCAGGAAAAGCGTTGGCGGTTCGCCGACAAGTGGCGGACGGATTCGACGGCGGCCTGCGGCGACGCGATCCGCGCCTGATAAGGAAAATCAGGCGTCGAGCGCGTCCATCAGCCGGCCCAGATGAGGCGGCACGGCGCCCTGACTGCCGAGCTTGCCCTTGAGCCGTTGCAGGCAGCCCCACAGCACCGCCTGGTTGCTGTTGACCACGGGCTTGCCCAGCGCGCGCTCGATCGCTTCCACCGCTTCGATCTGCGTGGTGTTGGTGCAGCTCAAGAACACGCCGTCGGCTTCCGGCGTGTCGTTTTCCAGCGCCAGTTCCAGCCAGCGCTGCGGCGTCACCGTCTCGAAATCGGCCGGCGTTTTGCATTTCAGCGCCACGTCCCTGACGACGCGGAAGCCGGCTGCGGCGAGATAGTCGATGATGCTCTGGTTCGACATGTAAGGGCTGAGCAGGATGAGCTGCTTTAGCCCGAGGGCACGCATGGCGTCGTTGACCAGACTAGACGTCGACAACGCCTCGATGCCGGTGGTGCGGCGGATCAGCTCGATGATGCGCGCCTCGCCGTCGGCGCCTTCCTTCATCGAGGTGTGGGTGCAGTGAAAGACGATGAGGTCGGGCGCGGCATCGGCCAGCGTGCCGGCCGCGTGCGCGATCTCGTCGGTCAGTTCGGCGACGGTGCGGTTCGGCAACCCGGCGACGCGGCCGCGGGCGACAAGAATATCAAGGCCCTCCGGGGCATAATGATTGAATTGCCGCTCGGTCATCCGGTTGACCGATGGAATGATCAGCCCGACGCGCGCGCGGGGCTCAGGCAGTTCGGCGATCGGGCGACCCGTCTTCGCACTCGGCTTGGCCTCCGTCTTGGTCTTGCCCTCGGTCTTGGCAATGGCGTCCATGTATTCCTCCGCTGCGCGGTCCATTCCTTGTTGGACTTAGTCTATCAAGCTGTTCGCCGCCGCGCGATTCCCTTGCGCCGCGGTTCCCCCGATGTAAGATCATGATGTAAGAAGGTATTGGGGCGCAAATTTTGGGGGATTCCATGCGCGTGATGTCATTTGTGAAGATCGCATTGCTGGCTGGCGCGGTCGCGCTGCCGTCGATCGCTTCGGCCAAGGCGATGAAGGCGCCGCCCGGCTCCTGCGCCGTCGACAAGACGCACTTCGCCGCCGCCAACACGATGTGCTCGTACAACTGCAATGCGCAGAACAAGTGGTGCAGCCAGCAGATGTGCGTGAATGGAACATTCACCGCCATGCTGCCTTGCTATACCGGCTTCTGCACCGCCAAGTGCGGCAGCTAGCGCAAAAGTGAGGCCACCAGCCTGGCCCGTTCGACCGGCGCGAATGGCCCCTCGCGCGCTACCCGGCGCGCGGCCGGCGGGCCTTGCCGGTCGCATCCGAAGCGCGTAACCGGACCGCATGGACGCACCGGCGCGAAAATCCAAGCTGATCAAGGGTGCCACCGGCGACTGGGAAGTGGTCATCGGTATGGAAGTCCACGCCCAGGTCGCCTCGCAGGCCAAGCTGTTTTCCGGCGCCTCGACCGCCTTCGGCGGCGAGGCCAATGCGCATGTCTCGCTGGTCGACGCGGCGATGCCGGGCATGCTGCCCGTGATCAACGCCGAATGCGTGCGCCAGGCGGTGCGCACCGGGCTCGGACTTAAAGCGCGGATCAACCTGAAATCGGTGTTCGACCGGAAGAACTATTTCTATCCGGACCTGCCGCAGGGCTATCAGATCAGCCAGTACAAGCAGCCGGTCGTCGGCGAGGGCGAGGTGACCGTCGGCATGCCGGACGGCGAAGTCGTGCGGGTGGGCATCGAGCGGCTGCATCTCGAGCAGGATGCCGGCAAGCTGTTGCACGAACAGAACCCGACCATGTCGCTCGTCGACCTCAACCGCTCCGGCGTGGCGCTGATGGAGATCGTGACCAAACCCGATCTGCGCTCGG
>JBAQHW010000167.1:0-2193 GCA_049288525.1 Xanthobacteraceae bacterium
CCGACGCATACAGTGAGCGGAAAGTCCCAGGTTACGCGGCTGCCATGCGCTTACGTCAATCTGCAATACTTGCCTACTGGCAGACGAACTGCTCGCCGCCGCGGCCGAAGCAGAATTTCTTGCCGACATTGATGAGCTGGACGCGGCGGTTGACGCCGGAGGTCGGGTGCGCCCGATCGCGCAGTTGCTCTTCGCCCATGCCGACCGGCTGCAGCACCGCCGGATTGACACCCAACGGATTCACCAAGGCGGCAACCACGGCTTCGGCGCGCCGCTGGCTCAAGCCGACATTATAGACGCGGCCGCCGACGGAGTCGGTGTGGCCGATCACCAGAAAACCGTAGCCGAGCAGGATCGGATTATGCAGCGCGTCGGCGATGGCGCCGACGTTGCGGTAGGACTCCGGCCGGATCACCGCGGAGTTGAAGTTGAAATTAATCTCGACGGTGAACTGCGCGAGGTTGGCGAGCTGCGGAAAGTTCAAGGCCCGCGGCGGCAGCGCCCCCGGATAGTTGCGGATATTATCCATCACCGCCTGTCGCATCTGGTCGGCGGTGAGGTCAAGTTTGCCGCTGGTGCTGACGGCGGCGAGGCTGGTGGCGATCTGGCCGGAGTCCAGCCTGGTATCGGCTCCCGCGACCGTCATGGCGATCGCCAAAGCCAGGGCGCAGACGGCGCCGATCTGATATCTGATCATTGTTGCGCCCTTTCGGTCCGCCAGCCGGTGTCGTTGAAGGTCTGGCTGCACGCCGGGCTCATGGCGGCAGGCGAAACGCTGAGCAGACATTCCACGAGATGAGCGTCGGCGTGCGAGGTGCCGCACAATCGCTCGATATCGGCGTCGCAAATCCTGCCGATATCGCGCTGCGCCGCGGCCCGGCGCGCGATCGAGGCGTAGACCATGGCGCGGGTCTGCTGGCAGCGCGGCGACACCACGTTCTGGTGTGCATCGAGACAGGCCCGCAGCCGGCCGTTGCCGAGCGGGACCTTGTTGCAATATTTCGCCAGATCGGTCCGGCAAGCAGCGGCGAGCTGGTCGATGGCGTCGGCGTAGCTCAGCGTCTGGGCAGCGGCGCTGCCGATGCCGGCGGCCAAGAGTGCCGCTGACACGACGATGGATAAACGCAGTCTCGCAATCATTCCCGCCTCCCTCACCCGCCACTGATGCCAAAGCGTGGCGGAACCCAGGCTCGCTATCTTATCGCACACTCCCCGGCCGATTGCACAGGCCGTCGGCGCGGTATCGCCGCACCGCGTCTTTCCGTGCGACGGCTATTCCTCGCCGACCAGATCGCGGCGGCGGCCCTCCAGCGCCGCCGAATAGCGGCGCAGCACATAGGCTTCGGTGAGCATGCCGACGACCCGGCGGTCGAGATAGGTATCGACGACGGCCAGCGCCTCGGACTCGGCGCGGTCGAAAGCCAGCACGGCTTCCTTCACCGCCATGCTCGGCAACAGCATGTCGTCGGGATGGCGTAAAAGCTCTTTGACCGACTTGTCGGCGAATTCCGTAGCGTGGGCGTCCGCCACCAGAATGAGCCCGATATAACGGTCTGCCTCGTCGACGGCGACGACATAGGCCGTCGAACTCAGCGGAAATTGTTCGCGGAAGGCGGCAACGGTCGAGACCGCATTCACCGTCTGCACGTCCTGGCGCATCATCTTCTCGACGGTGAGGTCGCGCATCCAGCCGATATCGGCGGCGCTGCGGATGGTCTCGCCGCGCAAATGGAAACGCCAGGTCGCGAACGAATAGCCAAAGATTTCGCGGGTCACCTGGGCGGCGATGATCACTGCAATCAAGACTGCGGTGGTCAGCCACAAGTCGCCGGTGGTTTCCAGCGCGATGAAGGTCATCGTCAGCGGGCCGCCGATCACCGAAGCGGACAGCGCGCTCATGCCGATGACGGCATAGGCGTTGGGATCGAAGTAGACGGTCGGCCAAATCTCGGTCAGCGACACCACCAACAGATGGCCGCCCAGCGCCCCCATCAGCAGCGAAGAGAAGAACAGGCCGCCGCGAAATCCGGAGCCAAGCGAGATGATCGACGCAAGAATCTTCAGCGCAAACAAAATGGCCACTGTCCGCAGCGACAAATCGAGCATGCCGGCGACGCGCAGCGCGCCGTGCCCCGACGACATGATTTGCGGCGTGACCATCGCCATCAGCCCGACGCAACAGCCGCCGACCAA
>JBAQHW010000168.1:0-8374 GCA_049288525.1 Xanthobacteraceae bacterium
GCGCGACGGCAGCGGGCGCCGGCGAGCCGACGGTCGGCAGTCTTGGTGCCGGCGAACCCACCGTCGGCAAGCTCGGCACCATGCGCGGCGACACTGTGCATTTCGATATTGTTGACCAAGCCGGCAACATGATTTCGGCGACGCCGTCGGGCGGCTGGCTGCATTCGTCGCCGGTCATTCCCGAGCTTGGCTTCTGCCTCGGCACCCGGGCGCAGATGTTCTGGCTCGAAGAGGACCATCCGGCGGCGCTGGCGCCGGGCAAGCGGCCGCGCACCACGTTGTCGCCAACGCTGGCATTGCGCGACGGCGAGCCGTATCTGGCGTGGGGCTCGCCCGGCGGCGACGGGCAGGACCAATGGATCGCGCAATTCTTCGCCCGCCACGTTCATTGCGGCATGAACATGCAGGAGGCGATCGACGCGCCGGCGTGGCATTCCGAGCATTTCCCGAGCTCGTTCTGGCCGCGCACGGCGCGCCCGGGCGTGCTGGTGGTCGAGGGCCGCGTGCCGAAGACGACGGTCGATGAGCTCAAGCGCCGCGGCCATATCGTCGAGGTTGGCCCGGACTGGTCGGAGGGCCGTTTGACCGCGGCGTCGCGCACCGGCCGCCGCCGCCGCGCCGCCGCCAATGCCCGCGGCATGCAGGGCTACGCGGCGGGACGGTGAGTCATTTTTCCGCTCATTCCCGCATAAGCGGGAATCCAGACGAAGCCAGAGATGGTTGCCGCTAAGCCGCCGGGGTCCCCGCCTCTGCGGGGACGAGCGATTTCAGTTCAAAAATTCCAGCAGCGCCGCAGTGAACGCCGCGGGCTGTTCCAGCGGTGACATGTGGCCGCTGTCCGCGATGATCTTCAATGTCGCATCGGGAATGGACTGCGCCAGTAACCGCGCGGCTTTGCTGCAGACGTAATCGTGCTGCCCAACGAGGACGAGCGTAGGCACCCTTATGGCATGAAGCACGCTGGCCAATCGGAACAACGATTTGCGTTTCGCCAGCACTTCCGAAAGCGTCAGACGCAAGCCCGCGATTGGCGTTGCGCGGATCAGTGCCGCCATATGGTTACGGCGGCGCAAGCCGCCTCTGGCATAGACCTTGAACAATTCGCTGCGCAGCATGTCGCAAACAAGCTCATCGCGCTCGCCCCGATCGATCAAGGCGACCCAGCGGCGGGCCATCGCCTCGATCTTCACCGGATCGTCGGCGCCGGCGCCGACGTCGGCCAGCACCAGTCGCGAAACCCGCTCCGGCTTGCTTGCGGCCAGAGCGAGCGCCGGTCCGCCGCCGAGCGAAAAGCCGACGATGGCGGCGCGTTCGATGCGAAGAGCGTCGAGGACACCGGTCAGATCGCGGGTGAGATGCGCGGCGGAGTAGTCGGTGGCGGCGGCCGGTGCATCGGTCAGGCCGTGGCCACGCTGATCGAAAGCGATCACGCGAAAACGCTGGCGCAGCGCGCGTTTCTGATGAAACCACATGCGCTGGCCGCAACCGAGACCATGCAGCAAAACGACCGGCGGGGCGTCGCCCGAACGATTGCCTGTGTCGTCGATGGCAATCGAAATGTTGCCGACCTGGATTCTGGCCAAGCGCTCGATTGTGGCCATCTGTTTTCCGACCGTTGCGAGGCGATTTGATCAGAAACGGCGGCCGTCGCAAGCGTCGAGACTACGCCGCAACCGTACTTAAAAACTCTTCCACTTCGCGGCGCAGCTTTTCCGTGGCGGTTTCGACTTCCGCCGAAGTGGCCAGCATGGTCTGCGCCGAAGCGCGCGTCTGCATGACGCCGCCCGCGACTTCGCTCAGCGCCGCGGTGATCGTCTTGGCTCCCGCAGCCGCACTGGCGACGTTGTGGGAGATTTCCCCGGTTGCCGCCTCCTGCTGCACGACCGATACGGTGACGGCGCTGGTGTAATTATTGATGTCCTGCATCCGTTGGGTAATGTCGCGGATCGCCGAAACGGCCTTGCCGCTCGAAGCCTGCACCGAGAGGATCTCGTGGGTGATTTCCTCTGTCGCCTTCGCGGTTTGCACCGCGAGCGATTTCACTTCCGAGGCGACCACGGCGAAGCCGCGGCCCGCTTCGCCGGCCCGCGCCGCCTCGATCGTGGCGTTGAGCGCCAGCAGGTTGGTTTGCCCGGCGATGTCCTGGATCAGCTTGACCACGTCGCCGATCTTCTGCGCCACATGCGCCAGCGCGGCGATGTCCGTATTGGTGGCGCTGGCGTCGGCGGCGGCGCTGCGCACCACCTCGTTGGCCTGGCCGAGCTGGCGGCTGATCTCCTTGATCGAGACGGAAAGCTCGGCCGCCGCCGCTGCCGCGGTCTCGACATTGGCCGAAGCCTCGTTGGAGCCGTGCACGGCGCCTTCGGCGCGCTGCAGCGTATGATCGGAGGTCGTCAGCAGGGTCTTGGCCGCCGCCTTCATCGCCTCCGCGCTCCGGCTTACGGTTTCCAGCCCGCTTTTGGCCCGGGCGCGGAACGCCGTAATCGCCACGTCGGTGGAGCGGCGCCGCTCGTCGCGCTGCCGCAGCGAGTCCCGCTCCTTCTCGGCGCGCAGTTGGTCGGTGACGTCGGTATGGGTGGCGAGCCAGCTGCCGCCCGGCATCGGCCGGCTCACCACCGAAATAAGGCGGCCGTCCTTCAACTCTGTGGTCTTGGTTTCGGTGCGCCCTTCGGCCACGCGCTTGAGGCAGTCGCCGACGTAGCGGTCGACATCGCCGGAGAAATTGCCGGCGCCGAGCCGGTGCAGCAACAGGTCGCGCAGCGGTGTGCCGGCTTGCGCGTGCTCTGGCCGCAACTGATACATCTCGATATAACGCTCGTTGCACAGCACCAGCCGTGCCGTCTTATCGAACATGCATAGGCCCTGGGTCATGTTGTTGAGCGCGGCGCGCAGCACGCGTGTCTGCGCCCGGCGGCGGCTCGAGACAAAAAAGCCGGCCAGCGCCGCGGCGCCAAGCGCGAAGGGCGCCGCCATCATGGCGGCGGCCGCCGGCGCGGGACTTTGTGTCAGGGCCGCGGCGATCGGGCTCGGCCCGATGAAAAAATAAAACGGCAGGCCCACCGCGAAGCCGGCCGCTCCGGCGGTGACCAGGGATATCCAGTTGCGGCTGGCACGAGCCAGACTGTTAGCGCCGACCATAGGTGTTATGCCGGATCAATCGGGGGAACGTTAGCCGCCAAGCAGTTGTTTTAGGGTTAAGGAATGACAGACGATTTCTTAACGAAACGTTGAGCGCAACGCGGGCGTGCAGTCCGTTCATTCGGCCGGAATGACCGGCAATAACAGATGCGAGTCCATATCGCCGCCGGCATAAACCGTGTTGGTGGCGCCGGAATTGTAATCCGCATGGTAGTGCATGTAGTGGCTGGAGCCGATGCCGTCGCGCGGCTGAACGTCGAGTCGGATACGGTGGCCTTTTTTGAACACCATCGAGGTCGGCCAGATTTCGACTTCGACCCGGACGATTTCGCCGGGCGTCAGATAAAGCCGGCGGACATGACGATGATAGGGACGGTAGGGCAGGGACAATTCGGGATCGAGCTCGCGGTGCGACGCCCGCAGCCAGCCCTTCGCCACCGGTACCGGCAGCCCCTGCTGGCCGCTTTCCATGATCTCGCTGCCGTCGGGGGCGAAATGGCGCAGCGTCAGAAACAAATCCATGTCCTCGGTGGAGCTTGACACCCATAACACCGCCGCGAGCGGACCGGTGATTTCGGTGTCGGCCTCAAGTGGCGGCGTGGTGAAGGAGACGCCCATGCCGGGCTTGATGCCGCCGCCCAGCACTTGCGAGGAGGCGGCCGAGGTCGATCCCATCGACCCGAGGTTCGATGCGGCGTAGCTTTGCGAGGCGACGGTGGCGGGTTTCCGCTCGATCAAAGTGCCGAGCGGCGGCGCGTCGCTTGCCGAGGCGGCCGACAGATCGAGATAGAATTTGGTCCAGCGGGTGCGGGCCAACGGCCATTCGTGCTCGTTGCGCCAATCGAATTTGTCGCCGCCCTTGCGGATTGCAAGCTTGATCGGCGGCTCGTCCATCACGCCATTGTCGATGCCCTTGAGCCAATAGTCCAAGAAGCGGAGCTGATCGCGCCGTCCGTCCTCGGTATAAAAGGGATGCACGTGCGAGCCGAGATGGATGCGCATTTTCTTATGCGGCGTCGCGGCGTGCATGAACGCTTCGGTGTTGCCGCGCAGATGCAGCCCCACGCCGGACCAATTGCCGACGGAGAACATCGGCACTTCGATCTTGTCCCATTGCGCTTGCGAGCCGCGAAATGCGCCGCTGTCGAGACTGTTGTGCAACCAGAAATATAGAGTGTTGACCTGCCAGCCGTCCGGCTGATGCTGCGCGGCGCGGCCGAGGACATGGTGCAGCAGATGTGCCGTGTACCAATTGGTCATGAACAAACTCAAGATGCCGCCGTGGTACAGCGCGTCGCGATACAGATCGGCGAAGCCCTCCCAGGGGATGATCGCCTTCAGCGACGGCGGCTGCAGATTGGCAACGAACCATTGGTTGATCGCAAAATAGGAAATGCCGCACAGGCCGACATTGCCGTTGCACCACGGCTGCGCCGCCGCCCATTCGATGGCGTCGTAAAGGTCGACCGCCTCGGCGAGCGACCACGGCTCGCATTGGCCGGGAGACTTGCCACTGCCGCGGCCATCGATCCGCACCGCGGCGTAACCGCGCGGCACCCACCATTTCGGATTGATCGTCTCCCAATTCATCCATTCGTTGCCGGGCTCGGCGAGGGTATCCGGCACGATCCAGAGCTTGTCTTTCTGGTAAGGGCCGAGATTGAGGATGGCGGGGAACTTGCCGGCGGCGTCCGGCCGGAACACATCGGCTTTGAGCCGGGCGCCATCGCGCATCGGCACATCGAGGTCTTTCTCGAGCCTGACGGAATGGTCGGTAGCCGATGCTTGCGCGTTCATTGCATTCGATTCTAGTGTTCCGATTCTAACATTCGCACCCCTGTCCGGCATGCCATTATGCGAATGTTAGAATCAAAGGACCACTAGCAAATGTCAGTCTTAGTGGAGCTTTTGGATTTGACATTCGCTTCGCGAGTTTGCGGCTGGGTGGGTAGCGAATGTCAAATCCGCTCCACTGGTGTTTAACGTTCGCCTCGGGAATGCCGAGCTTACGCTTTGCCTTCATGGTTCCGACACTTTTTTCGCCGCATTATTGCGGCCTTCGCTGGGGGATTGTTGGAAATGGTCCGGCCGTTTGCCGCGCTCGCTCTGTGCGGGCTTGTCGTTGTCGGCGCAGGCCTGACCGGTTGCACCAACAACGCGCCGCCGCCGGGCCAGCCCAGCTTTTACATCGACCTCGCCCAGCCCGGCGCGACGCTCGACAGCAATGTGGCGGCCTCGATGATCTCGGGCTATCGCGCCAATAACGGACTGGCTCCCGTCACGATCGACCCGGACCTGATGCGGCTCGCCGCCGAACAGGCCCAGGCCATGGCGGCGCGCGACAAGCTCGATCACGACGCGGCGCACCCGTTTGCCGAACGCATTCGCAAGTCCGGCTTCGACGCCAGCGTCGCGGTGGAGAATATCGCCGCCGGCTACCATACGCTGGCCGAGGCCTTTTCCGGCTGGCGTGACTCGCCGCCGCATCGCGCCAATATGCTCAATCCGGCCGTCACCCGCATGGGCATCGCCGCGGTCTATACGCCGAAATCGAAATTCAAGGTCTATTGGGCGCTGATCCTGGCTACGCCGGATGCGCCGCACGGCCGATAGCCCTCGGCGCCGAAGCTTCAGCCGGCCTTCGAATATTTCTGCGGCCACAACGCCCGTAACGTCGCCACCTCTTTATTGATTCGACCGAGCTCCGTTCTGGTCTCCAGCATGCCGCTCCAGGTGGCGTCGAAATCGGTCAGCAATGCCGACAGCATGATCTCGAGGCGATGCATCTGGTGTTGCATGGATTCCAATTTTTCGTGATCGGTCATGCTGGGCCACGCCACGTTCATTTTCTATCGTTCCGAACCCCGGCAACTTCAGCAAAAGCCGGTCGCGCCACTCAGGTCGAAATAATAGTCACATTTCTGCCATACACAAAGTTTCTGCATGGTTTATCAACAGCTTGTTGCGCACTGCGGGCGGCGCACGCATGTGGCCGCTGGGAGCTGACCCCCGGGCGGCCCGCTCCACTAGACCATATCGAAGGTCTCGCGCCCGTAGGTGGCGCGTGCCTCGTCGAGCAACGGCGCCACGGCGGCGACGAATTGGTCATGCTCGGGTGCTGTCAGTTCGACGATCTCGCAACCCGCCGCCTCGATCGCGGCGCGGGATTCGCGATCCTCGGTAACGGCAAGATCGCGCTGGAATTCGACCGCGCGCCTGACCGCCTCGCGCATGGCGGTCTGCAGGTCGGCCGGCCAGGCATCGAACGTGGGCCGATGAAAAAAAATCGGCCGCGATATGTAGAAATGGTTGGTGACGGTGTGGAAGCGATGAAACTTGTGCACTCCGTAGGTCACCGTATTGGCAAACGGATTCTCCTGCGCGTCGAGCGTGCCGGCCTTGATGCCGGCAATGGCCTCGGTCAGATCGCATCGCACCGGAATAGCGCCGAGAAGCGCGAAGGTTTTGGCCTGCACTTCGCTCGGCAGCACGCGGATGCGCATGTCCTTGAGGTCGACCGGCACGTGCACTGGCCGCAGCCGGTTCGAGATTTGGCGAAACCCGTTCTCGAACCAGCCGAGGATGCGATAATTCACGCGCTGTTCGATTTTGTCGGCGAGGTAGCGGCCGAGCGCGCCGTCCATCGCGGCGCGGGCCTGATCACGGCTGTGGAATAAAAACGGCAGATCGACAAAGCCGAGCTCGGGCACGCGATCGGTGAGGTAACTTGACGACTGGTAGCCCAGCGTGAGCACGCCATCCTCGACCAGCCATAGAATGTCCTCGGCGCGATAGCCGAAATCCATGATGTTCCAGACATACTTCACGTCGATACGGTCGCCGAAGGCGGCCGACAGCGTATCGCCGATCAGCTTGAGGCTTTTGGAAAAAGACGTCACCGGCGGTCCATAGCCGCCCATGCGGATCGGTATTGGCTTGGTCATTCTTAAGCTTTCCCTTGCTGGGAAAAGCTACGCGGGAAGCGTCGGCGAAAGTCAACGCGCAAACTATTCGACGGAGCATGATCTTTTCGGAAAACCTATCCACCCTCGGCTCAAGTCCGAGGGCGGGCTTTTTCCGGATCATGCTCAGTGCGTTATCCGCGCAGATGTTTGCGAACAGATCTAGCTGCGGCAAAAACCGCGCCGCGCAGCGTTTCGAGGCGGCAGGCGCGCGCAAACGGCGCCTCGGGCCGCACCGCGATCAGCCGGTGGCACAGCGTCAAGCGTTCGCTCCAGATAGGGTCCAGCATGGTATTGCCGGGAGCGGCGCAGGAATCGGTTCTTGCGACGGCGGGGTTGTCGGCAAGCTCCTCGGTCAGCGCCGCACTGAGGAGGATGCCCGGAGCAAAGCGCGAGAAGTTCTCGTCATAAGTCGTCTTCCAGTACCAGGCCGCATCGCCGCTGAACAGCGTGATAGCGGCGGCGATCGGATGGCCGTCGAGCAGCAGGCGATTGATCGCGACTTTGGCTTCGGCGGCGAGTGCCGGCAGCGCCATGCGGATGAAGCCGATCACATCGTCACGGTGCGCCGCCGCGGTGCCGGCTTCGCCTTTCCAACCCCTCGCTTCGAGCACGAAGAAATCTTCGGCCGCGCTTGCCACGGCCACGGGTTCGGACGTCGTCGTGAACAACAAAGCGCCGGCGTCGGACAACCGGCGTCCGGTTCGGCGCAGCTCGCGATGCCGGTGTGCGGACAGCGCATTTTGTAGATACCCGGTGCGATCCTGGCGCGGCGCGAGAAGGGCGCGGTGATGACGGGCAAAATCGGCGCATTGCATTTGCGTGCGCTGCAGGATGTTGCCGAGCGCGAGCGCGAACGGTTCGTCCTCGGCAAGGAGCGGCAACAGCACTAGTCCGGGCAGCGAAGCATCGGCGGCGATATGCGCAAGCCAGGCCGCGATGACCGCCTCGGCTGCTTCGCGGTCGACCAGCGGCGTGCCGAGCGGACCATAGGGATGGGTCCAGCCGCACAGTAGCGGCAGCCGTATGCCGTAGCGGCGCTCGATCACCCGCGCCGGGAAAAAACCGAGCAGTCTGCGCGGCGAGGTCCCCGACCACACCAGAACGGCGCCGACGTCGTTGCCGAATACGGAAGCCGCCGCCAGCGCAAAGCTAGGATCGTAGAAGACGTTCGGTTCGAGCGCGGCGGCAGCCAGCGCGCGCCACTCGTTCGCGATCGGCAGAAGCTCCGCCAGCCAGCGCCATTCGACCGCGAAGGAATTGATCGCATAGCG
>JBAQHW010000169.1:0-3316 GCA_049288525.1 Xanthobacteraceae bacterium
CGACCGCATAGCGGCCGTCGACGACGGCATTGTCCTGGATGAAAATCGCATAGGTGCGCAGGTGGCCGCGATCCTGAAAATTGACACAAGCGAGCCACGCCCACCCCTTCAGGGAATCGACCCAGCGCGGGCCGGAAATGGCGAAGCCGCTGTAGTTGGAGCGGTCCTTCAGCGCCGCCAACAGGTATTTAGCGGTCAGCGCTACGTAAGGCGGTTGGATGGCCGGCGGCGACGCGGCCTGGCTCGATTGCGCCAGTTCGCTGCAGGCCGCCGCGCCGAGAATTAACAGCGCCAAGGCGGCGAGGCGGACCGCTCGTAGCACCATCTGACGCGCCCCTCGCCACAATGTCCGCCGCCAGCGCCCGCGTCCGGGCCATGGTCCCGCCACGAACCCCGTCCACTGGGTCCTGTCCACCGGGGAGATGCCTCCCGCCGGCAGGAAATGTAAACTTCGGTGTCTTAGGTTCCGGCGCGGCTGGCAAGGTGTCGCAGACCAGGGCAGGGGCATGGCGGCACCGCTAGCGAACGATTTTTCGATTCGACAAAACGGCGAACGGCAGGCGATGCGAGTTGCGAGTATCAACCAAGTGACGAGCCGCATTACCGGCTGGCGCCGGATTGCCGTGCCGGCAATCGTCATCTGCGCCGGTCTTGCGCTCGGGTCGTGCGCCGGAACGTCGAACGAGGACGGATTTTCCGCCTATGTCGCCGATCACTGGCCGCAATGGGCGGGCGGCATGCCTGACGACGTGCCGCCGCGTCCGGGCGCGCCGGGCTACCGGCAGTTCATCGCGCATGGTGAAGCCGCTCAGGATCAAGCGCCGCCGGTGGCTGGCGGGACGAATTCCGCCGCCCCGGTGTTCGAGACGACCCCCGCCGGCTCTGCGAAGTCCACGCGGGCCGCCGCCGCAACACCGGCTCCCGCCGCGCTTTCGGCGCCCGCTGCTCCCGCTCCGGTCGCCGCGCGAACTGCGCCGCCGCCGGCCGCCGCCGACTCCAGCGTCGTGCAGGGCGGCTTGTATTAGCCGCATCACGCCACGCCGGCGCGCAGCAGATCGTGAAAATGCACGATGCCGACGGGCCGGCCTGCTTCGATGACGATGAGCGCCGTGATCTTCGAGGCATTGAGCAACTGCAATGCCTCGCTGGCCAGTTGATCGGGGCGAACGGTTTTCGGCGATGCCGTCATGACGGCATCGACCGGCGCCTGCAACAAATCGTTGCGCATGTGACGGCGCAGATCGCCGTCGGTGATCACGCCGGCGAGCGTGCCATCGGGCGCGACCACGGCCACGCAGCCGAAACCCTTGGCCGACATTTCGACGATCGCTTCCGACATCGGCGCGCCGCGCTTGATCAGCGGCAGCGCGGCGCCCGGGTGCATGATCTCGCCGACGAATTTCAGCGCTGCGCCGAGCTTGCCGCGCGGATGAAAGACGCCGAAGTCGACCGCGGCAAAGCCTCGGCTTTCCATCAGCGCGATGGCCAGCGCATCGCCGAGCGCAAGCTGCATCAAAGATGACGTCGTCGGCGCCAGATTATGCGGACAGGCTTCGCGCGCCGACGGCAACTGCAGCACGATGTCGGCGGCTTTGCCGAGCGTTGAGTCGACGTTCACGGTAATGGCGATGAGCACGATCCGAAATCGCCGCGAATAATTGATCAGGTCCCTGAGCTCCTCGGTTTCGCCCGACCAGGACAAGGCCAGCATGACGTCGTCCGAGGTGATCATGCCGAGATCGCCGTGGCTGGCGTCGGCGGCATGCACGAAGAAGGCCGGCGTTCCGGTCGAAGCCAGCGTGGCGGCGATCTTGCGCGCCACATGACCGGATTTTCCCATGCCGGTCACGATGACGCGGCCGCGCGCGGCACGGATCGTCTCGATAGCGGCAACGAAAGCGGCGCCCATGCCGTCGGACATGGCCGCGGCCAGCGCGGCGACGCCGTCCGTCTCCGTAGCAAGCGTGCGCAGCGCCGAAGCGATATGGGCGTTGTCGGCCGGCTTCGCCTTGTCGGCGTCGGCTGAGCGCATCTTCGTACGTGTCTTCACTCCGTACTCCACATGACGAATATGAGAGTCTATTTCGCCCAGGCGGCGAATGCATCGGCAAAAGCCCGGTCGCCGGGCGGGCCCTTCTCCAGGGCGAGAATGGCGCGGCCGCCGTTATTATAGACGATCGGAATATCGAACCACGGCCGAGTTTTGAGCAAGTCGACATTGCGCTGCACGTCGGCGTCGACGGCCGACAAGCCGATCAGGAAAAATCCGTTGGTGACCTTGACCGCAAGTCCGGCAAGCGGAATGCCGCGCGCCTGCTCGCTGTCCTTCATCAGGATGCCGGGCACATTGGCGATGCCGCCGCCGGGGAAGTCCGGCGGCAAATTGAACATGATTTCGATGGTGTGGCTGGCCGGCAGCGCCTGATCGGTATTGCGGCGCAGCGTCCAGGTCACGGTCATGTTGCGCTCGGGGATGGTAATGTCGGCGCGCACTTCAAGCTCGGGCGCGAGCCCGCTGCCGGGCGAGACCGTTTCGGTCCGCCAAACCGCGGAGCCGACAAATTGCCGGCCCTGCGGATTATTGGGGTCTTCCTCATAAAGCACGACCCGCTGTGCGACCGGCGGGGCATTGGCCGGGGCGTTGCCGGCGGTGGGCGCTGGCGCCTGCTGTCCGGGCATTTGCTCCTGCGGCACGCGCCCGGAGAATTTGGGCTCCGGCGCCGGAGTTTGCGCGGTCTGAGCGGGCTTCGAGCGCATATGCGACGCGAACTGATAGAGGCCCATGATATTGGACCACTGCCATGAGATGGTGGCGCCGAGGCCGGCGATGATAATGAGAATGACGGCGATCTTGGCGAGGCCGCGATAGGAGCGTGGCGGCCGCGGCTCGGCGTAATGCTCCTGCGGCTGCCGTGCGCGCGGCAGCGCCGGCTCTTCGTCGGCGAAGTCCTCCGAGGACTCGACCATGCGCGGCGGCTCATCGCCGATAACATCGCTTTCGTCGTCGAAGTGCGCCTGCAGCCGCTCGTGCAGCGTGTCCAGCTCGCTGTCATCGGGGACTTGCTCGACAGCGCCGTAGGAATCGCGGGTGTCGCGCGCCGATTGAACCGATTTGGCGGAAGCCGCACCGAGATCGTCGACCTCGCTGACCGTATCCCGGAAGGTTTTGAGGCCGTGGGGCGCAACCGGCGAGGTCCTGGCGCTCAAAATGCGGCTGCGGGCGGTCGATGCTGCGGTTGGGCGCGAAGTGTCTTCGGCTGCGACGCCGCTTGGCATCCGCAATGGCGAAGGATCTGGCCGCGGCGGCGCCGGCCGC
>JBAQHW010000170.1:0-3116 GCA_049288525.1 Xanthobacteraceae bacterium
CATTATGCGAATGTTAGAATCAAAGGACCACTAGCAAATGTCAGTCCTAGTGGAGCTTTTGGATTTGACATTCGCTTCACGAGTTTGCGGCTGGGTGGGTAGCGAATGTCAAATCCGCTCCACTAGGGACGGGCGGCGATAATGCCTCGGTTCCAATAAAAAAGGGGACCCGCGTCCCCTTAATTCTACCGATTGTCAGCCAAAGTGCCGAGCCTCAGGCGGCGGCATCCTTGGCAAGGCGCCAGTCGGTCGGTGCCGGCGCATAAGCCGGGTTTTTGGCCACCCCCTGATAGCGGACTGCGGCCGCGACGGCCGAAATGCCGATTTGCCGATAGCGGCGGTCGAGCGCCGTGTTTTGAGCGGCACCTTCATCCGAAACACTCTGAATCGGGTTCGATTGAGCGGTTTTCGCGTCGGTTTTTTTGGCCATTTCGGCAGGCGAATTCGTCATTCCGGAACCCCGTTCCCTTTGCTGGCGGCGATGATCAAATTGTGGGCGCATAGTGCGGCGGAAATGGGCGACAAATGGTGCGTTGCTGTGACATTTCCCGCCGCCCTTGCGTGGACGGTTTAGTGCACGCCGTGTGGTAAACCCTTGATTAATCGGTCGGCGCGATAGTGGCTCGAGAGGGCACTTAGCCTTCGCTCGGACCACTTATCCCCCGTGAGCCGCGGGGCACTGAGGCATTCCTGCAACACCAGCGCGGACATTGCGTTCTAAGTGCTCGAACAACTGGCGTGGTCGCGGGACTTTGGGGTATTTGAACTGACGATATTCGCTGGCCGGGGGGCTCAGGGGCGAAGAGAGTGAGCGCGTAATGTCATTTCGTGCGATTTCATTCGTGGCTGTTGGGCTTGTGGCGCTCATGCTGGGCGGCTGCATGCAAGAGACGCTCGAGCCCTCCACGCAGGTCGGCTGGAACGCGCGCGATAAGCTGTTGATGTCGAACCTGCCCTATTCGCAGGCCGACATTCCGGAGCCCTATCGCCGCCACATCGTCGATTACACCCGCAAAGAAGCGCCCGGGACGGTAGTCGTCGATTCGGACAACAAGTTCCTTTATTACGTGCTGCCGGGCGGCAAGGCGATTCGCTATGGCGTCGCGGTGGGCGAAGAAGCCCAGGCCTGGAACGGCATCGCCAAGATCGGCCGCATGGCAGAATGGCCGGCGTGGATTCCGACGTCGGGCGAGCAGGCACGGCTCGGTCCGTTTCCGGCCTACATCACCGGCGGTCCGCATAATCCGATGGGTTCGCGAGCCCTTTATCTGTATTCCGGCGGCAGGGACACCTCGTTCCGCATTCACGGCACCAATCAGCCGGAATATATCGGCCAGGCGATTTCGTCGGGATGCATCCGCATGACCAACGAAAACGCCATCGATCTCTATAACCGGGTGAAGCTCGGCACCATCGTGGTAGTGCTGGCGCCGAAGAACGGCAGTGCGCCGGACGGGCCCAAAGTCGCGTCGAGCGCAGTGCCGGACGAAGCGGCCACGGTGAAGTGGTACTGAGCGAATATTGAGAGATAAAACCTATTGCGGCGCTGGCCTCGGGTCGGCGCCGCTTCACTGTGCGCAATGCTCAAGCTCCGAGCGTGATATGCAGGATTTCAGGCGGCACGCCGAGACGCGCGGGAATGATGCTGGTGCCGAGGCCGCCGGACACAATCAGATGCCGGTTGTTTTCGATCACGTGGCCGTAGGCGTAGCGGGCGTGGTATTTGGACGGCACAAAGCGTTCCCATAAGAACGGCACGCGGATTTGTCCGCCATGGGTGTGGCCGGCAAGCGTGAGCGCGACGCGGTTCGACACTTGCGGGAAGATATCCGGCTCGTGCGCCAGCAGCAGCACCGGATCGTCGGTTTTAATCTGTTCCATCGTGCCGGGCAGATCGTCGACGCCGCGGAAGCGGCCGCCGCCGAGCCGGTAGGCGAGCTGGTCGCCGAGCCCGGCCAACCAGAAGCGCCGCCCCGCCGTGCCGAGCAGCACGGCGTTGTTCTCGAGCACGGGAATCTGCACGCCCGCCAGCGCCGATCGCACGCCGGCAAGATCGTGCCACCAATCGTGATTGCCCAGGATGGCCCAAACCCCGAGCGGCGCGCTAAGCCGCGCCAGTTCAGCGGCCCACACCGGATCGGCAACGGGTTCCCAGGTAAAGTGCCGGTACCAGGCAGTGAAGTCGCCCAGCAGCACGATGATATCGCCGTCAAGCGTTTGCGCGGTGTCGACCGCGTGCCGGATATGCGGAAGTTTCATGTCCGGGCCGCCGGCATGCAGATCGGCGATCACCGTGATGGTGAGCTTGCGGCCCGCCGGCCATTGCGACGGCGTCACGGCATAGCGCGTGACCACGAGCCCCATCGGCTCGACGCCGCCGGCATAGGCCACGGTCGCAATCGGCGCCAAGCCGATGAGGCCGGCGCCGGCAGCAATGAAATGCCGCCGCGTCAGACGCCGCTTTGGCGTTCGACTTGCCGTTGTTCCTTTGGCCGCCGTTCCTTTGGACACCGTCAGCTTCGTTGTCATGAACCGCTCATAGCGCGCGAGTGGTGAATCGAGCGTTCATCCACTCGCATAGCGGACGGCGGCTTCGCATCACGACTGCGCGAGCCGTTCGCGTCTTGTCCAATCGAGCGTCTTGTTCAAGGCGCGGGAAAGCTTGTCAAACAGCTCATCGGTCTCCTGCGCAGTAATGATGAGCGGCGGCGACAGCGTCAAAACGTCGCCGCCCACCGAGCGCACGATCAAGCCTTCGGCTTCCGCAAACTGCACCGCGTGGGCGCCGACGCCATGCTGCGGGTCGAACGCGCGCTTGTCGGCCTTGTCGGCAACGAGTTCGACGCCACCGATCAGCCCGAGGCCGCGCGCCTCGCCGACCAAGGGATGCTCGCCCAGCACCTTGAGCCTCGCCTGGAACTGCAACGCCCGCGCGGCGGCGGTTTCGATGACACGGTCGCGCGCATAAATCTCGATGGCCTTCAGCGCAACCGCTGCGGAAACCGGATGGCCGCCATAGGTAAAGCCGTGGCCGAAAACGCCGATCTTTTTGCTCTCGATCAGCAGCGCCTGATACATAATTTCCGGAATCATGACGCCGGCGATCGGCAGATAGG
>JBAQHW010000171.1:0-6711 GCA_049288525.1 Xanthobacteraceae bacterium
TAAAACATCTCGCCGCGAACCTTGCGGAGGACAATGAGCTTTCGAAGAAGCAAGCTGAAGCCATCCTCGGCGGTCTGGTGGGCGATATCGTCAAGCACCTGAAAAAGGGCGAGCGCATCCGCATCGGTGGGCTGGGTATCCTGCAGGTCAGAAAGCGCGCTGCGCGCATGGGCCGTAACCCCGCGACCGGCGAGCCGATTCAGATCAAGGCCAGCAAGAAGGTCGCGTTCCGCGCCTCGAAAGAGCTTAAAGAGTCGATCTGATCGCTACTCATTTGCAGGCTCGCGGAAGCGCGGGTCGGCGTTGCTTATCGCCCGCCTGCCGTTGCACCGAAAGTTGCAGGGCAGCGGGCGTTTTTTTGGAATTGCCTCTTAGCGATGCCCGTCACGAGGCGTGGAATTGCCTTGCCAAGTCGTAGCTCGCGCTCGCTTGCATCGCCTGCCTTCGCTGACGCTTCGGCACGAGATTGTCACCCATGTCTATTGTCACCCATGTCTTAGGTACGTTCCGTCACCCATCTCTCCGGGTCGGACAAAAGCGTAGGCTGGTGGGCGGTGACGGACTCGAACCGCCGACATTCTGCGTGTAAAGCAGACGCTCTACCAACTGAGCTAACCGCCCTGCGGCGCAGATGTATCGCTGCCGGGCCGCCCCATGCAAGCGCGGATAAGCCTCGCCTCCGCCGCCAATCTGTGCGTAAAAATTTAAATGTGTGCCGCCGGTGGAGAAAATGTGCGATAAAGAATCCAATTGTGTAGCGGGCTGGATGCCCGGAAAGGGGGGACATGTTCCGCGTATCGACTTTAGCGATCGCTTTGGCGCTTGCCACCGGTAGCGTCGCGTGCGCCCAAACACTGCCGGCGCAGCCGCCGCCGGTGAAGGGAATGGGGGAAGGCAATCCTCAGGAGCGCGCCGCCTGCCGTCCCGACGTGACCAAGTTCTGCCAGACCCAGCTCGAGGTCAATCCGCAGGACGTGCTTGGGATATTGGGCTGCCTGCAGGCCAATCGCAGCAAGATCAGTTCCGCCTGCCAGCAGGTACTGGCGAGCCACGGCCAGTAATCGGACAGACGTCGGCGTTATGCGCCTGGGCGCGGTGACGCTGCAGCCCCGTGAGCTTCACGCCACTCGGTCCGGCTCCGCCTCGATCGCGACATCCTCCTCAGCCGACAGTTCTGCGCGGGCGCGCGCGGCGTGTTCGGCGAACCGCACCCATGATTGGGCGAGCGTCAGCCACAGCGCCTTGTCCTTGTCGTTGTCACACAGTTGCGCCATGGCCACGCATTCTTCTGCACAGCGGCGGTGGTCCAGTACGGTCCCCATCGGCAACACCCCGACATCAAGCAAACGATACTAGCGCCATTGCACAACGTGACTGCGGCGGAGCCTGGATCGATCCGCGGCCGAAACTGGGCGAATTGGCGGGCGAGCCCTCTGTTGAGGTTCGGGATGTTCACCAATGCGTAAATCACATGATAAATGTACCTCGAAGGCCTATTTCCTGACGAGCTTTTGTCCTGCCAATTGAATCAATTTAAGAAATTCTTTCTAGAGCCATGCGCAACCGGGCTAGCTGCACTGCAACATAATAATTTTGCATTGCACCATGGATGGTTATATTCCCGATGTGATTCTGGCCTGTTTCAAAAGTCAGGGCCGGAAGAAAGGGAATAGAGCCATGTTTTCGTCAATTGCCCGCTTCCTCCACGCCTGGAAGCGTTACGGGGTTGCTGTGGACGAGCTTTCGCACCTCAGCGATCGTGAGTTGGCCGACATCGGGATCACGCGCACCGATATTCCGCGGATCGCGTGGGAACAGTCGCATAACTAATTCCTGACGCCCGGAGCGTCTGGCAGCCGCCAGACCGGACATTGGGATCGGCACCTGGCGCCCGGCTTCGGCCGGGCGCTGCCGTTTTGCGCTAGCGGCGCACCACAGGCTCCATGCCTTTGGCTTTGATAATCGCGATGGCTTCGGGTCCCGAAAGGAATTTGAGAACCGCCTTGGCCGCGGTGACGTCTCGCGCTTGCGCGCCAATTCCAGCGGCATAAACGGTAAAATTCTGAATGTCGGCTGGCAGTGGCCCGACGAAGGCCACTCCGGCAACGGGGAGGATTTCACTGATCTGGTGGATGCCGAGCTCGGCTTCGCCGTCAGCGATGTGGTCGGCGACCGCGCCACCATGGACCAGCACCGCCTTGGCATTGACCTGCGTGGCAATGCCAAGCCGCTGCAACAGGGCGCCAATATAGATGCCGCTCGATCCGCCGGCCTTCGGATCGATATAGGCGACCGACTTGGCGGCCAAAAGCGTCCGTTTGAAAGCCTCGACGGTCGAAATGTCCGGCAACGGCGCGCCGGCCTTCACCATGACGCCA
Organism: Xanthobacteraceae bacterium; assembly: GCA_049288525.1. Taxonomy (GTDB): domain Bacteria; phylum Pseudomonadota; class Alphaproteobacteria; order Rhizobiales; family Xanthobacteraceae; genus BOG-931. The sequence continues at coordinate 2,379 of JBAQHW010000171.1, forward strand.
ATGCCGGTCCTGGCCAAGTCAGTGCGCGAGCCCGCCGTCACTTTGCCGGCCTTGGTCAAAGCCTCGATCGCCGCCGGCGTGAGTATGGCAACATCGAACGGCTCCTGGCCACTGCCGATCAAATCAAGGTGCTGACCGACAGTGCGATAGGTAATTGCGAGCGCGTTGCCGGTATCCTTGCGGTATTGCGCCGCCAGCGCATTGAGGACTTGCTTGAACGCACCGCCGCTGACGACTTTGATTTCGGCGGCATGGGCGGTTGACGGCATTGCCTGACACACTATCGCAAACGACAGCGCGATGGCGACCGCGGCCGGTAAGATTTTCATGCCCCGCCCGCCCGCTCTATCATCTTTTGAACAAGCCCATGATCTCGGCCTTCGCCAGCGTATTGAAGTGCAGGTTGAAACCGACCACGGCCGCCGAAGTGTCGGGTTTGACGTCGAGACGTTCGGCTTTCACAGCAAATACCGTGAACAGATAACGATGCGGATGGTCGCCTTGCGGCGGGCACGGTCCACCGTAACCGGGCGCGCCGAAATCGGTGCGTGTCTGCAATGCGCCTGCCGGCAGCTTACCGTCAGCGCTGCCGGCCCCTTCCGGAACCTCGGTTACGCTTGCCGGAATGTTGACGACCAGCCAATGCCAAAAGCCGGAGCCGGTCGGCGCGTCCGGATCGTAACACGTGACGGCGAAACTCCTGGTGCCTTCCGGCGCGCCGGACCATTTCAGATGCGGCGATTGATTGCCGCCGGCGCAACCGAAGCCGAAATTGGCCGATAGAATCAAGCCGCTTGCCAGATAGTCGCCATCCTTGAAGCTCTTGCTGGTGACCGTGAATGTCATCGTTGTCGTCCCATCGGTTGTCTCCCTTTGGTTCGTCTCCCGATCACCGCTTCGCCGGCAAATCCGCGCGGTAGAGGCTGCTCACCATAAAGCGACGTGCGACGGCGCGAAAGCCAGTTTGGTCGTGAAAGCAAACTGGCGATGTCGCGTTTGCCGCGCATGCGTGCTAACGGGACCTATGCCTGTCATGGCAATTCCAGAGGCCGCAGCGCTCTTGCCGCGACATGGTGCGCTGGTTGGTCTCGATCTCGGCACCAAGACTATCGGGGTCGCCGTCAGCGATCCGGAGCGGCGGATCGCTCTGCCAGTCGAGACCATCGCGCGTCAACGCTTCACCAGCGATGCGCGGCGCATTTTCGAGCTTGCGGCGCAACGCCGCGCCGTCGGCTTCGTGCTCGGTCTACCGATCAACATGGACGGCTCGGAAGGTCCGCGTGCCCAATCGACGCGGGCCTTCGCCCGCAATCTGGCGCAACTGACGGAACTTCCCATCGCGTTATGGGATGAGCGGCTATCGACGGCGGCGGTCGAGCGGGAACTGATCGCCGCTGACGTCAGCCGGGCGCGGCGCAAGGCCGTCATCGATGCACACGCCGCAACCTATATCCTGCAGGGCGCGCTCGACCGCCTATCGCGGCTGCCGGCCGGCCATGTTTGACGATGGGCTGTGCCGTAACAGCCGGGGCCTTGAACATCGACGCCACTAACGACACGGCTGCGACAATGACCGTTCCGACCGCGTAGCCTGCGAAAATATCCAGCATCTTGGCTCTCCGCGTGGCCCAGCCGCTTCGCACAATGACGCGGTCGCCCCCTCCGATCTGTGTCCCGCATCACACTGTTGCGGAATTTCTCGGGGCTCGCGCGACATCTTCAGGGCTGCGGCAGCGCGCGCTGAAGCAGCATTTCGGCTGTCGCGCTCTCGATCGCGGCGGCGCCGTAAAGCACGCCGTGCGGGCTCTTAAGCCGCGTTCTGAGGAATACATCGGCAAGGGCGGCGGGGACGCTTTCCTTCAGCGCGGCAAAACTCGCGGCCAGCGCAAGCTTGCTCACGGTTATTCGCGCGTTCCCCTCGTCCGCCGCGCGCAAGCTTGCCGCGTCGAATCCCGGCACCTCCGTCGCTAATAGCGAGATGACGCGCCCGGCATCGTCCTCGTGCTTGAGCGCGCGCAGAACGTCGAGACCCACGACATTGCCCGAACCTTCCCAGATTGCATTGACCGGCGCCTCACGATAAAGCCGCGGCAGCGGATTCTCCTCCACGTAACCATTGCCGCCGAGGCATTCCATCGCTTCAAACACGAAGCCCGGTGCGAGCTTGCAAATCCAATATTTGGCTGCCGGCGTCATGATCCGCGCATAGGCCGCTTCGGCCGGATCGGCCTCGGCGCGATCGAGTGCGCGCGCCAAACGAAAGACCAAGGCGACGGCGGCTTCGACCTCGATGGCCATGTCGGCCAAAACGGCGCGCATCATCGGCTGGTCGTACAGCGGCTTACCGAACGCGCGGCGATGACGGCAATGATGCACGGCCAAGGCCAGCGCCATGCGCATCAATCCGGCGGAGGCGACAGCGCAGTCGAGCCGCGTCAACTGCACCATTTGCAGAATGGTGCGGATGCCGGCGCCCTCCTCGCCGACGCGCCAGGCAAATGCGTCGGCGAATTCGACTTCGCTCGATGCATTGGAACGGTTGCCGAGCTTGTCCTTGAGCCGCTGCAGGCGCAAGCCGTTGATCGAACCGTCGTCGCGAAAGCGCGGCAGCAGGAAGCAGGTCAGACCGTCGGCCGTCTGGGCGAGCACCAGAAAGGCGTCGCACATCGGCGCCGACAGAAACCATTTGTGACCGGTAAGGACATAACCGTCTCCAACGGGCGTCGCGACTGTCGTGTTGGCGCACACGTCGGTGCCGCCCTGCTTCTCGGTCATGCCCATGCCGAGTGTCATGCCCGATTTGTCTTGCCACGGCCGGAACAACGGATCGTAATTGCGGCAGAGCGCCTTGGGCAGCACCTTTGCGGCGAGCGGCGGCGCGGCGGAGAGCGCAGCGATCGCCGCGCGTGTCATGGTGATCGGGCACAAATGGCCGGTCTCAACCTGCGCCGCCATATAGAAGCGCGCGGCGCGGGTCACTTCCGCCGGTGCGGCCGCACGGCGGCCTTCCGCGCTCCATGTCGACGCGTGCAATCCCGCGGCGATGCTTTCGCGCATGAACTGGTGATAGGCGGGATGGAACTCGACCTGGTCGCGGCGACTGCCCGTGGCGTCGAAGGCATGAAGCTTCGGCACATTCTCGTTGGCGCTGCGGGCAAGCGCAAACATGTTCGCCGTGCCCCAATGTTTGCCGAAGGCCGCCAGCGCCGGCGCTTGCTCGACTGCGCCGTTGGCCGTGATCGCGTCCTGCAGCGCGCGGTCGCTTAGAAACAGATCGACGCCTTCATAGGGTGGCGACTGGTTGAAGACATCATGAGTGTCGAAGCGCGGGCGGTCGGCCATGGCGTTTCGCTCCGGATGGATCCTCCATCGTACCATGCCGGCCGCCATAATCGGTCCCAAGTGTCTTGGTCTCAAGTGTCTTGGTCTCAAGTGTCTTGGTCTCAAGTGTCTTGAACCCAAGCGTCTTGGTCCCACGTGGTCTCGATCCATGTATGGGCGGCCGCCGCGATTTCCGGTGCATGATTTTCGGCCGCGGCCAGAGCGGGCTTGCCGGGGCGCGCCTATTGGGCCTATAGCAGCGCTTTAATGATCAAACCCCCGCCGCCGACGCGCCATATCGTTTCGATCAATGACCTCACCAATAAGGAGATCGAAACGATCTTCGAGGTCGCGCAAGGGTTTTTGAACGAGCTGGCCGACGAAAACGTCCCTTATCGCGTCGGACGCTCGACCGAGCTCGCGTCGAAATACATCCTGGCAACCCTGTTCTACGAACCATCGACGCGGACGCGGCTGTCATTCGAGAGTGCAATGCTGCGTTTGGGCGGCGCCAATATCACCAGCGCCGATCCGGCAGTAAGTTCCGCCGCCAAGGGCGAGAGCCTTGCCGACACCATCCGGGTGATTTCGAACTACGCCGACATTGTCGTCATCCGCCATCCGCGCGACGGCGCGGCGCGCCTTGCCGCCGAGTATTCGCAGATTCCCATCATCAACGGCGGCGACGGCGCCCACGAGCACCCGACACAGACGCTGTGCGATCTTTTCACCCTGAAATCCAAGAAAAAATCCCTCAAAAACATGAAGGTTGCGATCTCCGGCGACCTCAAAGGCAGCCGCACCATCCATTCCTTCGTCTATGCGCTGGCGCGCTTCGGCGCCACCATCGATCCGCTGCCGGCTCCCGGCATGGAATTGCCGGCGCATGTCGACCGCCGCCTGCGCGAAGAATTTCACAGCCGCATGGTTTCGAAAGATCCCGGCCAGTTGCCGGGCGGGGCGATCGATGCGCTCTACGTCACGGCGGATCAGCCGCATCAACTATCGCTCA
>JBAQHW010000172.1:0-19857 GCA_049288525.1 Xanthobacteraceae bacterium
AGCCTTGATCATCGCGCACCTTTAGCGAATAGCGCGCTTCTAGGCCCAATTTGCTAGGAAATCGTTACGCAAAACAGAGACTTGCGGTTAAATCGCCCGAGGTGGCGCGGGGAAACGACGTGCCAGAAACTCACCGCCGTGACGCAATCCCTCGGGATCGATGCCATGGCCTATTCCGGGTGACAGGTGCCATTCAACAGAGACACCGAGAGCGGCAAGGCCCTCGGTCGCGGCGAAAAGGGCCTGCGGTGGAATGAGATCGTCGCGGTCGCCGTGAACGAGCAGGACGGGTGGCCGCGAGGTAATCTCGGCGGCGAAGGCTTCGGCGTCACCGTCCGGCCGGTCGACCAGAAGGCCCGAATAGCCGACGATCGCCGCTGGCGCGACGGCTCGCCGCAGCCCGACATGCAATGCCATCATGGTCCCTTGGCTGAAACCGACCAAAGCAAGCGCAGACGGCGGCAATTGATGACGGGCAAGCTCGGCATCGAGAAAGCCATTCAGGAGCGGGGCGGCATTGTTGACGCCGATCCAGCGCTCGTCGGGATTGCGGAAGGTCAGCGCGAACCACTGCCGTCCCACCGGCGCCTGCCCGCACGGCTCAGGCGCATGCGGCGACACGAAGGCCGCGTGCGGCAACAAGCCCTGCCAGGCCCGGCCGATCTCGATCAGGTCATTGCCGTCGGCGCCGTAGCCGTGCAGGAACACGACCAACTGCCGTGCCGGGCCGGAACGCGGCGCAAGCCTCGGTCCGTCAAGCTTTGGACCGTCGGGTACGGCGGCCATGGGCGCCCCTTTCTGCAGATCGTTTCGGTAGAATTTTAGTCACGACAGGGGCGACCTCGCGCCCTTTGACGCTACGATAATAGGTCCACAAGACGCGCGCCGCCACGGCGCGGAACGGCCGCCACGGCTCGGCAAGCCGCACCATCTCCTTTGCCGTCGGCCGCGCCTTGAGACCGAAGGCAAGCCGCGCCGCTTCCTGAAGCGCGAGGTCGCCCGCAGGCCACGCATCGGCGTGGCCGAGGCACGACAACAGATAGATGTCGGCGGTCCAGGGACCGATGCCGTGGACCACCGTGAGCGCGGCGTGCGCCGTGTCGGCATCGATGTCGACCAACGATGCAAGCACGAGCTTATTTCCGGAGACGGCACGCGCAATCTCCTTAAGCGTCTTTATTTTTGGCCGGGACAGTCCGAGCCGCGCCAGTTTTTCCGCCCGCGCCTTGACGATAGCCATCGCATCGACCGGATCGAACGCCGCGGCCAGCCGTGCCCAGATCGCAGCCGCGCTGGCCGTCGACAATTGCTGTGACACGACGGTTGCGGCAAGGCCGGCAAAGCCGCCGGCACGCCGCCGCAGCGGCGGCCGGCCGGCTTGCGCAATGAGTGCGCCGAAGCGCGGTTCGGCGTGCGTCAGCCGGTCCAATGCGGCGCCGAGATCGGCCTCGCTGTGAATATGGGTAATCATGTTAGAGTGAGTATGCCGGACGGTTCCGAGTGTGTGATCGTTGCTGTCAGTGTCGAGAAGCGTATCGCCGATGTACAGTCGCATCTTGCGTTTCGCACCCAGTCCGAACGGATATCTGCACCTGGGGCATGCCTATTCTGCATTTCTCAACACCGATCTGACGCGCGAAGTTGCCGGGCGGCTGTTGTTGCGGCTTGAGGATATCGATGGCGAGCGCTGCCGCCCCGAATACGAGGAAGCGATCTACGAAGATCTGCACTGGCTCGGGGTTGCATGGATCGAGCCGGCGCGCCGGCAAAGCGAGCACTTCGGCGACTATGCCGCGGCCCTTGCCGAGCTCGAAGCGCAAGGCCTGCTCTATCCGAGCTTCGAGAGCCGCAGCGAATTAAACGCGATGGTGGCCGAGCGGGACCGCCGCGGCCATTGGCCGCGCGATCCCGATGGGGTGCCGATCTATCCGGGGCGGGCGCGCATGCTCTCCGTGGCGGAACGGTCGCGCCGCCGGGCCGCCGGCGAACCGTTTGCCTTACGCCTCGCCATGGATGCCGCGGTGGCGCGTGCCGGTGCTCTGAGCTGGACCGAGAACGGCGCCGGATCGCATGGCCAAACCGGCCGCATCAACGCCGCGCCGCAGATGTGGGGCGACGTCGTGCTGGCCCGCAAGGATACGCCAGCCAGTTATCACCTCGCCGTTGTGGTCGACGACGCTCTGCAAGGCGTTACCGATGTGGTGCGCGGGCACGACTTGTTCTGGTCGACCGGTATTCACCGGCTGTTGCAGACGCTGCTCGGATTGCCGGAGCCGACTTATCATCATCACAAGCTTATCCTCGGCGACGATGGCAACAAGCTGTCGAAATCGACGCAGGCGACGGGCTTGCGGGAATTGCGCGCCGCCGGCAAAAGCCCGCTCGACATCCGCCACCAGGTCGGGCTGGGACGGTAGACTGCGCGATGCCGGGGCCGGCCGCCCGCCGTCTCGATCCCGGTTTTGTTCCGCGCGCCACCGTGGCATGTTGCTCGAGGATGAGGGCAGCCAGTGGCGCGAAATACCACCAAACAAAAAACGGCCGCGGCGAAACGGGCGCGCGGACGCAAAGCACGTTTGCGAAACCCCGACCGGCGATCGCGCCCGGCGGATAGCGTGCTCGCGGTGTACGCCCACGATATCCGCACGGCGTTGACCGGCATTCTGGCGCTCGGCGAGCTCTTGGCGAGTTCGAATTTGGGCGAGCGCGAGCGGCGTTGGGCGGACGGTATCAGGGATAGCGCCGAGCATCTTGCGGCGCTGACCACGCTCATCGTCGACGCCGCCAAGGCCGAAGACGGTTCGCTGGTCTTGCAGCAGGAACCGTTCCGGCCGCAGCGGCTGATCGAGGCGGCGGCCGAAACAATGGCGGCGCGGGCGCAGACCAAGGGCTTGCGGAGCGAAGTGACCATCGCCGAAGATTTGCCGGAGGTGCTGATCGGCGATGCGGTGCGGCTGCGCGCCGCTCTGGAAAACCTGATCGATAATGCGGTGAAGTTCACCGCGACGGGGGCTGTGTCCTTGCAGGCGCGGTGGCGGTCCGCCGGGCGCGGAAAGGCTCTGCTTACTCTTTCCGTCACCGACAGCGGCATTGGCCTCAAGCTGGCGGAGATCAAGCGGCTGTTCCGCCCGTTCGCGCAGGCCAATGCCGAAATTGCCCGCCGCTACGGCGGCGCCGGTCTCGGCCTTGCCGTCGTCAAGGTATTGGCCAGATTGATGGGCGGCGATCTGACGGTGACGAGCGCGCCGGGAAGCGGGTCATGCTTTTCCTTATCGGCAGCGCTGCCGATCGCGCCGGCCGCGGCGCCGGTTGCGGAGCGCGCGCGGCAGAAAGCCGCGCCGGCCGCCCGCCTCGCTATTCTTTGCGCCGAAGATAATCCCTACGGCCGCGTCATCCTCAACACCATCCTCACCGAGCTCGGCCATCATGCCGACTTTGTCGGCTCCGGCGAAGAGGCGGTTGCCGCTGCGGCGCGCGGTTACGACGTGGTGCTGATGGACGTGGCGCTGCCTGGGGTCGACGGCTTAGAAGCGACACGGCGCATCCGCGCGCTCGAAGGCCGCGCAGCGGCAACGCCGATCATCGGCATTTCGGGGCGCAGCGAAGCGGGCGACAGCAATGCCGCCCTTGCCGCCGGCATGAACGCTTATCTGAGCAAGCCGCTGAGCCCGAGCGCGCTCAGCCAGGTGCTGGCAGGAGTGGCGAAGTAGGTCGGCCGATTCCGCTCATCGCCACGCAAGCGGGAATCCAGATTCAATTTTGCTCCGGGTTCCCGCTTTGGCGGGGACGGTGAAAGTTTTATTCCGCCGCGTGCGCTTTCGCGGTAGCGGCGGAATTCTCGACGATCCGGCACAACTCGCTCATGATGCGGTTGAGCTCGAAGTCCTTCGGCGTGTAGACCTCGGCGACACCGGCCTTTTTGAGCGCGATCTCGTCGTCAGGTGGGATGATGCCGCCGACTACCACCGGTACGTCCGCCAAACCGGCTTCCTTCATGCGCGCCACCACGTCGCGGACCAGCGGCAGATGCGAGCCGGACAAGATCGACAGGCCGACGACATGCACGTCGCCTTTGGCTGCGGCCGCGACAATGGCTTCCGGCGTCAGGCGGATGCCGTCGTAGACGACGTCCATGCCGGCGTCGCGCGCACGCACCGCAATCTGCTCGGCGCCATTGGAATGGCCGTCGAGGCCGGGCTTGCCGACCAAAAACTTCAAGCGCCGTCCGAGTTTCTTCGATACCCGGTCGACCTCGGCGCGGACGTCGTCGAGGCCTTCGGCGGCGTTGCGCATGGCCGTTCCGACGCCGGTCGGCGCGCGATATTCGCCGAAGGCGGAACGCAGCGCAAAGCCCCATTCGCCAGTGGTGACGCCGGCCTTGGCACAGGCGATCGACGGCGACATGATATTACGGCCGTCGCGCGCCGCCGCCCGCAAATCTTCGAGCGCCGCAGCAACCGCTTTTGCGTCGCGGGCCTCGCGCCAGGCGTTCAACCGCGCAATCTGCTCGGCCTCGACCCCGTGCGGCACCGTCATGATGGTGTCTTCGCCGGTCGTCAGCGGCGAGGGCTCGGTTTCGACGAAGCGGTTGACGCCGATGAGGGCGAGTTCGTTGCGCTCAATCGCTTCGAGCCGCGCGGTGTTGCTCTCGACCAGTTGGGCCTTCATATAGCCCATGTCGACAGCGGCAATGGCGCCGCCGAGCTTCTCGACATGGTCGAGTTCGTCAAGCGCTGCGCGCTTGAGCTCATCGACCTTTTTCGCGATCACCGGCGAACCTTCGAACAGGTCGCCGTAGTCGAGCAGGTCGGTTTCGTAGGCCAAAATCTGCTGCATGCGGATCGACCATTGCTGGTCCCAGGGCCGCGGCAGGCCGAGCGCTTCATTCCAGGCCGGAAGTTGCACGGCACGGGCGCGCGCGCCTTTCGACAAGGTCACGGCCAGGGTCGACAGCAGAATGCGATAAACGTTGTTTTCCGGCTGCTGCTCGGTCAATCCCAGCGAATTGACCTGCACGCCGTAACGAAACAGCCGTTGCTTGGGATCGGTGACGCCGTAACGCTCGCGCGTGATCTCGTCCCACAATTCGGTGAACGCCCGCATTTTGCACATTTCAGTAACGAAGTGCGTCGAAGCGTTGACGAAGAACGAAATACGCCCGACGACCTCGCCGAAATCGTCGACGGCGGCCGCCGCCTTCACGGTGTCGAGCACGGCGACCGCGGTGGCGAGGGCGAATGCCAGTTCCTGCTGCGGCGTCGCGCCCGCTTCCTGCAAATGATAGGAGCAGACGTTCATTGGATTCCATTTCGGCATTTCGCGGGTCGTGAACAGGATAGTGTCCTTGATCAGCCGCATCGACGGGGCCGGCGGAAACACGTAAGTGCCGCGGGAGAGATATTCCTTGATGATGTCGTTCTGCGTGGTGCCTTGCAGCTTGTCGCGCGGCACGCCTTGCTCGTCCGCTACCGCGATATAGAGCGCGAGCAGCCAGGCGGCCGTCGCGTTGATCGTCATCGAGGTGTTCATCGCGCCGAGCGGGATTTCCTCGAACAGTGCGCGCATGTCGCCGATATGCGAAATCGGCACCCCGACCTTACCGACCTCGCCCTTGGCGAGCGGATGATCGCTATCGTAGCCGGTTTGGGTCGGCAGATCGAAGGCGACGGAAAGGCCGGTCTGGCCCTTGCTCAGATTCTTGCGGTAGAGCGCATTCGACGCCGCAGCGGTCGAATGTCCGGCATAGGTACGGAAAATCCAGGGTTTGTCGCGGTGCGGCTGGTCGCCCATGAGCGCTGCTTTATGCTGCTTGCACGCAGTCCGGCGCACACAGTGTGGCGCGGATTTTTTTGCAACGCAACATCAACCGTAAACGGCCTGTACCCGATCGGTGCCGTCGGGCAGGACCTGCGGGATCAGACTATTTTGCACGGCGTTCATGCAGCGCTGTAAAAAAGCAAAATCGGCGCGGCAACTCGCCGTGCCCGCGCTTGTCTTTAGCGCGCGATTGCTGTCCACCGCCCTAGCGAGGCGTAGTCAGGCGCGTTTGATCAGCCGGATGATGACCAGCAAGATCACCGCGCCGATGAACGCATCGATGATTGCGCCAATGAACTCTCCGCCGATAAGCGGAAAGCCGATCTGCGGCAGGAGCCAGCCTGCAATCAGCGAACCGACAATACCCACTATGATGTCGCCGATGAGGCCGAAACCGCCGCCCCTGACGACCGTGCCGGCCAGCCAGCCTGCGATAGCACCGACGATCAGCCAGATAATGATGCCCATATTAGCCCCCTGATCTTCCCAGAACTCTTCCCGGTCGGGAAGACGCTCGCCCCGTGAGCATCGGCAATGACCGCCCCATGAGCGCAGCGAGCTTACGGCCTCGCCACCGCGTTGTCAGCCGACGCGCGATGGGCATCCACCGCTCCTTAGTACTTGTTGCGCTGCAACATCGCCTGCGGCACACTGCAGCGTCGGATCGTCCGAATGCCGGAGCAGCCGGGAGCCCAATATGGCCGTTGCGCAAAAAAAGCCGTCCGCCGCGCCGCCTAAGGACTTGTACCAGATCGGCGAAATACCGCCGCTCGGTCACGTTCCTGAAAAAATGTATGCCTGGGCGATTCGCAAGGAACGTCACGGGCCGCCGGAAACGGCGATGCAGCTCGAAGTCGTTCCGACCTGGCCAATCGCCGAGGACGAGGCGCTGGTCTACGTCATGGCCGGCGGCGTCAATTACAACGGCATCTGGGCCGGCCTCGGCCTGCCGATCTCGCCGCTCGACGGGCACAAACATCCTTTCCATATCGCCGGCTCCGACGCCTCGGGTATTGTCTGGGCGGTCGGCTCGAAGGTGCACCGCTGGAAGGTCGGCGACGACGTCATCATCCATTGCAATCAGGACGACGGCGACGACGAGGAGTGCAACGGCGGCGATCCGCTGTTGTCGCCGTCGCAGCGCATCTGGGGTTATGAGACGCCGGACGGATCGTTTGCGCAGTTCTGCCGCGTGCAGTCGCGCCAGCTGATGGCGAAGCCGGCGCATCTGCCGTGGGAAGAGGCGGCCTGCTACACACTCACCCTGGCGACCGCTTACCGCATGCTGTTCGGCCATCCGCCGCACACGCTCAAGCCCGGCGACAATGTTCTGATCTGGGGCGCTTCGGGCGGGCTCGGCGTGTTCGGCGTGCAACTCGTCGCCGCTTCGGGCGCCAACGCCATCGGCATCGTGTCCGACGCATCGAAGGCGCAATACGTCATGGAGCTCGGCGCCAAAGGCGTCATCAACCGCAGTGATTTCAAGTGCTGGGGCCAGATGCCGAAAGTCGGCACGCCGGAATACGACGCTTGGGTCAGGGAAGCGCGCCGCTTCGGCAAGGCCATCTGGAACATCACCGGCAAGCACGACGTCGATATCGTGTTCGAGCATCCCGGGGAGGCGACCTTTCCGGTGTCGTGTCTGGTGGTCAAGCGCGGCGGCATGGTGGTGTTCTGCGCCGGCACCACAGGCTACAACATCACCTTCGACGCGCGCTATGTCTGGATGCGCCAGAAGCGCGTGCAAGGCTCGCATTTTGCCCATCTCAAGCAGGCGAGCGCGGCCAACCAGTTCGTCATCGACCGCCGCGTCGATCCGTGCATGAGCGACGTGTTTCCGTGGGAGAAGATTCCTTATGCCCACGAGTTGATGCGCACCAACCGGCACAAGCCCGGCAACATGGCGGTGCTGGTCAACACGCCGCGTCCGGGCTTGCGTAATTTCGACGACGTGATTGAGGCGGCGGGCGGAAACTGAGTTTCTACCGCCTGCGTTCCGGGCGCGGCGCGCCGATTTCCTGCGCCTGGTAATTCGGCTTGCTCACACAGATGCCGTGGGAATCCACTTCCTCTTCGCATGGTTGGCGCGTGGGTGGACTGTGCTGGATCACGCGCAGTGGTCCTTCGATTTGTTCACGCACAACAAATCGGCGTGCGAGGGGATCGACCACGCCCGCAAAATCGAGGAAATGACTGTCGGCACGCTCGTTTCTCTTTTATCCCGGCGCAGCCGGAAGTCAGCCAGGCGGAGACCCGCGGCCGCCGCCTTCGAGCGGCAACGACGGATTCTCCCGCTCGCGCGCGATGGCTGCGTTGAGCTCGCCGCCATAGATGAAAATGATCGCGGTGAAGTAGAGAAATACCAGCGCCATCATCACCGAGGCGAGCCCGGCGTAATAGTTTACATAGGTGTACGAGAAGTCGGCCAGGTAACGGCCGAAGGCGTAACCGCAGGCGAGCCAGAGCAGCAGCGTCGCCGCGATGCCGGGCCATACCGCGCTCAATGGGCGCCGCCCGCACGGCAGCCACATATGCAGAATGAGAAGCGACGTGATCAGCAGGACTGCCGCCAGGATAAAGCGGCTGATGTCGAAGTGATTTTCCAGCGCGGCAAACCATGGCGCATAGGCGACCGCGATGCGGAAGACTAAGGGACCGAGCACGACCAGAAACGCCAGCGCCAGAAATGCCAGGGCGCTGACCAGCACATAGCCGATCGATTCCAGTCGCAACAGCCACCACGGGCGCGGCTCGATCAGGCCATAGGCGCGGTTGAGACCGATGCGCAGGCTCTCGATGCCGCTCGAAGCGAAGTAGATGGCGAACACGGCGCCGATGGTGAGAATGCCGCCCCGCGCGGTGGTGAGCACTGTATGAATCTGGCCGGCGATCTGGTCCGATACGATGCGCGGCCATGCCGCGATCATCATAGTGGCCACCGCGTCGGCCAGGTTCTGGGAGCCGACAAAGCCGGCGATCGCCGTCACCAGGATCAAGAACGGGAACATCGACATCAAAACCGACAAGGCGATGTGACTTGCAATCGCCCAGCCGTCGTCGGCGTTGAAGCGATAGAAAGCGTCCAGCACGACGCGAAAGCACAGGCGGATCAGATTGAAAGTCACGCGGTCTCCGCAGCAAGCAGTGGATCATTCATAGCAGGAAACGGGTGGTCCGTGGCCGCGGCGCCGGTTCATGTCGCGGCAGTGACAACGCAGGGAACTGAAGACATGGCCAAGGCGTATTACAGCACCGTATTCGCGCAATCCGCAGACGATATCTGGAACGTGATACGAGATTTCAACAACTATCCGGTTTGGGTCGATGGCGCAGGTGAGAGCGCAATCGAGGGCGGCAAATCCGGCGATGCGGTCGGGGCCGTCCGCCACGCGGATTATCAGGGCCGCCACATTCGTCAGCGGCTTGTGGCTTTGTCGGACGTCGAACGCTCGCAAACTTACGAGTTTTGCGACGACCCGCCGATGCCGGTGCAACACTATCGCGCTACGCTGCAAATCATGCCGGTCGTCGATGGCGGCCGCAGCTTCGTCGCATGGTGGGCGACTTTCGACTGTGCGCCGGAACGCCATGGCGAGTGGACGGTGTTCTTCCGCGACGCCTTTGCCGGCTGGCTTGCGTCGCTGCGGCGCTACGCCGAAGGGGCGGCGTCGAGGGCCGCCTGACGCCGGCGATCAAAAAAGGCACGGCCGGATCAAACACCGCGGCGGCCCGATTAGGCCGCCTGCACGTCGCCGAGGAAGCGCCGGACCTCGCCTTGCAGATTTTCAGCCTCGGTGGCGAGCGCGTCGGCAAGCCCCTTGACGTCGGCGGCCGTGGCACGCGCTCCGGTCGAGGCCCCGGCGACGCGGCTCATGGCGTCGGCGCCGGATCGCGCTTCGGTCGACGCGCGATTGACGCCTTCGGCGATCGAAGCCACGGCGTTGTTCTGTTCCTCGACCGTCGAGGCGACGCTGGTGGCTATCTCCGACATTTCGTCGATAATCGAGGACACTTGCTCGATCGCCTGGGCGGCGTCGGCGGTGGCCGACTGGATTGCGCCGATCTGCGCCGCCACCTCTTCGGTGGCGCGCGCGGTCTGGGCGGCAAGCGATTTCACCTCGGACGCCACCACGGCGAAGCCGCGCCCGGCCTCGCCGGCTCGCGCCGCTTCGATAGTGGCGTTCAGCGCCAACAGATTGGTCTGCCCGGCAATCGATTGAATGAGGCCGATCACTTCGCCGATGCGGTTCGCCGCGCCGCCGAGGTCGGTCATGGTCGTTACCGTCCGTTTCGATTCCGCCACCGCGCGCGTCGCGACTTCGGTCGATTTCGACGCCTGGGCCGCAATTTCTCCGATCGAAACGGCCAGTTCCTCGATCGAGCTTGCGACGGTCGTGACATTGACCGAAGCGGTGGTTACCGAGTTCTCGGCGGTGCGGGCTTCCGACGAAACGGCGTCGGCAGCGACGTTGAGTCCGCTCGATGCGTTCTCGAGGTGACCGGCGGATTCGCGCAGACGGTCCAGCGCCTGTTCGATGGAGGCGCGGAACGCGCGGATCAAGATGGCGACTGCCTCGCCGCGGCGTTCGCGCGCCGCCCCGGTCTCGCTTTCCACTCCGGCGAGCCGCTCGCGCTCGATCATATTGTCGCGAAACACCACGACGGTACGTGCCATCTCGCCGATCTCGTTGCGGGCATCGATCAAGACTGGTTGCGCCGCGGTATCGCCGTTGGCAAGCCGCTTCATCACCTCGGCCAATTCCTCGAGCGGCTGCGTGATCGAGCGGCCGATGCGCCAGCTGAAACCAAGCCCGATCAGCACCACCGCCAATCCGACCCAGATGATGACGTGGCGCGTGCGCGTGCGCGACGCCGAGAGCTCGTTGCCGGCGGCGGTGGCGTTGACGCGCGCGGCGGCGATGATCTTGTCGGCCTCCGGTATGACGCTTTCGGTATCGTGGTTGATGAGTGCGACCAGCGGGGTGATGTCTTCGGTGCTGGCCACCCACTGCGCGAAATTCGCGTTGTAGGCTTGGATTTGCTTGTTCAGCTTCTCCTTCATCGCCGGCGCGCCGTCGACCGACTCGAACAGCGCGTTGAAGTGCTTGACCTCGTCAAGAAAGTGGCGCTCCGCCTTTTCATCGCGCGTCAGCCGATACTCGATTTCGTAGCGGCGCAAGGTCAAAAGCGACATCGTCAGATTGGCCTGGTCGACCTCGCCAACCCAGGACAGATCATTGTGGATGACGCTCTCGACTGCATTGCTGGCGGCAATGAGATCGGCAGTCACGCCTTGGGTTTCGTTGTAGCCGAGCGCCTTCTGCTCCTGGACCAGGCTCTCGAAGCTCGACCTGAGATCCCGGACGGTAATGCGCAGTGGAATGACCGAATCCTGTTCGGAGGCGTTCAGCGATGCCTGAATGCGGTCGAGGCATTGCATCGCCATGGCCTGGCCGTCGTAGAAGCTCTTAGATTCCGCGTCGGAGGGATGCGCGACGAAATCGGTCGTCGCAGCGCGCATCATCAAGAGCCCGGTTTTCAGATCCCGGCTGGCGTCGGACACCTCGGTGTTGCGACGCACGGCATCGAAAGCGCTGCCGACTTCGGCATCGCCGGTAAGGTAAGCAACGCCGATGGCAAGAAAGCCGATCACCGGAATGACACCGAGCACGATGATCCGGCCGCGCACCGACAGGCGGGAAATAATCTTGGTGGTGAACATCATGGCCCCGAACGGAGGTCGTGGGTGACGAAGGCACCGCAACGCCAATCAGCCGCAGCACACCGCAAAATGGTTAACATTGTGCAAGAATCGCAGGCAAAATCGCGTGCTCGACGGGTTGCCGGGTTGGAAAACCTTGAAAATTGCCGGATTTGCGCCGCCAATTGGCTTTTGTGCACCGCACGCGTAAGCTTCGCGGGCCGGTCCGGATCAAGCTCTTCCTCGTCAGCTCGCTGGAGCTAGCCATGCCGCTCGCCGCCACTTCGAGAAGCCAAGGCAACGATCTCATCCCCGCGCTTGCCGAGGCGGTGGGCGCCATCGAGGCGCTGTTCGCCGATGCCCGCCGCGCCGTTGCCGACCGGGTGACGATCGAGGGCCGCACGGTTTCACGTGTGTTCGACCGCGAGCAGCGCGCCACTCACGGCCTCGCCTGGCTCGCCACCTATGTCGAGGCCATCCGCCAACTCTCCGCCTACACGCAGCGGCTGACCGACACCGGCGGCTTCGGCGAGACCGAAGACCTGCTGGTGCGCATCGGCGCCGGCGAGTACCTCGCTCAGGTGTTTGGCGGCATCCCAATGAGCCAGGGCGAGATCGTGCGGTTATCCGATCTCGGACTGTCGGGGTCGGCGGTGACGGCGCGAATGACGCCTGCCGTGGAGCACCTTCTGGCCACCGGCAACACGGCGCCGCGGCGGGCCCGGCTGGCTGAACTGATGCGGCAGGGCCACGATGCGACGGTCGGCGCCTGCGGGCTGGACGACACGCTCGATTCGATCCGCGAAGAAATGCGCAAATTCGCCGAGGATCGGGTCGTTCCTTATGCCCAGGCATGGCATCTGCAGAACGACTATATCCCACTCGATGTCATCGCCCAGATGTCCGAGCTCGGCGTGTTCTCGCTCACTATCCCCGAAGACTATGGCGGCATGGGGCTGGGCAAGGAATCGATGTGCGTCGTGTCCGAAGAACTATCGCGCGGTTATATCGGCGTCGGCTCGCTCGGCACCCGCTCCGAGATCGCCGCCGAACTGATTCTCGGCTCGGGCACCGAAGATCAGAAGCGCCGCTGGTTGCCGAAGATTGCCTCCGGCGAAGTGCTGCCAACCGCGGTGTTTACCGAACCCAATACCGGCTCGGATCTGGCGTCGCTGAAAACCCGCGCCGTCAAGAGCAGGGACGCCTACAAGATCTATGGCAATAAGACCTGGATCACCCACCCGGTGCGGGCCGACCTGATGACGCTCCTGGTGCGCACCAATTCGGCCGAGACCGGTTATCGCGGACTGTCCATGCTGCTGGCCGAAAAGCCGCGCGGTGCCGATGAAAATCCGTTTCCCGCGCCGGGCATGTCGGGCACCGAGATCGAGGTGCTGGGCTATCGCGGCATGAAGGAATATGAGATCGCATTCGACGGCTTCACCGTGAAAGCGGAGAATCTTCTCGGCGGTATCGAAGGCCTCGGCTTCAAGCAGTTGATGGCGACCTTCGAAGCGGCCCGTATCCAGACCGCGGCGCGCGCCATCGGCGTGGCGCAGGCGGCGATGGAGCAGGCGCTCGCCTACAGCACCGCGCGTATTCAGTTCGGCGAACCGATCGCCAGCTTTCCACGGGTCTCCGACAAGCTCGCCATGATGGCGGTCGAAATCATGATCGCCCGGCAGCTCACTTACTATGCCGCGCGGCAGAAGGATTCCGGGCGCCGCTGCGACCTCGAAGCGGGCATGGCGAAGCTGCTGGCGGCGCGCGTTGCCTGGGCGGCGGCTGACAATGCCGTCCAGGTTCATGGCGGCAATGGCTTTGCCGTCGAGTTTCCGGTGTCGCGTATCCTCTGCGATGCCCGCATCCTTAATATTTTCGAGGGTGCGGCCGAAATCCAGGCCCACGTCATCGCCCGGCGCCTGCTGGACGGATCGAATTAATCCGTTTCCACTATGACTACTTGAGCGCGCCCGGAACTGCGGGGCCGTTTCGCCATTGACCCAAGTCAAAGCGGGCTCGACGCTCGTCCGGCATTATTCGTTCATTTGAAGATTGCGGGACTTACACATGACCAAACTCTCTGTTCCCCATAACGCTTACGTTTTCGTCGGTGATGGCCGCAAAGCGCTGGTGTTGCGCAACGAAGGCGACGCGCAAAGCCTTGATCTCAAGACCGAGCGCGTTTTCACCGATAACAATCCGCCGACCCGCGAGCAGGGCACCGACCGGCCGGGCCGGGAGCATTCGTCGGTCGGCTCCGGACGATCTAGCGTCGATCAAACCGACTGGCACGATCTCGAAGAGCATAAATTCGCGCACGAGGTGGCGGCGGCGCTGGAGCGGATCGTGCGCGAGCGGAAAGTCGAGCACTTGATCGTGGTGGCGCCACCGCGGACATTGGCCGATCTGCGCAAGGCATTCCACGACGACGTGAAGAAAAAGATCGTGGCCGAGATCGACAAGGACCTTACCAAGCATCCGATCTACGACATCGAGAAGCATCTAACGGCCTCGTCGTCATTGCGATGAGCGACAGCGACGAAGCAACCCAGCGAAACATTGACTTGGATTGCTTCGCTTCGCACGCAATGACGCGACCAGTTCACCGTACCCGTTCTTCGATCTTTGTTTTTTCTGCGGCCGGCGGTTCTTTTAGCAACAGCTCGACATTGCCGGAGAGAATGCGTTCACCGTCGGTTCCCAGCGTGCGCAAGCCGTTGACGAAATCGCGCACTGCTTCGCGCTTTCGGATTTCCTGTGGATAATCGGTGGCAAACACCATGCGCGCGGCTGGGATCTCGGCAAGGCCGGCTTTGACCGCGCCGATGCCGCCGGCGAACCCCGCGGTGTCGAACACCAGATTGTGCCCGATGTAATAGTCGAAATCCTTGCTGCCTTTGGCGCCATGGCGGGCATTGCCGGCGGTCCCCCAAAATGCCTTGTCCTGAAAGCAGCGGATGCGCGCCAGCATGCCGGCGATGCCGCCGGACAGATGCGCCATATGCACGGTGAGGCCGGGATGACGGTCGAACACGCCGGAATTGACGAGCCGGATCGTCGCCATGATCAGCGAGAACTCACGGCCGACGGCGCGCGCCGTGTCGTAGCTGTCGAATTGCTCGGCCTGATTGAGCTTGAGCGCCGGGTGCACGAACACGAACATGCCGAGCTTGCTGGCCTCCCGCCAGAACGGCTCGAGGCCCGGATCGTCGATCCACTTGCCGTCGAATTCGGAGGTGATGGTGACACCCTGGAAGCCGAGCTCATGCCGGCAGCGATTAAGTTCCTTCAGCGCCGCGGCGCCGCCGAGCGGGTGCGTATGCGCCGCGCCGATAAGGCGCCCGGGATAGTCGCGTTCGGCCTTTTTGGCCTTGTCGTTGACCAGCCGCGAGGTTTCGAGGTCGGCGCACATGCCGGCGGCGCTGGTCAGCCAGGCGGCATCGATGCCGGCGACATCCATCATCCGGACATGCTCGTCGAGATCGTAGAGGAGCGAATGCACGGTGTAGCTCGGCGCTCCCAGCGCGTCGTAATTGAGCACCAGCCGGTCGCCGGGGTCGTTCTTGATCAATTCGCGTGGCGTGAAATGGTGCTGGAAGTCGACGATCATTGCTGCGGTTCCTCCGGTCTTGCGGCTTTCTTGTAGTCCGGAGTGCGCCGGGCGCAATCCGGAAGCGGCGGATAAGGCCCGATCGCCGGTCCCGGGTTTCGCTGGCCCCCGACCCGGGTTACAAGAGGCGCCATGGCTAATTTCATGTCTCATGTCGCGGTCCCGATCGCCATCGGTGCGGTCGCGGTCGTTCTTTTGCTTGGGCTCGTCAACATGATGATGGGCGGCTCCGGCAACACGTCGCAGAAACTGATGCGGCTGCGCGTCCTGCTGCAAGCCATCGCCATCGGCGTTATCATGCTGACGCTCTGGTTCATGGGCAAATGATCTGAATCAAAGTGATGTGAACCATGGTCGTCCTCAATAAAATCTATACCCGCACCGGTGACGACGGCACCACGGCGCTCGGCACCGGGGAGCGGCGCAAGAAATACGATCTGCGGATTGCCGGCTACGGTACTATTGACGAAGTCAATGCCGCCATCGGCGTGGCGCGGTTGCACACCGCGCATGACCACGCGCTCGATGCGGCGCTCGGCCGTATTCAAAATGATCTGTTCGACGTCGGCGCCGATCTGTGCACGCCGGGAGTGGGCAAGGGGCCGGGCGGCGCGCGGCTCACCGTCACCGACAATCAGGTGAAGTGGCTCGAAGCCGAGATCGACCGCTTCAATGACGCCCTTAAGCCACTGCGATCTTTCGTGCTGCCGGGCGGCAGCGCGGCGGCGGCCCATTTGCATCTCGCCCGCACCATCTGCCGGCGCGCCGAACGGCTGATCGCTGAGCTTAAGGACCACGAGGGCGACAGCGTTTCCGGCGAGGTGCTCAAATACGTCAATCGTTTGTCCGATTTTCTGTTCGTCGCCAGCCGTCATGCCAATGGCCAAGGCGCCGGCGACGTATTGTGGCAGCCGGGGCAAAACCGCTGACGGCAAACTCCAAAAAGGCCGGTGCCTGATGCCAAGACTCGACGGTAAGGTCGCGGTCGTTACCGGTGCTGCAAGCGGCATCGGCCGTGCCAGCGCGAGCTTGTTTGCCCGCGAGGGTGCGCGCGTCGTGATCGTCGACCGGGACGCCGACGGCCTCAATGCCACCGAAGATTCGATCGTCGAGAGCGGCGGCGCGGCCAAAATGTTTGTTGGCGACGTCGGTCGCGAGGCCGATGTGAAGGACTATGTGCAACTCGCCATCGAAGCCTTTGGCGTGCTCGACGTCGTTTATGCCAATGCCGGCATACTCGGCCCACCGGCGCCACTGCTCGAACAAACGGTGGCGCAATGGCAAGAGATGCTGCAGATCAATCTGATCGGCCCGTTTCTTGCCATCAAGCATGCCGGCGCGCATATGGCGAGCCGGGGACGGGGTTCGATCGTGCTCACCGCGTCGACTGCCGGCTTGCGGGCCAATGCCGGCGGCGCGCCCTATAGTGCCAGCAAAGCGGGCGTGATCAGCCTGGCACAGACCGCGGCCAATGCGTTCTTCGGCACCGGCGTCCGCGTCAACGCCATCTGTCCGGGGCTGATCGAGACCGGCATGACGGGCGAGCTGTTCGCCGCGGCGCGCGAACACGGCACGGCCGACAGGATCGGCCAGCTCAATCCGCTGCAGCGCGCCGGGACACCGGAAGAAATCGCCGCCATGGCCCTGTTTCTTGCCAGCGAGGAGTCCTCCTATGTCAACGGCCAGGCCTTCGCGGTCGATGGCGGCCTGTCGTCGACGCTGCCGTTCCGGCGACCGATCCGTTGACCGCTCGCGCGCCGGCCGTTAGGTTTCCCGCACCGCAGCATCAGGCCAATCTGACAACGGCCCGCGGCGGCAAAGAAACTTCAATCAGCCATTGCAGTCGAAAAACCCAGCGCCATGAAAATTCTCGTGCCCGTTAAGCGGGCAATCGACAAAGACGTGAAAATTCGGGTCAAGGCCGACGGGTCCGGCGTTGAGCTGGGCAACGTGAAAATGTCGATGAATCCGTTCGACGAGATCGCCGTCGAGGAGGCGCTTCGGCTCAAGGAAGCCGGCAAGGCGACCGAGATCGTTGCCGTCTCGATCGGACCCCAGCAAGCCGCCGAGACGATCCGCACCGCGCTCGCCATGGGCGCCGACCGTGGCATCCTGGTGAAGGCCGAGGGCGCCGTCGAGCCTTTGGCGATCGCGAAGATCCTTAAAGCGATCGCTGCCGCAGAACAGCCGGGCCTGATCATTCTGGGCAAGCAAGCGATCGACGACGACAGCAATCAGACCGGGCAAATGCTGGCGGCGCTGCTCGGCTGGCCGCAAGGTACCTTTGCCTCCAAAGTGGCGCTTGACGGCGATGCACTGTTGGTCACCCGGGAGGTCGACGGCGGATTACAGACGGTCAAGCTCAAGCTGCCGGCGATCGTTACCACCGATTTGCGCTTGAACGAGCCGCGCTACGCTTCGCTGCCCAACATCATGAAGGCGAAGAAAAAGCCGATCGAGGAAAAGACCGCCGCCGATTTCGGCGTCGATACCAAGCCGCGCCTCGAAGTGATCAAGACCGCGGAACCGCCGGCGCGCAAAGCGGGCGTGAAGGTCAAGAGTGTCGCGGAGCTTGTCGAGAAGCTCAAAGAGGCGGGAGCGATCTGATGCCCACATTGCTTCTCGCTGAGCACGACAATGCCGCGCTCAAGGATGCCACCAATAAGGCGCTGACGGCGGCCAAGGCACTCGGCGCCGAGGCGCATATCTTGATCGCCGGCCACAATTGCAAGGCGGTCGCCGAAGCCGCCGCCAAGCTCGACGGGGTCGGCAAAGTGCTGCTGGCGGATGCGCCGCTTTACGAGCACCTCTTGGCGGAGCCGACGGCGGCGCTGATCGTGTCGCTTGCTCCGCCTTATGAAACGATCATGGCGGCGGCGACCACGATGGGAAAGAATGTTATGCCGCGCGTCGCCGCGCTGCTTGACGTCATGCAGCTCTCCGACATCATCAAGGTGGTGGGGGCGGATACTTTCGAACGGCCGATCTATGCGGGCAACGCCATCCAGACCGTGCGTTCCACCGACAAAAAGCGCGTCATCACAGTGCGTATCGCGGCATTCCAGGCGACCGGCCAGGGCGGCGCTTCGGCGCCGGTCGAAAACGTCGCCGCCGCCGCGGACCCGGGTATTTCCGGCTTCGTCGGGGACGAGCTGTCCAAGTCGGAGCGGCCGGAGCTGACCTCGGCGAAAATTATTATTTCCGGTGGTCGGGCCATGCAAAACCGCGAGAACTTCACCAAATATATAGAGCCGGTGGCGGACAAACTCGGTGCCGCAATCGGCGCCTCGCGCGCAGCGGTCGATGCCGGTTACGCGCCGAACGACTGGCAGGTCGGTCAGACCGGAAAAGTCGTGGCGCCGGACCTGTACATCGCGGTTGGCATTTCAGGCGCCATTCAGCATCTCGCCGGCATGAAGGACTCGAAGGTCATAGTCGCCATTAACAAGGATGAGGAAGCCCCCATTTTCCAGGTCGCCGACTATGGATTGGTGGCGGATCTCTATCAGGCGCTGCCCGAACTTGCGACCGAGCTCGATAAGGTTAAACGCTGACGGAATCTGGCCTATTGGCCGAGATCGTCGTAAAAAGACATAGAAAGTGAAACGCGATGGTCGACGTCAAGGAACGGCCCAAAGCGCAAACGGCGCACGGCGAGCACAGGATGGCCCATTCGATCCATAAGATCGGCGTTGTCGGCGCCGGGCAGATGGGCAATGGCATTGCTCATGTCTGTGCGCTGTCGGGGTTCCACGTCCTTTTGAATGACATTGCTCCCGACCGTATCACCGCCGGCCTCGCCACCATCAACGGCAATCTGGCGCGCCAAGTCAGTCGCCAGCGCATCAGCGACGAGCAGCGCCAGGACGCGATCAAGCGCATCACGCCGGCCAATACGCTGGACGCGCTCGGCGATTGCGATCTGGTGATCGAGGCGGCGACCGAGCAGGAAGACGTCAAGCGCAAGATTTTTGCCGCGCTGTGCCCGATGTTGCGGTCCGACACCGTCGTCGGCACCAATACGTCCTCGATCTCGATCACGCGGCTTGCCGCGGCGACCGACCGGCCGGAGCGCTTCATCGGTATTCATTTCATGAATCCGGTGCCGCTGATGGAATTGGTCGAGGTGATCCGCGGCATCGCGACCGACGACGTCACCTTCGAGGCCACCAAGCAGTTCGTCACCAAGCTTGGCAAGCAAATCGCGGTCGCCGAGGATTTCCCCGCGTTCATCGTCAATCGCATCCTGTTGCCGATGATCAATGAAGCGGTCTACACGCTCTATGAAGGCGTCGGCAATGTCGAGGGCATCGATAAAGCGATGCGGCTTGGTGCGCATCATCCGATGGGCCCGCTGGAGCTGGCCGACTTCATCGGGCTCGACACCTGCCTGTCGGTGATGCAGGTGCTGCACGAGGGACTGGCGGACTCGAAATACCGCCCGTGTCCGCTGTTGGTGAAATACGTCGAGGCGGGCTGGCTCGGCCGCAAGACGCAACGCGGCTTCTACGACTATCGCGGCGAGAAGCCGGTCCCGACGCGATAAATCCGCGTCAGCCGACGAAGCAATCCAGGTATTGTCTGGGCTACTTCGTCGCTATCGCTCCACGCGATGACGTAGTCACGCCGCCGCGCGCATCTGCGGCGCGGTTTCGCTCCAGCACGGCAGCGACGAGACGCGCTCGAACCAGGCCCGCACATTGGCGTAGGGCGCGATCGGCAGGGC
>JBAQHW010000173.1:0-21315 GCA_049288525.1 Xanthobacteraceae bacterium
GTCGATCGGCACGCGCTCGAGCGTCCAGCCGAACAGGACGGCTGGCAAAAACGTCAACGCGGCGATCCGCGGCCATAGCAGCACCGGGGCAAGCTTGCCGCGGCTGGCAATGGCGGCGGCGGCGAAGCCTGCGGCCACGAGCAAAACCCCGGCCAGCGCTTGCATCATCCAGTCCGGATGGTCCGATACGACGCCCTCGAAACTGAATTTCGGCGCCTGTGTGGCGCGGTCGAACACGCCCCAATAACCGCCGGTCGCACCTTCGAGTTGACGCTTCCACGGCTGATCGAAAGCCTCGATGACGTTGACGTGGAAATTCTCCCGCTGTGCCAGTGCCAGGGTCTCGGCAATGACGCGCGCCTGGTTGGCGGGCGACGGCCGCGCGCCCTCGCGCATCCGGCCCTCGCTCGGCCAGCCGAATTCGCCGATGAGGATGTCCTTGTCGGGAATGGCGGTGGCGACTTTTCTGCGGATGTCCTCGACATGCGCCGCAGCGCCATCGGCCGGGATCGGGAAGTCTTCCCAATACGGCAGGATATGGATGGTGACGAAATCGACCGCGCTTTGCAGGTCGCTGTAGCGCAGCCAGAATTCCCAGACGTCGGCATAGGTGACCGGCTGCGTCACTTGTGCCTTGACGTCGCGAATATCGGCTTCCAGATCGGCAAGCGGGAGATCGCCCCGCAACAGCACCTCGTTACCGACAACGATGGCGCGGATGGTGCCGGGATAGCGCTTGGCCAAAGCGACCGCGGTGGCGATCTGCTGGCGATTGCGCGCGGCGTCGTGCGACAGCCAGATGCCCTGCAGCACCTGCATGTGATGCCGCTGGGCGATGGCCGCGATCTGGTCCTGGCCCATGTCGACGGAATAAGTGCGGACGCAATCGGTGTAACGCGACAGCAGCGTCAAATCTTGGTCGATCTGTTGCGCGGTGACCCGCGTCGTCTCGACGAGCGGATCCTGGCCGCCGCGAAACGGCGAATAAGAGACACAATAAAGCTTGCCGCCATTGGCAAGGGGCGACGGCGGGAGCTTGACCGGCATGCCGAGCCACCACCATGCTGCGACGACCGCGAGCACGGTCAGCGCGAAACTCACAAGCGCCGCGGCCCGGTTGCCATCGGGAAAGCGTGACATCGCTTGGCATTAGCCTTGCCGCATGATGATGCCAAGCGCGCTTCGCGGTGCGCTGGACAAACGCCCGCAGTTGGGGTGATGTTTGCCCGGCTCATTCGGGTGAACCGCCGCACTGGGGGCTTAGTCTGGTGGCCAACACAGGGTCGATCGAACGTCGGTCGATCGAAACGTTGCGGGTTCGCCAATTTAACGACCGCAACGGTCCGGGGGGAACGTCCGTCTGGTCGACTCATTTTGGCCCCAACAATCCAAGGGAACTCATGTCGCATCGCGTGCTTAGCATTGTCGGCGGATTGGGTGTCGCCGTGTGCCTGTTCCTGCCGGCCGGCGTCGTTCTCCACCCGGCTTGGGCGCAAAGCGTCAGTTCGGCGCCTGCGCAACAGAGCCAGGCGCCAGCCGGAAAAGAAGCCGGCAAAGAACCGCAGAAGGTCGACGAATACGCCGAAGCGCAGCGCGCGATTAACGGGCCGGCCGGCAATCCCGAATGCGTCTGGCTTGGCCGCCGCGTCGTGAGCCTGTTGTGGCGCGACGACCTCGACACCGCGTTCCGCCACCTCGATCTCTACGATCGTTTCGGCTGTCCGAGCGGCCACGTCCAGGCGGCTTTCCGGTGCCTCGTGCTCCACTCGAATTCGGTCGATCCGAAAATCCCCGACAGCTTGAACGGCCAGGTGCTCGCTTGCTGGATCAACCCGTCGCGGGAAGCCGCCGCCGCCTCTCCTGCCGCCTCTCCTGCGCCAGCCGCCGCGGCGCCAAGCCCGACCACAACACGCTAGCGGCTCCGCATTAGGTAAAACCGCTATTTGGTCGCCAAATTTTTGCTGCGCGCGCCATGTCGTCTTGAATTCGCCATGACCCGACGCTAGTTTTATTATGCCGCTCGCAAGGTTGCCTCACCCTTACGACTAGTCGAACCTGGGGGCAGGTTCGGGCCCGTGTCGTTCCGCCCCGTTGGTAAGAGTCCATGCGCACCGTCGTCGCCGTGCTCGCGCTCGTAGCGTGCGTGCACGCCGGCATCTGGGCCTTGCTGAGACCTGTGGCGACCGCGCCGGATTTCACCGGCCAGCTTGCCAGCGTCTCATATTCGCCATTCAAGGATTCATCGCACCCCGATTCCGGCCCACGGCCGACGGCGGAGCAGATCCGGGCCGATCTGGCGGCCATCGCCCCTTATACGCGGGCGATCCGCACCTATTCGGCCACCGGCGGCGCGGAGCTTATCCCGCCAATTGCCGCCGAATTCGGCCTTAAAGTGACGGTGGGCGCCTGGATCGACAAGGACAAGGCCCGTAACGCGCGCGAGATCGCGTCCGCGCTCAACCTCGCCCGCCATTACAGCAATGTCGACGCCATCGTGGTCGGCAACGAGACCACGCTGCGGGCCGAAATGACGGTCCCGGACCTCATCAAGCTCATCCAAAAAGTGAAGCGCTCAAGCCCAGTCCCTGTAACGACTGGTGAAATCTGGACGGTATGGATCGATCATCCGGAACTAGCCTCGGCGGTCGACTTCATCGCCGCGCATATCCTGCCCTATTGGGAGGGCTTTAGCGCCTCCACGGCGGTCGATCACACCATCGAATTCTACGACAAGCTCCGGCAGATGCACCCCGGCAAGCGCATTGTGATTGCCGAATTCGGCTGGCCCAGTGCCGGCTACAACTTCCATCAGGCCGTCCCGGGACGGATGCAGCAGGCGCAGGTTGTACGCGATTTCGTCAATCGGGCGGAATCCTACGGCATCGACTACAACATCGTCGAAGCCATTGATCAGCCGTGGAAGACGATGGAAGGCGGCGTCGGCCCCTATTGGGGTCTGTTCGATGCCAACCGGCAACCGAAATTCGCCTGGACCGGACCCATCACCGACCCCGATTATCCCAAGCAGGCCGGCCTCGCCGTGCTGTTTGGCCTGTTATTGTCGCTGCCGATCCTCGCCATGGCCGGCGTGAGCTTCAGCCAAGCGCTGCTGCTGGCGGTATCGGCCAACGCCATCGGTGCCTGGGGTTCCGCCATCGTCGCGTTCTGGAAGGGCCACTACTTCGTGCCGGGAGCCGCCTTTGCGCTCGGGCTGGGTATCGTCCTTTTAGTGCCGCTCGTTGCGATCGCGCTTTCACGCATGGAAGAGATCGCCGCCATCGTCTTCGGCCGCGCGCCGCGACGGCTCGCCAATGCCCCGCCGCTTATCCCCGGCGTCTGCGCGCCCAAGGTCTCGATTCACGTGCCGGCCTGCTGCGAGCCGCCTGACATGCTCAACGCCACGCTCGATGCGGTGGCGCGGATCGATTATCCGAATCTCGAATGCGTGGTGGTGATCAACAACACGCCCGATCCGGCGCTGTGGCGGCCGGTGGAAGATCATTGCCAGGAACTCGGCGAGCGCTTCAAATTCGTGCAGGTGGAGAATTTGACCGGCTACAAGGCCGGCGCACTGCGGCTGGCTTTGGCCCATACCGCTCCCGACGCCGAGATCGTCGCTACCATCGATGCCGACTATGTGCTCGATCCGAGCTGGCTAAAACACCTCACTCCGCTGTTCGCCGATCCGCGCGTCGGCTTCGTGCAGTCGCCGCAGGATCATCGCGACGGCGCCCGCTCGCTGATGCATACCGCCATGGATGCGGAATATGCCGGCTTCTTCGACATCGGCATGGTGCAGCGGAACGAGTTCAACGGCGTGATCATGCACGGCACCATGTGCCTCATCCGCCGCGCCGCGATCGCCGATGCCGGCGGCTGGTCGTCCGACACCATTGTCGAGGATACCGATCTCGGTTTGAGCATTCTCGAGCGCGGCTGGATTGCCCATTATACCAACCGCCGCTACGGCCATGGCCTCCTGCCCGATACGTTCGAAGCCTATAAGCGGCAGCGCCACCGCTGGGCGTTCGGCGGCTTCCAGCTCGTGCGCAAGCATTGGCGGCGCCTTTTGCCCTGGTCCGTCGGGCTCACGCGAGAGCAGAAGCGCGAATACGGCATCGGCTGGCTCAACTGGCTGGGCTCCGACGCCATCGGCGTCGTCGTGGCGCTGCTCAACATTCTCTGGGTGCCGTTCGTCGCCTTTGCCAATATCGCGGTGCCGGACCGCATCCTCACTTTGCCGATCATCGCGGCCTTTACGGTTTCGGTCGCTCACTTCGTCATGCTGTACCGGCTGCGCGTGCGGGCAACGCCCGGGCAGATGCTGGGCGCTGTCTGCGCCGCCATGTCGTTGCAATGGACCGTGGCGCGTTCGGTCGGACTCGGCGTGATCCATGAGCGCATGCCCTTCCTGCGCACCGCCAAAGGCGGCGTGGCGCGCAAGGGGCCGGATTTTCCCGCGTTCTGGGAGGCGGTGATCGCTGCGCTATTGCTGGTCGGCGCCGCGACGCTGGTCGTCACCAATTACAAGCAGGTGTACGAGATCAATATTTTCGCTTTCGTGCTGGTGGTGCAGAGCTTGCCGTTCCTCGCCGCGGTCATCCTGGCCGCTCTCGAAGGCACCCGTTTCAATAATTTCGCCTTCTGGCACGGCATCGAGGGCCGCATCGAGGCCGCCATCGGCGCCAAGGCTGCGGACCTCTTGCCGCAATCGCAGGAGGTCATCGGCAAGGTGATCGCCAATACCCAGGCGATGGCCAATCCGGCGATGGCCGAAACGTCGAAAGTCTCGACCGACAACGCCGAAGCCGCGCAGTGACGCTCGCGCGGCGAGCTTCGGTGGGTTTGAGTCCGCCGAAGCGCATCAGCGCGAAGGCGGAAAGCGGGACCCAGATTAAATTTAAAGATAGCAGGATTCCCGCTTCCGCGGGAATGAGAGGCAACGATCAGCCGGCCAGCGCCGTCTCCGCGAGCCGCACCCAGTAGGAGGTGCCGACCGGAATGGTCTCGTCGTTGAAATCGTAGGCCGGGTGATGCAGCCCGGCGCTCTCCCCGTTGCCGACGAAGATGAAGGCGCCCGGCCGTTCGTTGAGCATGAAAGCGAAGTCCTCCGCCCCCATTACCGGCGGAACCGCGGTATTGACACGCTCGGGTCCGGCGATCTCGCGGGCGATGTCGGCGGCGAATGCCGTCTGCCGCTCATGGTTCACGACCACCGGATAGCCGTGGCTGTAAGTGATGCTGGCGGTGGCGCCATAAAGCTGCGCGGTGCCCTCGATCACTTCGGCGATGCGCTTATGCAGAAGCTCGCGCACGGCCGGGGTGAGGCTGCGCGCCGTGCCCTTGAGCCTAGCGTGCTGCGGGATGACGTTGTCGGTGTGGCCGGCCTGGAACATGCAGATCGACACCACCGCCGCTTCCAACGGGTCGACGTTGCGCGCCACGATCGATTGCAGCTGGTTGATGATCTGCGCCCCGACCAGGATGGTGTCGATGGCGAAATGCGGCCGCGCCGCGTGGCCGCCTTTGCCTTCGAGATTGATCTCGATGTGGTCGGCGGCGGCCATCATCGGCCCGCTACGGATGGCGAACTGACCGAGCGGGATGCCCGGGTAATTGTGCATGCCATAGACTTCGCCGATGCCGAAGCGGCTGATCAGCCCGTCCTTGATCATGGCCGCCGCTCCCGCGCCGCCCTCCTCCGCCGGCTGAAAGATGACCACCGCCGTGCCGGCAAAATTGCGCGTCTCAGCGAGATATTTGGCGGCGCCGAGCAGCATCGCAGTGTGCCCGTCATGGCCGCAGGCGTGCATCTTGCCGGCGACCGTCGATTTGTACGGCAGGTCGGTTTCCTCCTCGATCGGCAGCGCATCCATGTCGGCGCGCATACCGACGACCTTGTTGCCGGCTTTGCGGCCGCGGATGACGCCGACCACGCCGGTGCGGCCGATACCCGGCACGACCTCGTCGCAGCCGAAGCTTTTGAGCTTGTCGGCGACCGACGCCGCGGTGCGGTGCACGTCGTAGCGCAGCTCCGGATGGGCGTGAAAATCCCGTCGCCATTCTTTGATTTCGGCATGCAAATCGGCAATGCGGTTGACTATGGGCATCGGCAAGGTCCCTCGATTAAAGTCCTCGATTTTTCGCGGCTTTCCGCCAGCTTCACCGCAATCTAGCAAAACCGGGCAGAAAAAGCCGCCCCAGCGGCCCGCGGCACTGGTAAAACCCGGCCGACTTAAGTATTTGACCGGCCAGGTGGAGCGCGTAGCTCAGTCGGTAGAGCACGTGACTTTTAATCACGGGGTCCTGGGTTCGAGTCCCAGCGCGCTCACCAATTCCGCCAGCCCTCCTCTTCCTCCGGTTCTCGGCAAAAGCACGATTGTGTGACCGCAGTCACTTCCTTGCAGACTGTTTGCTGGTATCAAGCAAGCAAGGTTTTGGACGAGAGCTGAGGAGATAGCCATGACAGCGTTGAAGCAGACGAATGCGCGCTTTGTGCGGTGGTTCAAAACGTTCCGTGACAAGAACCGGCCCCCTCATCGCTATTACGAGCACGGCCTCTACGACGCCTGAGCGAACAATCCTCCTGTAGGTCCCCCAAGCCTGCCCGGGCCTGCCGTCTCGGGCGGGTTTGCTTTTGGCCCGGCGCACTCGCTCTCGTGCCCCACGGGGATTAATCGCTTTCGCGACGCGGGTTTAATTCCCGGCGGTCAGGCATAGTTTTAGTCTAATCGACCTGATACGACCTAAGAACCATGTCCGACCGCAACAGCCAAAACGGCACTCAGCGCCGCTCCATGATCGCGCTCGGGGTCATCGTTGTCTTGTTCGTCGTCGGCTGGATTCTGGCGCGGGAACTCTACAGCAACGACAAGATCGAGGATTGCGTCATGTCCGGGCGCACCAATTGCGTGCCGCTGGACACCCAGTCGCGCTAGTTCCGCGCCGGGCTCCGGCCCTCACCGGCCCTGGCACTTCAAGTCATTCAAAAAAGGCGATCTATCCCCAAAAGCGATCGCCAACAGCCGAATCTTCCCCAGAAGCCATCAGAGTTTCACGCCGCCGTCGCGCTGGCGCCATAGAGCGCGCGCTATGTGGATCGTAGGGTGCGGTGAGGATGCGAGGAGATCGCCATGATCGTCCAAGCCGCGTACCAAGCGTCCTTAAGGCAAGCGTCCTCAAGGACTATGTGGGCTCTCGCGACCGAAAGCTTGAGCCGGCCGAAGTGCCCCGGTTGCGGCAGCATTATGCTGGTGGCCGAGGAATCCCGCTTCGACGCGAAGGGCCGTATCGACCATCAATGGTCCTGCGACAGTTGCGGCAAGACTTTCGCCACATCGATCACTCTGCGCCGGCGTTAGCCTGATATCTCAGTAAAGCCGCGTAATAGACTCCATCCGCTCAGTTGTTAGATCTGCGCATGTCCTCCGGCGGCCAGGGACGGTCGCCCGATGGCCTAGTATAGGCGCCATGTTCAGGCAATAATGCCGCGGGACAAGGTGTTTGTGTCGTTGTCTTGGAACCCGTCCACAAGGAGGATCACATGCGTCAAATCATCGACCGCCGGTCGGTGCTAGGGATTTGCGTCGGCAGCGCCGCCGGCGCCGCACTGTTGGCGTCCGGCACGCCAAGCCAGGCGGCCGACACGACGTTCAAGGCCGATCTCAAGGGCTCAAGCGAAGTGCCGCCGAATACCACCGGCGGAACCGGCAGCGTGACCATGACATTCGACCCGGCGACCAAGGAATTGAGCTGGAAAGGGACCTACTCCGGGATGACCGGACCGGTCACCGCCGCACACATTCACGGGCCGGCCGAGCCGGGCAAGAATGCGGGCGTCGTGATGTGGCTCTCGACCAAGGGCCAGCCCTTCCCCAGCCCCTTCAGTGGATCGGCGAAACTGACCGACGCGCAGGCCTCCGACCTGATGTCGGGCCGGTATTACGTCAACATCCACACCAAAGCCAACCCTGGCGGCGAAATCCGCGGCCAGCTCGAGAAGTCGTAACCGCAGAGTTTTGCCCGCACTGGACGTCGCGTTTTACCGGTGCGTCGCGTAACCAAATAGTTGTGTAACCAAATAACATGCGACCCGCCGGTCCTGCGTATCGCGGACCGGCGGGTTTTATTTTTATCCGCGTCGCAGCGGACAGCGCGCCTCACTGCTTCGGGATGTGGTCGGCCTCGATCACCTTGGTCCACTTGGCGATGTCGGATTTCATCCGGGAATCGATCTCCGCCGGCGTCGAGGCTTCGGCGTCGATGCCGAGCGCGAGCGCGCGCTTTTTCAGCTCCGGATCGGCGAGCACGTCGTGCAGCGCGCTGTTCAATTTGTCGATCACGGCCTGCGGCGTGCCGGCCGGTGCATAGAGCGCGTTCCACGACGTCACGTCGAAATTGGGCACGCCGGCTTCGGCGATGGTGGGAACGTTCGGCAGTTCCGGCGAGCGCTTGAGGCCGCTGGTCGCCAGCACGCGGACCTTGCCGCTTTGCAGGCTGGGCACGATGGCCGCGTAAAACTCGATCTCGCTCTGAATATCGTTACGCAGCAAAGCCAACAATTCGTCGGGCGAGGTGCGGAACGGGACGATGACGATGTTGGCGCCCGACATGGATTTGAAAAGCTGCGCGGTCAGGTTCTGCGTCGAGCCGACGACGATGGAGGCCAGATTGAGCGTGCCGGGCTTGTCTTTCGCCGCTTTCAAGAAATCGCCGAGCGTGTGATAGGGCGAATCCGCGGCGACGACGAAATCGAGATCGAAATAGCCGACGGACGAGATCGGCACGAATTGCTTGAGCGGATCGAACGGCAGATGGTTGAACAGCGGCACGCTGATGGCGGTGCCGTTGGTGAAGAAAGCAAGCGTATAGCCATCCGGCGGACCGGACAGCACCGCGCGTGCCGCGGCAATGCCGCCCGGCCCCGCCATGTTCTCGATGACGAAATTCTGGCCGAGCTTCTCGCTGAGCTTTTGCGCCACAAGCCGCGCGGTGACGTCCGCGACGCCGCCGGGGCCGAACGGCAGCACGACACGCACCGGATGATCCGGATAAGCGGCGCGCGCCGGAGCCGCCGCGGCCATGATGCCTGCCACCGCCAGAACCAATAAAGCTGCGGGTCTTTTGTTGATAACGGCCCGCAATACAGCAAAACGCATCGTCGTCACTCCTTGTTTCTTCGTTGTTTTAAGCTTGCTTGGCGGCGGCTCACTGCGTCGGAAGGTCGCGCTTGTTCGACCATCCATCTTGGGTCTGCGCGGCGTAGTCGGCAAAACGTCCCGCCGCTATGGCCGCGCGCGTCCCCGCCATCAGCTCCTGGTAGTAGTACAGGTTCACGATCGACAGAAGCGTACCGCCGAGCGCTTCGCCAGCCTTAAAAAGGTGATGCAGGTATGCGCGGGAGAAATCGCGCGCCGCCGGACAGCCGCTCTCGGCATCGAGCGGGCGCGCGTCGTCGGCGTGCTGCGCATTCTTGATATTGATGGTGCCGAAGCGGGTGAACGCGAGCCCGTGACGGCCGTTGCGCGTTGGTAAGACGCAATCGAGCATGTCGATGCCGCGCGCCACTGCCGCCAGAAGGTCAGCCGGCGTGCCGACGCCCATGAGATAGCGCGGCCGCTCGGCCGGCAGCGCCGGCACCGTCTCGGCGACGACTTTGCGCATGACTTCAGGCGCCTCGCCGACGGCGAGCCCGCCGATCGCGTAGCCGTCGAAGCCGATGTCGATGAGGGCCAGCGCGCTCGTCTCGCGCAAGTCTTGATC
This sequence comes from Xanthobacteraceae bacterium, assembly GCA_049288525.1. Taxonomy (GTDB): domain Bacteria; phylum Pseudomonadota; class Alphaproteobacteria; order Rhizobiales; family Xanthobacteraceae; genus BOG-931. The sequence goes on from JBAQHW010000173.1 coordinate 9,763, forward strand.
GTCGCCGCCCTGCACGATGCCGAACAGCGCATGGCCGGGCGAAGCCTGCTCGAAGGCGCGCTTGCAGCGCTCGGCCCAGCGTAGCGACAGCCGCATCGCCCGTTCGATCTCGCCGCGTTCGGCAGGCAGCCGGACGCACTCGTCGAGCTGCATGGCAATGTCGGAGCCGAGCAGAATCTGCACTTCGACGGCGCGTTCCGGCGACAGCTCGACGATGGTGCCGTCGATATGCGAGCGGAACGTCACCGCGGCCTCCTCGACTTTGCGCAGCGGCGACAGCGACATTACCTGAAAGCCCCCGGAATCGGTCAAGATCGGATAGGGCCAGCGCATGAAGGCGTGCAAGCCGCCGAGTGCGGCAATGCGCTCGGCAGAAGGCCGCAGCATCAGGTGATAGGTGTTGCCGAGAATGATATCGGCGCCGGCGGCTCGGACATCGTCATGATGCACGGCCTTGATCGCGCCTTGGGTGCCGACCGGCATGAAGGCAGGCGTGCGCACCACGCCGTGCGCGGTGGTTATTTCACCGGCGCGCGCAGGTCCATCGGCGGCAAGGAGGCGAAAGGAAAATGGGCCGGACATCGTGCCGGGCCACATACCGTTCGGCGAATACCAAGACAAGCCGGTAGTGTCCTAATTTGAAATTGGCACAAATTTGATATTAGCCTCCTTCAGCATTTTGCGGGCAATTTGGTCGCTCTTATCCCATTTCGACTTTGTGCCTTTCTTGGGCTTTCGTGCCACCACGAGCCCGACGCCTGCCTGGATTATTGTACCCGCGCAGCGAGCGCAGACCGGCTTTCCAAATACATATATTGAATCGCCACGTGCTCTTACCCCGGCGCCCAAGATTGCATTTTCTTCGGCGTGAACAACCATTTTGAGCTTCGTCTCAACGTTTCCATATCGTTCGGCGGAATCTTCAACCAATTTCGGAAATCCGTTGTAACCGACGCCAGCTATCTGACCTTGGGCGTCTACAACAACGGCCCCTACCTTCGCCTTTGGGTTCTTCGACCAATGAGACGCGAGTTCGGCGACTTCAAGGAAACGACTTTCCCACTTACCGAAGGGCATTTTTATGCTCTGCCACAATAGCCGCCCTGACTGCCTCTACCGGCGAGGTGATGGGCGGCACATGCAGGACCGCAAAGAACCGCCGCTTATCGCTTCCCTCGATCGGCGATGACCAGGCATAGGCTTCCTTGCCTTGGGATGACCGTGGACTGTGAACACGTGCACGATGCCTTCCCATACTGTCGCGTTGCCATGCCGCTCCCGCACGGGCAAAGAGAGCCGGCTCCGGAAATCTGCACAGGACGAAGGGTGGAATTTTCTGCCTGACGGCAGGCACGCTGGTGCCTGCGCATCAGGAGCGACCATGCAGAGACGAGCACGCCGGAATCACACACCGGGCTTCAAGGCGAAGGTGGCGGTTGCCGCCATCAAGGGCGATCGGACATTGGCGCAGTTGGCCGAGGCGTCCGGGCCACAAAATCTACCCGTATCTGTTGCGCGGGCTTGAGAGCACGCGACCGAACCAGGTGTGGGCGATGGACATCACCTACATCCCGATGGCGCACGGCTTTGTCTATCTGGCCGTGGTGCTCGATTGGTTCAGCCGCCGGGTGCTGTCGTGGCGGGTCTCGATTACGATTGAGGCGGCGTTCTGCGTCGAGACACTGCAGGATGCGCTGGCGCGTTACGGCAAGCCGGATATCTTCAACACCGACCAGGGCTCGCAGTTCACGGGCCAAGCCTTCACCGGCGCGCTTGCCAGCAACGGCATTGCGATCAGCATGGATGGCAAGGGCGCCTGGCGCGACAACGTGTTCGTCGAGCGGCTAGGCGCAGTGTCAAATATGAGGAAGTGTATCTGCGAGCCTACGACACCGTCAGTGACGCACGCGCTTCACTCGGCCGCTACCTCGACTTCTACAACGGTCGCAGACCGCATTCGAGCCTTGACGGCATGACGCCCGATCAAGCCTACTTCCCACCGCTGCCCCTCCGCTCGGCAGCCTAACCCCGGCAGAGCCTCCACTTATCGATGCGGAAAATCTGTTCAGACTACCGGCGCCAGCTCATATCACCAAGTTGCGAAATGCCACGGGGTGCCTTAACCGGCGATCAGCCGGCAAATGCGATGGCGTGCACAACGCATCATCTCAGTGAGTGACGATGCCGGATTTTGATCCTAAAAGCCGTCCCACATCGGTCGCGACTTGGTCTTCTGCGGCCGTCGCGGCATGACCAAAGTCATATCCGCGTTGCCATTGAAAGCACAGCTTCATTACCGGCAAGCGCTATGTGCTGCCGTCATAAGTGCACTTTGTTACAGAGGCGGCCAACGTTTTATTGCCAAAAATTAATTCGACGGACGACCGCACGTCTCCATAATGAGCTCATTGGCGACGACTCATTGCATCTGCATGCTTCGGGATATCGGGCCGCTCGCGTTTGTACGCTCATTGCCACGCTCTCATTGCCACGCTCTCATTGTCCCGGCCTCATTGTCCCGGTCTCATTGTCCCGGTCTCATTCCGGTTTTTCGCTTTCAATCATGGGCGAAGGAGTTGCGGCGACATGCTTGGCGATCTTACACTTCATATTTCCATAGGGGTTTGTGACTGTGAAATCGTCATACCAATCGCAGCGCGACGGGCAAGATTGCGATCCGGCCATATCCGTGATCGTGCCGGTGAAAAACGAAGCCGGTAATATAACGCCGCTCGTCACGGAAATTACAGCCGCCATCCGGGATCGTCCGTTTGAGATCATCTACGTCAATGACGGTTCGCATGATGCAACGGAATCGGAATTGCTTGGCTTGATGGCGCAGCATTCGTGGTTGCGGCAAATCAAGCACGACAAATGCTACGGTCCGTCTGCAGCCATCCGCAGCGGCGTTGCGATCGCGCGCGCCCCCCTGATAGTCACGCTCGACGGCGACGGCCAAAACGACCCTTCAGCAGTTCCAGCCATGATCGCCATGCTTGAAGCGGGCACACCGCGCCTCGGTCTGGTTGCAGCCCAGCGGGTTGATCGCAAGGCGTCGGCATTCAAAAAACTTCAGTCGCGCGTAGCCAACTACGTACGTGCCCGCGTGCTTAGGGACGGTACGCGCGATACCGGATGCGGTCTCAAAGCATTCCCTCGTGAGGTATTCCAGTCGCTACCGTATTTTGACGGAGTGCATTGTTTTTTACCGGCCTTGGTGCGGCGTGAAGGTCTGGACGTTGGCTACGTCGACGTCGTCGATCGGCCGCGCCTCCATGGCATTTCGAACTTTGGCATGTGGAATCGGCTATGGATCGGCATCCTGGATATGGGCGGGGTGTGGTGGCTCATACGGCGTAAGAAGCAAGTTCCCCATCTGGAGGAGATTACCCTTGCCGACTGATTGGGCTCCCGCTGCAGCGCCCAAATGGACGTCGGCACCGAAATTGTTTTCCTGGATCGAAAGCCGGCCGCGCGCCGCGTTCGGCGCTTTCATGGCCTTGCATTTCATTGTCTGGACCGCTTTGCCGTCGTTTCTCTATGCGAACTTGCCGCTCGATCTCATCGAGGCGGACACTTACGGCCGCGAGTGGCAGATCGGCTATGACAAGCTGCCGCCGTTGCCGTGGTGGCTGGTCGAGATACTGTATCGGTTGTTCGGAACCGACGTCGCCTATTACGCGCTGGCGGAGCTCGTGGTACTGGCAGCGTTTGTGGTGATTTGGGCGACCGCGCGACCACTTGTCGGCTCAACCGGAGCGCTCGTCGCCGTCTTGATCATCGACGGCATGCACTATTTCTCCTACACGGCAGTGAAGTTCAATCACGACGTCGTTCAACTGCCGTTTTGGGCGATCGCCGGCTACTCGTTTTACGCCGCGCTCAAGCGCGAGCGTCTCGGATACTGGCTCCTGCTCGGATTGGCCATCGGCGGCGCGCTGTGGGCAAAGTACACCTCCGTCTTGCTGCTGATACCGTATGCGCTCTTCCTGCTGTTAGATCGCGACGCGCGGCGCTCATTGGCGACGGTGGGTCCCTACCTGGTGCCTGTCGTTGCGACCATCGTCATAGCGCCAAATCTCTTGTGGCTTTTTCAAAACGACTTTTTGCCCGTGGCCTATGGCCAGGCTCGTGCCGCCCCTGTGCGCGGGTGGTTCGATCACGTCCTGCATCCTGCAATGTTTGCCGGAAGTCAGTTCTTTTTCGCAGTGCCGTCATTATTGATCGCGGCGGCACTGTTCTGGCCGCAATCTTCGGTCCGCAATCCGATTATCATCGACTCTTTCGACCGCCGCATCGTGACGCTTCTCGCGTTCGGCCCGGGAGTGACTGTAATAGCCTTGACGGCATTGAGCGGGCGGGGCGCCGTCGCCATGTGGGGCTATCCGCTCTGGATGTTCGTCGGTCTTTGGATCGTGATGGTTGCGCGGTCCGCGCTCGATGCCGGTCGGATAGAGCGCCTCACCACGGCTTGGGGTGCCGTCTTTGCAGTTTACGCGCTCGCCTTCGCCATAAATTATAGCGTACTCCCATCGATCGACCACCGTTACCGCGCCGTCTTTTACCCCGGCGACAAACTCGCTGCCGCGCTGACAGATCGCTTTCACGCCGCGACCGGCCAGAAGCTACGCTATGTCATCGGCTCGATGTGGGACGGCGGCAACGTCGCGCATTATTCAACGGACCGGCCGCAGGTGCTGATTGACGGTCTGCCACGCCGGGCGCCATGGATCGATCTCCATGACTTGCACGCGAAAGGCGCCATTGTGGTGTGGACGGCAAGCGACGCCAATGTGCTGCCTGCCCAACTCGCTGCTGCTGCGCCTCGCGCCCAAATCGGCGCGCCCTTCGACCTTCCGATGCGCCGCGGCTTTGGCGCAGTCCACGTCGGCTGGGCAATTCTGATGCCGCACCAGAATTAGAACAAAGACGCCGATCGCCGTTGTCCGCACCCAGAGCGGCTATACGGGCCAGTCGACGAAAAACATTTTGACTGAAAGGCGCTTCAGCGTACGCCGTTCCACGCATCAAACGGCTTGTCAGGTATCGATTTAAGCGCGTCCTTGTACGCTTTGTCATCGACTTTTTGCTTTGGTGTCTCGGCTTTGGCCGTCTTTGCGCGTCCTTGATGACGGCCGCCGAAGCCGCCGCCCATGCCGCCCACGCCTTGAGCATGGGAGCTCACCGCCGTGAGCGCCAGAGCTAATGCGATCGCCAGTATCCTCATCGCCAGAATCCTTCCCAAGCCCTCTTCGTAGCGTGAACCGATGGCACCACGCGAATGAGCGTCGAGCAGGTCGTCCGCTAACGGGCGCGAGCGTTTCTATCAATGCATGAAATCGCGGCGCTTTTTGGATCGAATAGCCGATCGGGAGTGTCGTAAAGCCTTTTCAGCGCGCTCTTGCTGAAAGTTGCAACGACTTCGTTACCGACGCGGCGCGCTTAGCGTCAGGCGACGATCTCGATTGATGAATATCCGCTAGCGAAACAACACGCATGCATCGCCGTAGGAATAGAAGCGATAGCCGCTTTCGATGGCGTGGGCATAGGCGCGCTTCATGACGTCGAGGCCGCAGAAGGCGGCGACCAGCATGAACAGCGTCGAGCGCGGCAGATGAAAATTGGTCAGCATCACGTCGACGGCGCGAAACCGGTAACCGGGCGTGATGAACAAAGCGGTCTCGCCGGAAAATGCCGACAGCGTGCCGTCTTCGGCGGCGGCGCTTTCCAAAAGCCGCAGCGAGGTCGAGCCGACGGCGACGATGCGGCCGCCGGCGCGGCGCGCGGCATTCAAGGCCGAAGCAGTTTCGGCCGAAACGCTGCCCCATTCGGCATGCATTTTATGGCCTGAGGTGTCGTCCGACTTCACCGGCAAAAACGTGCCCGGCCCGACATGCAGCGTGACCCGCTCTAAACCGACGCCACGCTCCTTTAATGCGGCGGTGAGCGTTTGGGTGAAATGCAGTCCCGCGGTCGGCGCCGCGACCGAGCCTTCCGTATGCGCGAACATGGTTTGATAGTCGGACCGGTCGCGCTCGTCGACACCGCGGCGGCTGGCGATATAGGGCGGCAACGGCATGTCGCCGCGCTCGGCAAGCGCCTGATCGAGCACCGCGTCCGTGAATGAGAACGACAGCGTCACCTCGCCGCCTTCGGCCCCCTGCCCTTTGTCCTCGACCATGGCGTCGAGCTGATCGAGAAAGCAGACCCGGCCTTCGCCGCCGAAGCGCACCACGTCGCCCGTGGCGAGCCGCTTGGCCGGCCGGACCAGCGCGCGAAAGCGGCTACCGTCGAGCCGTTTGATGAGCGTCGCCGAAATCGCCGGCTCGTGCTCGCCGCGGCCGATCCGGCGCCCGGAGAGATTGGCGGCAAACACTTTGGTATCGTTGACCACGACCATATCGCCCGGCCGCAACAGCGCCGGCAGATCGCGCAAGCTACTGTCTTCGAGCTCGGACGCGGCGCCCGGCCGCACCACCAAGAGCCTGGCGGCGTCGCGCGGCACCGCCGGCCGCAGCGCGATGCGGTCCTCCGGCAGGTCGAAATCGAACAGGTCCGTGCGCATTGGTCTTTGTGTTATTGGGCGTTAGAAACGCATATCGCAACCTTTGGCGCGGCAGGCAACGTGATACGAGATGCGACAAGCTGCGCCGTGATCCAGGTCAAGCCCGGCATCGGCGACGTTATCTGGCACCTGCCTTTCATCCGCGCCATCGCCGCCGCCGCGCCGGGCGGTCGGGTGGCGTTTTTGGCGCCGCCGACCAGCCAGGCCCGGGAGCTGTTGGCGGCCGAGCCGGGCGTAGCCGAGGTCATCTATTTCGAGCACGCCGGCTCGGAACTGCGCCGTGGCCTCAACCTCGTCCGGCTGGCGAGGCTATTGCGGCGGCGGCGTTTCGCTGCGATCTGGATTCTCGATCGCACGACGCGGCCGGCATTCGCCGCGAGGCTCGCTGGAATACCGGAGCGCATCGGGCTCGGGCTTGGAGCGCAACGTTTCTTCATCACCAATGCCGGCGTCGATCACAGCCATTTCCACGACCATCCCATCGATTGGCTGCGCGCGCTGATCGCGGCGATGAACCTGCCGCTTCTCTCGACCGAGCCGGACCTCAAGCTGCCCGACGCGACGCTTCTGGCAATGAGCGAAAGGTTTAAAGCCGCGGCCCGGCCTTGGATCGTGCTCGGCATCGGCGCCTCGCATCCGGACAAGGATTGGCCCGACACGCATTGGGCGGCGTTTGTGGCTTCGCTGCGCCGCCGCATCGGCGGCACGGTGTTTCTGATCGGCGGCAACGCCAACCTGACGCGGGCGCAAAGTTTCGTTGATGCCAGCGCCGGAGCGGACGCCGTCAACGCCTGTGCTCTCGATCTCATCGAAGCCGCCGCGCTTGTTCGCCTCGCCGATCTCTTTGTCGGCCCGTCGTCAGGCCCCCTAAACCTCGCCGCCGCCGGGGGCACCGACGTGTTCGGTCTGTTCGGCTCGACTCCGGTTTTGAGCTATTCGAAGTTCATCCACCCGATCGAGCCGCCGGACGGACAATCGCCCGACGGCATGCGGCGGATTTTGCCGGCGCGGGTGCTGGCGACGATTGAGCCTTATCTGTCGCAACAAAAGCTGCGGCCGTAGTGGCATCCGCCGCGCTTCAGAGCGTATCCCGATTTAGCGGAATCGGGATACGCTCCTGGCTATATGTTTGAGCATGTCCCTTTCGCAAAACCGGTCTCCACTTTTGCGGGACATGCTTTAGGCGTCCAACTTGAGCAACCTCGCCGTGGCCTGCCACAGCCCTTCGAAAATCGCCAGCGCGACGAACAAGGCGACGACGGCGCAAAGGAGACCGAGCCCAAATTGCTGAAACTCCGTGCCGCGGCCGATTACGAATACGACAATCGCGACGGCGAGGAAGCCCGCCATCCACCACAAGTTCTGGGCATTATCTTTGAGCCAATGCGTCATGGCTTCGCTATCTGGTATGACCGCCGTCGTTATCTTTCGCACAGCCGCCGCGGGGCGCCCGAATAGGGTTGATATGTGCAGTCGGAGACGCGAAACGAGTGGTAGAACTGGGTGCAGACCGGAATGTCGCATGCAGCCGCCGCGGTGCTTTGATCGAACAACGCGCCGTGCGGCTCCTGTTCCGACTGTTCCCTGGACGCCGTTCGCTCCGGCTCCGGCACAGTCGCCGCGTTCGGCTGCACCCCGGCGGAGGCGGTTTGCTCGGCCGGGGTCGACGGGCCGGCCGCCGCGGTGGTCGCAGTCGCTTCGGCCTGGGTCATGAAATTCTTCCAGATCATGGCCGGGATCGAGCCGCCGACGACGCGTCGCATCGGGCTGTGATCGTCATTGCCGACCCAGACGCCGACGGTGAGCGAATTGTCAAAACCGATGAACCAGGCGTCGCGATAATCCTGTGACGTGCCGGTCTTGCCCGCGGCAAAGCCAGGCAGCGCCGCAGCGCGGCCGGTGCCATGCTCGACTACGCCCTGGAGCAGGCTGATGAGCTTGTCCTGATAGACCCCAAGACTGTGCTGCACCGTATTGGGAGGACCGACTTTCAAATAAGTATTGGAGTCCGCCATGCGGATACCGGCGATGCCCCAGGGCGCGATCGGCGCCACCCCGGCGCGCACCGCGTCGTAGGTCGAGGTCAGGTCGAGCAGGCTCACGTCGGCGGTGCCGAGCACGATGCTGGGCAGCGGCTTGAGATCGGCACGCAGGCCGAGATCGCGCGCGGCGGCGATGACCTCGCTGACGCCGACCTGCTGGGTCAGGCGCACGGTCGCCGCATTCATGGAATCGGCGAAGGCTTCGGCGAGCGTGACTTCACCGTGATAGTGGCGTCCGAAATTCTGCGGCTGCCAGCCTTTGACGTCGATCGGCGCGTCTAGCACCTCGCTCTCGGGCGAATAACCCTGGCGGAGCGCCGCGTAATAATCGAACAGCTTGAACGCCGAGCCGGGCTGGCGCTGCGCCTGCACTGCACGATTGAACTGGCTGTCGGCATAGCTGCGGCCGCCGATCATTGCCACCACGGCGCCGTCCGGCCGCATCGCCACCAGGGCCGCCTGGCTGACGTGCCTGGCGCTGCCGTATTTCGCCAATGCCGATTTGATGGCGTCGGCGGCGATCTGCTGCAGGCGCAGATCAAGCGTGGTGCGGATGCGCACGGCGCCCGCGAGCGGCGGCGTGGCGGCCGCCGCTTTGCGCTGGACCCAATCGGCAAACCATGCCGCCGCCGGCGGCGCGATTGCGGACCGGACCGGCGCGGCCGGATTGAGCCTTGCCAAAAGCGCGCCTTGTGCGCTCAATTTTCCATTAGCCACCATGGCATTGAGTACGACGGTAGCGCGGTTTCGCGCGGCATCGAGATTGTGAAACGGGTCATCTTCGCTCGGCGCATTGATCATGCCGGCAAGCATGGCGGCCTGAGCAACGCTGAGATCGCTAACGCTCTTGTCGAAATAGACTTTAGCTGCCGCCGGAAAGCCGATTGCCGAGGAGCCAAGATAGACGCTGTTGAGGTAGCCGGTCAGAATTTGATTCTTGCTCAGCTCATGTTCGAGCCAGATCGCGATCGCCGCTTCTCTGATCTTGCGCCGATAGGTGCGTTGCGGCCCGAGAAACAGCGTTTTGACCAGCTGCTGGGTAATGGTGCTGCCGCCGGAGACGATCTGGCCCGCGGCGAAATTTTGTTTGGCTGCGCGCAGCGTGCCCCAAAGGTCAATAGCACCATGCTGGTAGAAGCGCCGGTCTTCGATGCTCAGCACGGCGTCGACCGCGGTCTTGCCCATGTTCGTGGCAGCGACCGGCGCCAATTGCACCACCCCGCCGGCCGCCAGATAGCGTCCATCGGCCGATTGGAGCACGATCACGCGGCGCGAGGTGACAGCGGCTGGATTGGGAAACTGGACGCCGGCAAGCTCCCAGGCAACGGCGCCGGCGCTCACCGCCATCATCACCAGGAACGCCGTCGCGGTGGCAAACAACGGCCATCTGCGCCTTCGACGGAAAGCCGGCACGCCGCCACGATCCGAATAATCGTGCCTCATTGGCTGGCCCCGGCGACGGCGCAAGCACTCGGATCGCCCGATCGATGGTTACTGGCCATAGGTTGACGCTCGAAATCATCCGCCGGAGTGGCGGCTGCGGGAGGTTCGCAATTCAAGAATTGAAAGGTGGGCGCGCTTGTTCCCCGCCGCGACATCGCGAAGCCGCGACTAAAGTTCACGCCTTACTGGTCGGCCCTTGGATGTTCGGCGCCGCAGATACGCGGACGATCGCCGCAAAATACCCATCCGAAGTTCAGGGCCGAGCGTTCCGACAAGCCGTTCACGCACGGCACGCTCATTGCCGCCGCCGAGTTGCCTCATTCGGCCAGGAGCCAGATTTTCTTCAATAGCCTCCGGAACAGGGATGCAAATGTTAGAATCGGACCACTAGATCGCGTCGGGCATAGGTCGTATGCGGCCGGGTGTCCGCCCGACCGAGACTTACTTCGCCGCGACAGCGGACTTTCGGCGGTAGTCGCGCGCTCGCCAGCGGCGGCTATTATGCGTCGGCCGCTACTTTCATGCGCACGATGCGGTCGGGCTTGGACGGCGGCTCGCCGCGCTTGAGCTTGTCCACAACATCCATGCCGGAGACCACTTCGCCGATCACGGTGTACTGGCCATTGAGAAAGTCGCCATCGTCGAACATGATGAAGAACTGGCTGTTGGCCGAATTGTTGCTGCCGCCCTTGCGCGCCATGCCGACCGTGCCGCGCACGAAAGGCTTATCGGAAAACTCGGCCTTGAGGTCCGGATGCGGTGAACCGCCGGTACCGTTGCCATGTTGGCCGTCGCCGGTTTGCGCCATGAAACCGTCGATGACGCGGTGGAACGGCACGTCGTCGTAAAATTTGTCGCGCACCAGAAGCTTCAGCCGTTCCGCGTGTCCGGGCGCGATGTCGTTGTGAAGTTTTATGACGATCGTGCCGGGCGTGGTCTCCAGAATAAGCGCGTTGTCCGGATCGACGCCGGCGGGCAATTCCTTGGCCATGGTCAAAGTCCTTATACCTATGGATATTTATGGGACGAAGCTCAGCGCCGACCGGTTACGGCACGATGGTTGCGGTTTTGATGTAATCGAGCTTGGGAAACGCCTGCGTCAGATAGGCGTTCCCCTCGCTCTGAATGCGGCCCTGTTCGGGCCCGGCGCCGCGCGGCGCGCCTTCGCCATAGCCGCTGTAGAGCGAATCCACCACGTTCATACCGGAGACGACCTGACCGAACGGCGCAAAGCCCATGCCGTCGAGTCTGGCATTGTCGCCGTAATTGATGAACACCTGGGTGGTGCGGGTATTAGGCCCGCGCGTGGCGAAGGTGATCATGCCGCGGGTATTGCTCTGTTTCACCGGATCGTCGCCGATGCTGGCATCGCGCCACGCCGCCGCAATCTTCGGATCGGGGCTGATGCCGAATTGCACCATGAAGCCTGAGATCACCCGGAAAAACCGGGCATCGTTGAAAAATCCGTTTTTGACCAGATTATAAAAACGGTCGGCGCCGCGC
>JBAQHW010000174.1:0-15740 GCA_049288525.1 Xanthobacteraceae bacterium
GAATTGCTCGAGGCCTTTCTGATTTATTTTCTCTATCACTGCCGTCCCGGCGGTCTTCACTCTCGCCTCAATCGCGGTGTCATTAATCACAACTGCAAACGTCGGTTTCCTCTGAGCGACTGCATAATCGTATTCAAGCTCAACGTAACTAAGGCCTGTCTTGGGTTCTATTGAACCGTACCTTCCGCCGAGGATGAGCATAAAAACGTCGCTTTCATCAATCCATCGCTCAATCGCAACCATCTGCGACTTATCGCCAGCCGTAAATAGCTCCATGCCAGCGGGAATATGCCCTGCCTTCAGAATCGCTTCGACGGCAGCCTGACGTTCATCTTTCAAATCTGAATACGTACTTGAAATGAAAACCTGGAGTTTGCGTTTCATATCGCACTTCTCGGCCGAAACATCACCCCCACAAAATACACTACAACTATGACGGGCGCTATGCTATATTGTCCGCGAATAACGAATGGGCTCTGATGTGAGTGTCGATCTTAATCATCCTCGGCTTAAGGTCGGAGATGCCTGCTCTACCGGCCAGAAGGTGGCGACGATTCTGGGTCAGAGCACGCGAGTCACGGTGTTTACTACGACGGACAATCAGTTGCGGTGGCAATATCACGAAAATAACGGTGACCTTTCCGATGCGCAGCTTCCGGTCCTTAGCGAGTTTGACTCGCTAATGACGGAAATTCGCGTATTTATTCCTAGACACACAAGACCCGAAGCTTACGTTCGATTAGGAAAGGCTCTTTTTTCCACGCTAAATTCTAGGGAGACAAATTCAAATCGGAGTTTCGATGCGGTTAGATTATTTATAACGCAATCTTCTACGCAGCGTGCGCGTTTCCTGTACACGGCTTTCTCGCTCGCGGTCGCGGTGGTCCTTATTGCTGCCTTGTTCTTGATTCGCTTTTTTTGGTTTTCCCAAATTGCCATTTATTTTTATGGTGCAATTTTCGGGGCGATGGGGGCCGCTGTATCCGTAATGCAAAGATCGAAGAACATTGAATTGGACGTTCGTCTGCCAGACCGGTCGATATATTTGCAAGCCTGCATACGCGTGCTGCTCGGGTCGGTGTTCGGGCTAATTTTCGTTTTCGCAAGCAAAGCCAATCTTATTATGGGCAGGATAAATGATGACGTTTCCGCGATCTGCATTTTCGCTTTAGTAGCTGGTGTGAGCGAGCGTTTTATACCGGATTTGATTGAACGGCTGGATGCGAGCGCTAGCAAGCAGCAGGTTTCTTCTTGAGGACGCACTTCACAACATGTCTTCAAACTTACGGAACCGATATTCGAATTACAGCAAGCATGGTCAAAGGCGCTTAGCGCCGCGCCCACGCATTTTCTTTTGACACCAGCGCGTGGGCTTCGCCCCGCTCAGCTCACCCTACGGAGACTGATTTACGGGACTTTACCCTCCAAACCATCCTGATTGGCCAGTAATGAAGGCGGCGTCGTCTGTCGTCAGAAACAAAGCGGCGCCGACGAGATCGTCGGCGCCGCTTGCTTAGCTAGGGATTAAATCGCGTTGCCGCTTACTTCACCGTAATCGCCAAACCGTTGAGATCCGCGCTGACGATCGCGCCGACCGAACTGCCGGAGAGCGACAGCACGGCGCCGTTCTGGTTGGTGAGCACGATCGCCTGCATGCCTCGCCCGACGGCAGCGCCGACATTTCCTGCGGCATAGACGCCGGCCACATCCGACGGGCGGCGGATGTTGCTCACGGTGCCACGGAAGCGCGTCTCGGAAGCGCCGAAAGTGAAACCATAGCTGATGCCGCCGATGCTCAGCGGGTATCGCCGGCCGTGGAAGAAGAGCGTGCCCGAGCCGGCCGAACCGCCGATGACAAAGCCCGCCTTGATGATGCTGAAGCTGATGCCGCCGCCGTCGGCGTAGGCGGTGGAGACGACGGCAGTGCTGGCCAAGGCCAGCACCGCGATCAGGCTGGCACGAAGGGCGGATAAGACGCGCATAAGGATGCTCCCGGAGGGTTGTGAGGATGTGAATCGATGCGAGGCGGCCACCATACCGCTTTCGCCGCCGGGAAGCCAATTTCCGGAGCGAAACGAAAGCTGCATTGCGGGGCGGGTAGCCGCACCCGGTGGCGCTCGCTGAAAAAACTTGGCGTCGTCATCGGCGCGGTGAAACTTTTCGGAACTTCATACGTAGCGTGACTTTCTCACAGTGCCGTGAGGTCCGCGCTCCGGCAAATCCAAGCCCCGCGCCCGTTCGTCTTAATAGCACGTCGCGCAGGCAGCGGATTACCCGTTGCCCGCGGCGCCCCAGGGAGTTCCAACACCATGCGTAGAATCGAATTACTGACCGCCACCGCGCTCGCGGTCCTTACCTTCGCCGCGCCGGCTTTTGCGGCCGACCCGATGGTCGGCGGCGCCGCCATGTATCCGAACAAAAACATCATCCAGAATGCGGTGAACTCCAAGGATCACACCACGCTGGTCGCCGCGGTGAAAGCCGGCGGACTGGTGGACACGCTGGAGGGCAAGGGCCCGTTCACGGTGTTCGCGCCGACCAACGAGGCGTTCGCCGCGCTGCCGGCCGGCACGGTGGATACTCTCCTGAAGCCCGACAACAAGAAAACCCTCGACAAAATCCTGACCTATCATGTCGTTCCCGGTCGCCTCGATTCGGAAAAGCTCGACGCCGACATCAAGAAGGGCGACGGCAAGGCCACGCTGAAGACGGTTGAGGGCGGCACGCTTACCGTGCAGGGAAGCGGCAAAGATTTGACGGTGACCGACGAGAAGGGCAATACCGCCGATGTGACGATCGCCAACGTGATGCAAAGCAACGGCGTCATCATGGTCATCAACAAGGTGCTAATGCCCGACTAATCGGTCGTGTCATAAGTCACTCCTGTCAGAATTCCGGGCGGGCAGCATCGATTGCGTCCCGCCCGGTTTCGTCGATGCGGAATGCCGCGTAGGACAAAGCCATGACGAATTCCGGCAACGCCGATGGGCCTGCGGCCGCGCCATCCTTTGCCGTGGCGCGCGCGATCATGCGCTGGATCCTGGCGGCGTTTTTTGTCGCAGCGGGCGTGGCGCATCTTGCGGTCCCCGACGTGCTGCTCCGGATTACGCCGAACTGGGTGCCGTTCGCGCGCCAGGTGATCTTCGTAACCGGCCTGTGCGAATTCGCGGGCGCCGCCGCCCTAGTCACTCGGCCGTTGCGGCCGTGGGCCGGCATGGCGCTTGCGCTGTATGCTCTCTGCGTGTGGCCGGCCAATATCAAGCAGGCGCTCGACCACATCGTCATTCCGCATATTCCAGACAGTTGGTGGTATCACGGGCCGCGGCTTGCTTTCCAACCGGTCATTATCTGGTGGGCGCTGTTTTGCGCGGGCGTCATCGACTGGCCGTTCGGCGCGCGTCGGCAGCGCTGAGAGCTTCGCCTGCTAGTCTAGAAACGACAGCCCGCCGACCCCGCCGCTCATTCCCGCGGAAGCACCCCGCTTTAGCCTCCGTGCCTTGCGCAGGTCAGCATTGATGCGCGTCTGCCAGTCGCCGGTTTTGCGATAGGCTGCGAGGACGCCGGCGAGCCGGTGGGTGAAGCCGATGATGCCGCCCTTACCGCCTTTTCAGCCTGCCACCTTCGCTGCAAGCCCGACCTCCTCATAGCCACCGCCGGATTCGTCCGGCCATGACACTGCGGTCTGGAATGCGGGCCGCGCCGCGAGCTCTCGGTACCAGGCATTCACGCGCGGACGGCGCCCTGCCGACCAGAACTGGTCGGCGCCGAGCGCGGCGAGGCGGAACATGTAAGGCGCGATCGAGATGTCGGCGAGGGTGAACGTCTCGCCGACGATCCACGGTCCCGCCGCAAGCGCGTGCTCGAGCTGATCGAGCAGTTCGTCGATGGTCGCGCGCGCCATGGCGAGTTCCTCGTTCGTGATCTCGCCGCGCACGGCGCGGCCGTGAAAATCCTGATAGAATTTGGTCGGCCGCCGCGCGGCCTGCTTACGCAACTCGTCATCGCCCCAGCGGTTGCGAAGCTTCGGCAGGATGTACTTGACGAGCGTCAATTTGGCGATCGCGGTAAAGCCCTCGTCGCAGAGAAAGACGAACTCGCGCATGCGTGCCGCGCCAAGCGGATCGGGCGGAGTGAGCGCCGGCCCGCTAAACGCGGCATCGATATATTCGTTGATCACCGAGCTTTCGCGTATCGGCTGACCGTCGTGCACGAGGGTGGGCACCATGCCGCGCGGATTGATCGCCAGATAGTCGGGCTTCATCTGGTCGGACTTGAACAGGTCGATGTAGCGGCTGATCCATGGCACGCCTTTCTCCTCCAGCGCCATGCGGCAGCGCACCGAGCAGACCGAGCTCCAGAAATGATAAAGTTCGACAGCCATGGCGTTTTCCCTTGCATGGTTTTGTGACGTTTCTCGCGGCGAGGATAGCAAATGTCAGCGCCGTGAAGCCGGCGAATTCGCGCCGCACTTCGCCACGCAGGCGTCGGCGCGCGCGGCTGCTGCGCGGTACGTCTCCAGCAGGCGTGCGCTGCCCGAATGAGCAGACGAGGGCGCGCCGGCTATTTCTTGAAATCGTTGGAGCGCAGCACGACGGGCCGGTCGAGCCGGCTGTGCTCTTCCAAAAACTTGATCGAGGCGCGGTCTTCGATGACATCGCGCAAGCGCAGGAACTGATCGACGCGCTCTTCCGGTTTCAGCGCCCGGCCGTCCTCAAGATTGTCCATGGCCGCGGTGCTGATCGCGCAAACGACGATATTGTCCGCGTCGCGCATGGTGAAATCGACCACCATCCGATCGAAGTCGTAGCCTTGCACTTCGTCTCGCTGCAGCGGCATTGCTGTTGCTCCGTGCGGGTCAAGGCCTTTCGCCGTCGATCCAGCCGGGGCCGGAACGTCGCGCCAGGGCTCTCCCGCTCACCCGTTGCGGCCCTCTTTCGCCTGTCCGTCCAGCCAGTCCGACAAGCTGCCGGATTTGGCCTTGGCGTTGCCTTTCCGCTTTTTTGCCGCCGGCTGCGGTGGCGCGGCGGCGTCACGCGCCAGCCGCAGCGCCTTGAGCCGCTCGGTCTTGGCGCGCAGCGCCTCGGTGGCTGCCTCGTAGTCCGATGCCGCCTTTTTGGCATCTTCGGCACGTTGCAGCTTCGCGAGTTGCGCGCTCGCATCGTGCTTGTTGGATTTCTCCATGCGGCAGCATCCTTAATTCCATGGTCATTCGCGGACCGCTCGCCCGCGCGATGGGGTACCAGCTACGCCAAGGGGTTGCGAGGATTATTTCGAGACGCTGACCCCGACCGACGACCGGTCGGGTCGTGCAGCTCGGCATCGTGTTGGTTAAGACCGTACCCTCCCGCCATCCACATTGAGCGTCTGCCCGGTCATGAATGCCGCGTCATCGCTGGTGAGAAACGACAGCGCGCCGACGAGATCGTCGGTCACTTCGACGCGCTTGATCGCCTGCAGGCTGGCGACAGCGTTAAATTCGTCATCCATGGTGGCGAAGCCGGGGCGCGGTTTGCGCGCCAGCGTTCCCGGCGAACGGGTCAGCCCCGGCGCGATGGCGTTCACCGTGACCCCGTCGGCGGCGACCTCGCCGGAAAGGCCGCGGGTAAAGCCGATGATGCCGCCCTTTGAGGCGACGTAATGGGCAAAGCCGGTCGTCACGGAGCCGAAAGTGCTCGAGGCCATGCTGACAACACGGCCCCATTTGCGCGCGCGCATGCCTGGCACGAAGGCAGCAGTGACCAGGAAAGTGCTGTCGAGATTGATGGAGAGGACCTTGCGCCAGTCGGCGAAGGTCATGGTGGCAAAATCCTGCTGCGGAAAAATGCCAGCGCAGTTCACGACGATATCGACATGGGTGAACTTAGCCTGCACTTGCTTCGCCATCGCCGCGACCGAGTCCTCATTGGACACGTCGCAAACGACCGCGAGCGCGTTGCGTCCCGCTGCTTCGACGAGCTTCACGGTATCGCGGCCCTCGGCAAGATCGGCGATGGCGACATGCACGCCATCCTCAGCAAGACGCTTCGCAAAAGCCTGTCCGATACCGTTGGCGCCGCCGCTGATAACGGCCACCTTGTCCTTGTGCCCTTTGCCCACGAAACCTGTCCCTGAAGCGCCGTTGTCCGGCCGAAGCGCAAATCTACCGGGGATTGGAGGAGCCTGTCTCCACCTCTCCCAAGGAGCGAGGAAAATTTTTCATTCTTTGCTATAAGCAGGCTCGACACCGAAGGCAGGCGAGGGGGGCACAAATGACCGATGCCGGTCAACAGCACGAAGCGGTGCAGGAAACCACGGGCGGCGCGCGGCCGCCGATCATCTCGGATTACGGCCTCGCGCTCATCGTCTATATCCTTTACCTCGCCGGCTTCCTCACTGGCGTCAGCGCGGTGGTCGGGCTGATCATCGCGACGATGCAGATCGAGCGCGCCGATCCAATTAGCCGCAGCCATTTCCGTTTTCAGATCAGAACCTTTTGGATCGGTCTTCTGTTTGCCGTGGTCGGCGCGATCACGCTTTACGTCGGGGTCGGCGTGGTGATCCTGTTGTGGTGGATCGTCTGGACCGCAATCCGCTGCGTCAAAGGCCTCTTGCTTTTGAATGCCGGCGAGCCGATTGCCGAACCGCAATCGTGGCTGTTCGGCTGAGCGGAGAGGAGAGGGGTGCCTCGTCCTTTCCGGCGTCATGCCCCGGCCGTGACCAACGAGAGGACGACCGAGTCTTGAGAAGACGCGGTTCCGAAAAATTCCAGCCTACTGCCCGTTTGGCGGGTCTACCGCTTCCAGAATGCGCTCCTGCACCGCCGGGCTGTCCATGATGCCCATGTGAGTGTAGCCGGGCACGGGAATGTTCTGTGCGCCGGCGACGGTGCCGCCGAGCTCGCCGACGAAATTCACCGCATGCGCCACGCCGCTGACGGCGACGGGCTGCGATGGATCGACCCCGATCATCGTCACGTCGCGGGCGCCGCAGGCCGCGGCGCGCGTCGCCACTTCGGCGGCGCGCTCGGCGCCGAACGAATGGCCGATGACGACGATACGGTCGTCAGGATGGGCACAAGCATCGGCGGCGAAGTCGCGGCTTTGCTCGAAGCTGCCATAGGCGACGATATAGCCGCGCTGGCGCAGCGCCTCGGCGACGACCGCCAGGCCGTGGCCGACAAACAGGCCGTTCATCACATAGGCGCGGGTGGCCGCGGCGGCGCTGGTTGTCAGCCCCGCGAACAGGGCCATGCAGCAAAGGAACAGACGCATAACCGATAAATTTGGTGGCTAAAGCAATGCCCCGCAAGGCTGGCTCCGCATGGCCGCTACGGGGAGGGCTGCGCGCGGCGGACCCTGCCGAAATGATGGGCAAGCCATAGCGAACTGGCCAGCACGCCGAGCGCGCCGGCGATGCAGCCGCCGATCGGGGGCGGCAGCGGCGGAAAAGCCGCAAACACCAGCGCGCCGGCAATGACGAAATTAAACCAGCCCCAGACGACGTTGACGATTGCGGAGGATTCGCCGACGCCTGGCGGCGAGGCAAACGGCGACTGGAATTTGTTACCGGAAATGCCGTGCACGAAATGGGGAACGCCATTGGCAAGGAATACCCCGGCAAAAAAATGTGCGACGTAATAATACCAGGGCATGGTTACCATCCGTCCAATTTCCTGCGGAACGCCGCGTACTGCTCCGCAGACTAGCCACGCAGACTAGCCACGCATGGGCCTTGGCGATAGCGGGGACGAGAGGGGTATTGTCGTCGGTGGACTGCCGGCTGGTTAGCGAGCTTGCGCCTTCGCCTAAGCCGCCCGGATCTGCCAGCAGCGGGCATCGGCCTCGATGCACTTGATGGCTTCGCCAAGATCGCCGGCGTAGCCGATGAAAGTCCGCCCAAGCCAGTCCTGGCGCTGCACCATCAGATGACCGTGCTGCTCGACAACATAATATCTGCCGTTGCCGCAGGTGAAGGTGCGTTCCGCTGCCATCGAGGCCTCCTGGAATCCTCACCCCCGAAAACCGTCTTGCAATAGACATAAGTTGTCCCTCGCGGGCGGGCAATTATTTGGCGCAACACTTCGCCGTGAGTGCGCGCTACAATTGGCCGCGGAGGTGCGCATGATTACGCTGTATTCCTATCCGTCGCTGTTCGGGGTTGCCGACAACAACGGATATGGGCTGAAAGTCTTCGCCTTCCTGCGGCTCGCCGGCCTGCCGTTCCGCCACGAGCATCTGTTCGAGGCCGCCGCCGCGCCGCGCGGCCAACTCCCCTACATCGTCGACGACGGCGAGACGATCGGCGACAGCAGCGCCATCATCGCGCATCTGATCGCCAAATACCGGCTTGCCATCGACGCCGCGCTCACGCCGGTAGAGCGTGACCAGGATATTCTGATCAGCCGCATGCTCGACGATCTTTATTGGGTGATGTCCTATTCGCGCTGGCAGGACGAGCGCTATTGGCCGGCCTTTTGCGCGGCGCTCATCGGCGAGCATCCGAATCTTTTCGAACCGGGCCTGCTCAAAGCCAAGGAGTTCAACGCCTCGCGCTATTACTATCAGGGCATCGGCCGCTACACGCCGGATGAGGCCTATGCGCGCGGGCTCGGCGATCTCGCGGTGTTGGCCCATACGGTGCCGGCGCAAGCCTTCGTGCACGGCGCCACGCCGGGCACGGTCGATGCCGCGATCTACGGCTTCATCGCCAATATCTATTTTTTCGCCATCGACACGCCACTGAAGCAATTCGTCGTGGCGCACGACAATCTGGTGCGCCATTGCCGGGCCGTCCACGGCGCGGTGACGGCGGAGTAGGGCGCCCGGCACGCAATTCTCCGCGCCACCCAAGCGGCGGAATTTTTGCGTGCGGCGGCCCGATCTGCGCTACACTGGCGATTGCCCGTCCCGGAGACCACCCGATGAGCAGCGACAGTCTGCAGGAACTCGATGCGCGCATCGCCATTGTGCGCGACAATATCCGCCAGCTCATCGAGCAGGCGGCGGCGAATTCAGGCGCCGGTGACGAGGCCCGTAATGCCGACCGAATTGCGGCGCAGCAGGCCGAGCTCGACAAGCTGCAGAAAGAGCGCGAAGCGTTGGCGAAGAGGTAACGGCGCGCGGTCGGCACTCCACTCAACAAGCCAGCGTAACCCGGATTGAGCACAGCAAAATCCGGGAACGATCGAGGGGCGTGAATGCCGCTGCCGGGTTTCGCAGCGTTCAGCCCAGGCTACGGACTTCCCATGCCCTTCCCCTTCAGCGCGCTACCGATCTCGTCCAAGATAGCCGGGTCGTCGATGGTCGCCGGCATTTGCCACGGCTCGCCATCGGCGATTTTCTTGATGGTGCCGCGCAGAATTTTGCCGGAGCGCGTCTTCGGCAGCCGCGCCACCGTGATAGCGAGCTTGAAAGCTGCCACCGGACCGATCTTGTCGCGAATGAGCGCGATGCACTCCTTCTCGATCTCGGTCGGCGGCCGGTTGACGCCGGATTTGAGCACGATGAAGCCGCACGGCACCTCGCCTTTGAGCTCATCCTTGATGCCCAGCACGGCGCATTCGGCGACGTCGGGGTGCGCGGCCAGCACTTCCTCCATGCCGCCGGTCGACAGCCGGTGGCCGGCGACATTGATGATGTCGTCGGTGCGGCCCATGACGAAAATGTAGCCGTCCTCGTCCTTAAATCCGGCGTCGGCGGTTTTGTAGTAGCCGGGAAATTCGTCGAGATAGCTTTCGCGCATGCGCGCGTCGGCCTGCCACAGAGAAGGCAGGCAGGACGGCGGCAGCGGCAGCTTGATCACGATCGAGCCCATCGTGTTGGCCGCCACCTCATGGCAGCCCTCGTCGACGACGCGGACGTCGTAGCCCGGCATCGGCATCGTCGCCGAGCCGTATTTGACCGGCAACGTGCCGAGGCCGGCCGGATTGCCGGCGATGCACCAGCCGGTCTCGGTCTGCCACCAATGATCGAGCACCGGCTTTTTCAGAAGCTGCTCGGCCCATTGCAGCGTCGGCGGATCGGCGCGCTCGCCGGCGAGAAACAGCGTGCGGAATTTTTTCAGGCCGTGCTGGGCCAAAAGCTTGCCCTGCGGGTCTTCTTTCTTGATGGCGCGAAACGCGGTCGGCGCGGTGAACAACGCGACCGCGCCGTGCTCGGAAATCACCCGCCAGAACGCGCCGGCGTCCGGCGTGCCGACCGGCTTGCCTTCGTAGAGGATCGAGGTCGCGCCGTGCAGGAGCGGCGCATAGACGATGTAAGAATGGCCGACCACCCAGCCGATATCGGACGCCGTCCACCACACTTCGCCGGGGTCGACGCCGTAGAAATTTTTCATCGACCATTTCAGCGCTACCATGTGGCCGCCGTTGTCGCGCACCACGCCCTTCGGCCGTCCGGTCGTGCCGGAGGTGTAGAGAATGTAGAGCGGATCGGTCGCCAGCATCGGCTCGCAGTCCCAGGCTGAGCGGGCATGGACCAGCGCGTAATCGCGCATCTGTCCCCAATCGCGGTCGCGGCGGCCGTCGAGCTTGGCCTGCGCCTGCGGGCGCTGCAGGATCAGGCAGGCACCCGGTTTGTGCTTGGCGAGCGCGATCGCCTCGTCAAGCAGCGGCTTGTAATGGACAATGCGGCTAGGCTCGAGGCCGCAGCTTGCCGACAGGATCGCTTTCGGCTTGGCGTCGTCGATGCGGGTCGCCAGCTCGCGGGCGGCAAAGCCACCGAACACGACCGAATGAACGGCGCCGATGCGCGCGCAGGCGAGCATGGCGATCACGGCCTCCGGAATCATCGGCATGTAGAGAATGACGCGGTCGCCCTTGCCGACGCCGAGGTCGCGCAACATGCCGCCGAGCACCTGGGTCTCGGTGAGCAGGCGATGATAGGTGACGGTGTGCTTGAGGCCGGCGAGCGGCGAATCGTAGATGATCGCGGCCTGGTCGCCGCGCCCGGCGTCGACATGCCGGTCCACGGCGTTGAAACAGGTGTTGCAGACGCCGTCGGGAAACCAGCGGCCATAGATGCCAGCGGTGGGGTCGAACACCGTTTTCGGCTTTTCGAACCAGTCGATGGCCGCGGCGGCCTCGCCCCAAAAGCCGGCCGGATCGCGCTGCCAGCGCGTGTAGACGTCGTGATAGCGGCTCGTCTGGGCGTCCATAACTCTCTTCCCCGCGCATTTTGCCGTCGCCGCCCGGCGCTTCGGACAGCCCACTATATCGCATTACCGAACGGAACGAGCGGCGCGGCCGGCGCGGACCTCGCTTGCCAAAACGGCTCGCCAAGTGACAATTTTCACTTGGCCGATTCCACTTGGCCGATTGAGTGACGGACGGCAGCGCGGCGACGGGCCGCAACCGGGCTTGCCGGTTCGTTCGACGGCCGCCGGAGACGCGCATGGCGACACCCTACGAGACCGGGCTCGAGCGTAACGCAGCTAATTTTCAGCCGCTGACCCCGCTGTCGTTTCTGGCGCGCGCCGCTGAAGTCCATCCGGACCAGCCGGCCATCATCCACGGTGCGCGGTCGTGGAGCTACGCCGAGTTTTATGCCCGCGCCCGGCGGCTTGCCTCGGCGCTCGCCAAGCGCGGCATCAAGCGCGGCGACACCGTTTCGGTCGTCCTTCCCAATACGCCGGCAATGCTGGAAGCACACTACGGCGTCGCCATGGCCGGCGCCGTGCTCAACACCATCAATACCCGGCTCGATGCTGCCGTCACCGCCTTTATTTTCGACCACGGCGAAGCCAAGGCCGTGATCGCCGACCGCGAATATTCCAAGGTGGTCAAGGACGCGCTCGCAGCCTGCAAGGCGCGGCCTTTGGTGATCGACTATGACGACCCGGAGTTCGCAGGCGCGGGCGAACGGCTCGGCGATCTGGAATACGAGGAGTTTTTGGGCGAGGGCGACGCCGACTTCCGCTGGCTGATGCCGGACGACGAATGGGACGCCATTGCGCTCAACTACACCTCCGGCACCACCGGCGATCCGAAAGGCGTCGTCTACCATCATCGCGGCGCTTATTTGCTGGCGATGGCGAACGTCATCACCTGCGGATTGGGCAAGCATCCGGTCTATCTGTGGACGCTGCCGATGTTTCACTGCAACGGCTGGTGCTTTCCTTGGACCTTGTCAGTGGTTGCGGGCACGCATGTCTGCCTACGTGCGGTTCGCGCCGCGCCGCTGTTCGACGCCATCGCCACGCACAAGGTGACGCATCTGTGCGGCGCGCCGATCGTGATGTCGACGCTACTCAACGCGTCGCAAACCGAGCGCAAGCCGCTGCCGCAGCAGGTCGAATTCGTCACTGCCGCCTCGCCGCCGCCGGAATCGGTCCTGGCGGCGATGAAAACCGCCGGCTTTGACGTCACCCATGTCTATGGGCTGACCGAGACCTACGGACCGGCAAGCGTCAACGAATGGCATCGCGAATGGGATGCGCTGGGCAGCGCCGAGCAGGCGGTGAAGAAAGCGCGCCAGGGCGTGCGGTATCCGGTGCTGGAAGGGCTCGACGTGTTTGACCCGGCGACCATGCAGCAGGTCGCCCGCGACGGCGAGACGCTCGGCGAGGTCATGTTCCGCGGCAATGTGGTGATGAAGGGCTATCTGAAAAACCCGAAGGCCAGCGAAGCTGCTTTTGCCGGCGGCTGGTTTCACTCCGGCGATCTCGGCGTCATCCATCCCGACGGCTATATTCAGCTCAAGGACCGCTCCAAAGACATCATCATTTCCGGCGGCGAGAACATCTCGTCGATCGAAGTCGAGGATGCGCTGTACAAGCATCCGGCGGTGGCGGTGGCCGCAGTGGTGGCGAAGCCGGACGAGAAATGGGGCGAGACGCCGTGCGCCTTCGTCGAGCTCAAATCGGGCGCCAGCGCGAGCGCCGACGAACTGATCGCCTGGTGCCGCAATCACCTCGCCTCTTACAAATGTCCGCGGCTCGTCGTGTTCGCCGAGATTCCAAAAACCTCGACCGGCAAATTGCAGAAATTCAAACTAAGGGAGCTAGTGAAGGGCATGTGATCCCTTTAGGGTGCTTCGGCTTCGGTCACGCCCGCCGCCAGCCACTTGCCGAGCGATGACTCGTTATTCGTCTCCCAAACGCAAATGCCCGGCACAAGGCCGGGCATGACGAAAAAACTCTACCTGCTCCCCGCTCTCACGGGGACGCGCCGCGCCGTAAGCTCAGACTTTACCGGCTAATGGACGAGGGTTTCGAACCGCAATCGCTCGATCTCATCCTTGACGTGCAATTTTTTCCGTTTGAGTTCCACAATCCGCAAATCGTCTGCGGAGGGGTGGGTCTGCGCTTCGGCGAGTTCGGCGTCGAGCGCCTGGTGTCGTTTTTCAAGTTCCGCAAGATGCGATTCAATCGCCATGTAGCTTGCCTCCTTGCGTCAGTTTAAGTCTGATCGGATCATCTTACACCCTGACAACCAGATGCAAGGGTACTCCGTTTCAGCCCTTACGAAAATCCCCGATCGGCCCCTTGTGCATGGTCGTAAGGGGATGCGCTATGGGCTTGTCCATCATTAACCAAAACGCGATAATCCAGAGCAACTTACCAGAGCATGTCCCACGAAAGTGGAAACCGATTTTGCCAAAAAGACGTGCTAAAATAAACAGCCAGGAGCGGATGCCGATTCGTTAAATCGGGATGCGCTCTAATGTCACTCACAGGTGCGTTGCGGTCCAGGCGTGATGCCGGCCAAGACGCAATGCAGGGCGCGCGAATCGCGCACGGCCAAGGCGGCGATGACGGAAGAGGAAGAACGCGAGCTTCGGACGCAACTCGCGCGCCTGAACCAGGAGCATCGCGACCTCGATGCCGCGATCGCGGCGCTGCAAGGCACGCCGGGTTCCGATCTCATTCAGGTGCAGCGGCTGAAGAAACGCAAGTTGCACCTGCGTGATCGCATTACCTTCATCGAAGATCAGCTCACGCCGGATATTATCGCGTAGTAATCATCATTGCCGCGCCGTCATCATTGTGTAGCTGTCATTCCGCGACGTCCCGTCCGCTCGGCCTTGCGGGCGTACATCGCCATGTCGGCGCGCTCAAGCACCATCGAAGGCGTGTCGAGCGGGCGTAACCCCGCGACCCCTGCCGAGGCGGCGACGGCAAAAGTCGAAGCGCCCCACGAAACCGGCGTCGCATAGACCGCGGCCTCGAGCGCCGCAGCCTTGATCGCCGCTTCCGCCGCACTCAGGTTCCACAGCAACACGGCAAATTCGTCGCCGCCGAGGCGCGCCACGACGTCGGAGGCGCGAACCTGGCGCAGCAATGTCGCCGCGATCGCCTTGAGCACGGCATCGCCGGCAGCATGGCCGTGGCCGTCGTTCACCGGCTTGAAGTCGTCGAGATCGATATAAAGCAGCGCCGCGCTGGTGCCGTAGCGCTTGACGTAGGCCAGCGAGCGGGCGAGTTCGCGCTCAAACCCCCGGCGGTTGAGGACATCGGTCAGCGGATCGATGTCGACGCGGGCTTCGAGATCGGCAATGCGCGCGCGCGAAGCCTGGAGCTGTGCGGCAAGCTTGTCGACCTCGGCGGCGAGCTGCATGACGCTCGCGCGCGACGGCCGCCGAGGCGGCTTCGGTGCCGGATCGTCCGGCTCGGCGCGCCGCGATTGCGCTTGCGGTGGCCGCGACGCAGCCGGCTTGCCCGGTGGCCTCATCGCCCGGTTTTTCATCGCCACGTCCCACCATGCGAATCGCAAGCGCAGCATAGCGCGGTCCGAAGCAGCGATCAGCGGCGGTGGCCAGGTACCGAAAGCTCTGTCATTACAAAGATTTAATCTGGCGGCGCTTTGCCGCAGGCGAGCCCCGGCCGGCGCTAGCCCGAGCACAGAAAGCTCAACGGCGGCGTGACGTCATCGCTGAACACGGCCGCCGTCAACGGTCCGCCGAAAACGGCACCGGTATCGAGATTGAGCCGGTTGCTGCGCCAATCGGGAGTGCCGGAAGCAAGCGGCGTATGACCGTGAACGATCAAACGGCCGTAGTCGCGCTCGTCGACAAGAAACGGCTCGCGAATCCACAGCAGATCGTTTTCGTTTTGCGCATCGAGCGGCAGCCGCGGGTCGACGCCGGCATGAACGAAGAACCGTCGGCCGTCATCTTGGCGAAGCGGCAATGTCCGCAGCCAATCGATATCGCCACGCGGCAGCGCGCTCAACTGTGCGACGCCGTAGCTGCCCAGCGTCATCGCCCCACCCTGCCCAAGCCATATCTCGGGATCGATTGCGCCGTCCAGCGCGGCCAGCAGCATCGCTTCGTGGTTGCCCAACAGCGCGACGACATCGGGTATTTTCGCCGCGGTCTCGCGCACGACAGCCAAAACGCCGGCCGAATCCGGGCCGCGATCGATATAGTCGCCGAGAAACACATAGCGGCGCGAGCGGCCGGCGGCATGGGCTTCACAGCGTGCCATCAACTGCTGCAATTTGTGCAGTGCGCCATGAACGTCGCCGATGGCGTAGGTCAATGACATGAAACCACCCTTTTGCCGGTCCATTCTAATCATGGCTGGATTCAGGCATGATTGTTCAGTCTGGGTTCACCCCATAAATGGGAACTTTAGGCATGAGGGGCGATTGGGGTTTGCGTGAAACTCCGTTGTCGAGGTGATGTCATGAGAAAGACTTTAGTAGCTCTCGTTGCGGCGCTAACGCTCGCCGGCGCGGTCGTGGCAACGTCAGGCCCGGCAGAAGCGCGCTGGGGCGGCGGCTGGCATGGCGGCGGCTGGCGCGGCGGTGGCTGGGGCTGGGG
>JBAQHW010000175.1:0-5890 GCA_049288525.1 Xanthobacteraceae bacterium
GCGAGCAATTCGCCCATTTGCGGCCGCAGCGCGCCAACCTCGATGAGCTTGTTCAGATTGAACGGCTTCTTGGAGAATTTGCGGATCGACATCAGCGGCCCGTCGATCGCGACCGGCCGCACTGCGACGTTGACGCGCGAGCCGTCGAGCAGCCGCGCGTCGCACATCGGATGAGACTCGTCGACGCGGCGGCCGACCGCGGAGACGATCTTGTTGATGATGCGAAGAAGATGCGCTTCGTCCTTGAAACGCACCGCGGTCGGCTCGAGCATACCCCTGCGCTCGACATAGACGCATTCATGGCCGTTGATCAGGATGTCGTTAACCGCCGGATCCTTCAGCAGCGGCTCGAGCGGGCCGA
Source organism: Xanthobacteraceae bacterium (assembly GCA_049288525.1). Lineage (GTDB taxonomy): Bacteria > Pseudomonadota > Alphaproteobacteria > Rhizobiales > Xanthobacteraceae > BOG-931. The sequence goes on from JBAQHW010000175.1 coordinate 362, forward strand.
GGCCGGTCATCTCGTCGAGGATTTCGGAAGCGAAGTCGTTGAGCTCCTGGGTGTTGAGCGCCAGCCGCTCGGTGATGACGTATTGCGTCACCAGTTGCTGCACGTGGCCGCGGATTTCCTCTTCCGGCAGCTTTTCCAGCGCCGAAAGATTCATTTCCTCGATCAGGCGGCGGTGCAGCCGCACCTTGGCGTCGAGCAGCTTTTCGGTCAGAAGCGGATTGGCGGCAGGCGGGGCCTGGTCGGTCGCGGCTTCCGCCAGCACCAGCGGCATCGCTGCCGCCATGCGGTCTTCGGTGCGGTCTGCCGTGCGATCTTGGACACGATCTTGGATGCGATCTTGGTTTCCATCTTGGACCGCCGGAACGAGCTCCGGGCTGGCGACGCGGCGTATGGAGAAACGTCCGGCCATGACTGGTTCCTAAACGATTTCGACAACCGCTCGTCCCCGCGAAGGCGGGGACCCAGTCTTTTCACGAAGCTGGATTCCCGCTTGCGCGGGAATGAGCGGATCGGTTTTACCGTCGCGCGACACGATCGGACCTACGATCGCGCCCATGACAGTTTGAGCTTCTTGCCGCCGGCCGCAGCATCCTTGGCGGGCTTGCCGGCGGCCTGCGGCAACACGATTTTTTTGAGCTGCGCAGTGATCTTGTTGCCCTTCCTGACCTCCTCAAGCGGTACGCCGCGATCGATCGCCTCGCGCACCAGGCCGTAATCGTTGGGCACGCAGGCGACGAAGGCGTCGCCGATCGCCGCCCGGATGTCGTTTCTGCGCAACCCGGCCGAGAACATTTTCGCAACGAAGCGATTGATGATGACCTGCGGCTGCGGACCGTCACCGAGCCGCTCGCGGATGGCATCGACGAGTTGCTTGGCATGGCGCAGCCCCGGCACCGTGGTTTCGCTGACGACGAACAGCTTGTCGGAGCCGAGCAGCACACTGTCGGTCCAGGAAAACCAGGTGCGCGGCATGTCGAACACGACATAATCGAAATGCGACGAAACGAGATCGAGCAGCCGCGTCACCATGTCGGGATCGAACAGGCGCATTTCCGCCGGCCGGTTCGGCGCCGCGACTACCGCCAGGCCCGACGGATGCTGGGAGATCATCACTTCCAGGAGCTGGCGGTCGAGCCGTTCCGGGCGCGGCTCGATCTCGCTTAAGTTGAGCCGCGGCTCGATGTCGAGATAATCGGCGCAGGCGCCATGCTGAAAGTCGAGGTCGACCAGGCAGGTCGCGGCCTTGCCGCGGGCGCCGCTGTTGAGCAGCAGCATCGCGGTCTGCACCGCGAGCGTGGTCACGCCGGCGCCGCCGACCGCGGGCAAAAAGGTGAAAATCTGCGCTTCGGTGGCATCCGACGCGGCCGGCGGTTTGGCGACGCGGGCGCAGGTGCGCACCAGCTCCACCGGCGACACCGGCTTCTGCAGAAAATCGGCGACCCGCATCTGCATCAGGCGGCGGGCGATGCCGCCGTCAAAATTCTGGGTGACGACGACGACCGGCGGCCAGCCGTCGATCCGCAGCATCAGCCGTTCCAGCGCGGCGAGTTCGGCCGTGTCGGTCGCATCGAGGTCGGCGACCACTACGGTCGCGGCGCCGACGTCGACCTCGGCCGCGCAGTCGACGAGGCGGCCCTTGACGACCTCGAGGCCGATCTGCGGACTGGTGGCGAAAGTGGCGCGGACCGGCTCCTCGAACGCGGCGTCGGCGGTGATGACCACCACTTTGGTCTGGCTCGCCGGCGATGGTGATCGGCTGATGCGCATCTCTTTCAGGTCCGTAGTTCTCTCACTGGCCGGGTGTCGTCGTCGCTGCCGGCGCCCCGCCGCCGTTATTGACGGTGGTGCTGATGCTTTGGCCTTGCTGATTGGTCGACATGACGTTCTCCGGATCGGTCGGCTCGATCACTTTGCCGGTGCGATAGCGCACGACCGCGGTCTGCATCTTCTGGCCGTTGAAGGCGATATTCTTGTCGCCGCTATAGGCCGGCCACGGATCGATCATCTGGTTGATGGTGTTGCCGGCAACCGCGTCGCCGCCCGACAGCGCGATGCTATCGCGCCGATCGAGGTAGCTGGCGTCTTGGCGCAGCACGAACAGATCGGAGCAGCCGGCGAGAAGGATGCCCACGCCGGCGAGGGCGAGGACGCGCGCGAGGCGCCGGCGTTCAGTCTTTGACCGACACATAGACGCCTCCGTTTTTCGGCAGATCGAGGATGTGGCCGACATAGGGCCGGTTGAGCGCGCCGACCGCGAGCCGCGCCAGCTCCGGGGACACCTCGGTGTCGCCCATCAGGAACAGGTCGACGTCGTTCGGCGGCAGCGAGCTGTCGAACGGCGTGTGCACCTGATCGGTCGGGGCGAGCGGCCGCACGATATGCGGCGTCACCAGGATCACCAGGTCGGTCTCGTTCTTCTGATAGTCGGTCGAGCGGAACAGCGCGCCGAGCACCGGCATGTCGCCGAGCCAAGGCAATTGATCGATGTTGTTGGTGCCGTCGGTCTGCAACAGGCCGCCGAGCATGAAGCTCTGGCCATCGCGCAATTCCAGCGTGGTTGCGGCTTTGCGCGTGGTCAGCGCCGGCACGGTGGTGCCGGCGACGGTCACGGAGTGGGCGGTATCGATTTCGCTCACCTCCGGCTTGACCACGAGATTGATGACGCCGTTGCGCAGCACGGTCGGCGTGAACGACAGGCCGACGCCGTAAGGCTGGAAGCCGAACGACGGCGTGCCGGTGGCGCCCACTTCTGGGATGGGGATTTGGCCGCCAGCGAGGAAGCTGGCGGTTTCGCCCGACAGCGTGACCAGGTTCGGCTCCGCCAGAAGCCGCGCGGCGCCCTTGGTCTCAAGCGCGTTGACCTCGATCTGCAACCGGTTCGACAATTGGCCGACGAGGAAGCCGAACGGCGCGGCGCCTGACAGCACGCCGGCGGCAGTGATTGGCGAAATGGTGGCGGCCGTCGGGCTGATATTCGGGCCGCCGACGCCGACGCCAGGCTGCTGGAATGCGCCGCCAGGCGCCGTGATCGGCAACTGGGAGGCCGGCAATTGCGAGCCGACATTGGCCACCATCGAATTGCCGAAGGCGTTCCACTGCACGCCGAGATCGCGGCCGGCGGTGCGGTCGACCTCGATGAAGCGCACCTCGAGCTCGATCTGTTGCGGCTGCGCCACCTGCACGGTGTTGATCGGATCGGGGCCGAACTGGCTGGCGATCTGCACCGCCTTATCCAGCGTCGCGGCATCCGGCGAGGTGCCCGACAGCATGATGCGGCCATTGATCGACGACACGCGGATGCCGCCGCCGGTGAACCGCGAGATTTCAACGGCCAGCCGCGAAATGTCGTAGGACACCTCGATGTCGAAAATGCCGACCGGCTTATGGTCGGGATCGTAGACCGTGACGCGCGTGGTGCCGATCTTCTTGCCGAGAATCGACAGCGAGTGATCGGTCAGCGGACTGACATCGGCGATGTCCGGATCGCCGACCGTTATGTCGCTGAAGTTCTGGTCGGTGCGGATGTCTTCGGTCTTGCCGACCGTCACCCTGATGCTCGCGGTATGCACCGCGCCGGCCAGCGTGATGTGCTGCTGCGCGCGCACCGCCGGCGCCAGCGCCATCATCAAGGTGGCGGCAAGCACCGCCCTGACCCAACCGCGCCGCATCAGCATGGCGATCCTGACGCTCCTGTCCGAAATTCGTCGCTTGTCGTACTGGTGTTTCACGTCGGCCTCCCCGCCGCTCATTGTCCCCAAAACTCAAAACCCCACTTCGCTCCGCCGCCCTCAGTCGCTCGCCGCCGCCGGCATCGGATGTGACCAGGCCGCGGAGCGCGCGCTGTCGTGTTCGACCGGCACCGAATATTCGGTGCGCTCGTTCTTCCATGGACGCGAGACCGAGATGGTCACGAAGTCCGATTTCCGCGTCGCCTTGACGAGATCGACCGGCGTAATCCGGCGCGAATCGTCGGCGGCGACGTCGCCCGCCTTGCGCAACAACAGCGACAGCGTGCCGACCGTCGACGCCAGCGCGATCTTCTCGCCGTCGGTGACCTTGACCTCGAGCGTGACCGCTTTGACGACGGACGGCTTGTCGGTCTTCTCGTCGGCAACCTGATCGATCGCCAGCACCTGCGCGTCTTCGATGACGACGTCGGTCACCGCGGTGTTCTTCTCGCCCTGCCGCGTCAGCAGAACGTCGACATGATCGCCGGGCAGCACGAAGCCGGCGACCCCCTGCACGTCGTTGACGCGCACCGTGACCGCCGTCTTGCCGGGATCGAGCACGGCGGACAGCGTGGCGCGCTCCCCCGGGCCGGTGATTCTCGATGCCAATACCGCTTCGTTGGTCGCGATCGGCATCAGCGCGACGCGCTTGGCGGCCGTGAGATCGGCGATTTTAGCGAAGGCGCCGGCCGGCAGCGCGTCGGCCGGCCACGGCAATTCGCGCAACGCCGAGGCGGTCAATTGATCGCCGTAGCGCAGCGGCCGCTTGGCGACCACGATGGTGCGCTCCGGCGCCGGCGCTTTGCGGTTGGCATCGAGGCTTCGCATGCGCGCGGCTTCCTGATCGTTGAGCCAGGTCTGCGCCAGGAACACCGCGAGCAGTCCGAACAGGACCGCAAAGCCGATCATGACGAGAGTACTGGTACGCAAGTTTGTCCCCTGTCGACGCCGGGAATTCCGGATGCGGAAGCCCCAATGGGATTTCGTCGTTGTTGTTCGCAGCGAGTATTGGCCGTCGGCCGGTATTGAATTGGTGAAGCTACGGAGGCTTCTCCCCCTATGCTGAAGATTGATTGAAGCGGTATTCTTTACGGTGCGTATCGGCGACCGCTCGAAGTGAAGAGATATGCTTTACGGAATTTGAGCCGTCGCGGCGGCGCCGCGGACAGGCCTCGAAACACCGCGCTCCTTGCGGCTTTGCATGCGCAACGATTTATTGATGACGTCGCGTCCGGCGCGGCGAATTTTACGATATGCGCTAGGAGGGCATTAACGACAACCGCCGAGCGCGGCGCCAGCCGTGGCGCCGATTGGGGCGCGACCTGCGCTCAGACGCGAACGAAGCCGCGCGGCACGGCGTGGAAGGGCTCGATGCCGGTTTCGGTGATGAGCACCATCGCGCCGGTCTGCACGCCGGCTTTACCGTCGCGCGTCACGACGTTGGGCTGGATGACGACGACCATGCCGGCGCGAAACGGCTCGTCGGGGACATGTGCGCTCGGCCGGCTCCGCGAGCCGAGGATCGGTGGCAGGTAGCCGCCGCCGTAGCCGTGCAACAGGTCGTCGATGATGGTGAAGCCGGCCGCCTCGATGACAGCCGCGGCCTCGATCACCTGCTGCGGCATGGCGCCGTCCTTGAGCACCGCAGCGACGGCGTCGTAGGCCGCATCGGCGGCCGCATGCAGGTCGCGGTAGAGCGGCGACGGCTCGGCGCCGACGGTGAAGCTGCGCAGCACCTGGCCCGGGTGCTCCCAGAATGCCGCGCTGATCTCGGCAACGACGGCGTCGCCGCGCGCGACTT
>JBAQHW010000176.1:0-6400 GCA_049288525.1 Xanthobacteraceae bacterium
TTATTGGCCTCCCCCGCCTCTATGTGGCGCCATGGCCAGGGACGGGGTAGAAAGAGCGTCGGAACGTGACGGAGTATGCCATGGCGATCAAATTTGGCCGGCCGCTGGAAGAGCGCCGCCTCGCCCCGGCCCCGGCCGAGACGCCGCGGCTTGACCTTGCGATCCGTCCGCGCCGGAACCGCCGCGCCGAATGGGCGAGGCGCATGGTCCGTGAAAATGTACTCACCACCGATGACCTGATCTGGCCGCTGTTTCTGGTCGACGGGAGCAAGGTCAGGGAGAGCGTCGAGTCCATGCCCGGCGTCGAGCGGCTCTCAGTCGACGAGGCGGTGCGCGATGCCGAGCGTGCGGCCAAGCTTTCCATCCCTTGCATCGCCTTGTTTCCCTATACCGAGCCTGGCCGGCGCGACGAGACCGGCTCGGAAGCGCTCAATCCCGACAATCTCGTCTGCCGCGCCATTCGCGCCATCAAGAAAGCGGTACCGGATGTCGGCGTGCTATGCGACGTGGCGCTCGATCCCTATACCAGCCATGGTCATGACGGCCTGCTCCACGACGGCGTCATCCTCAACGACGAGACGGTCGCGGTGCTGGTCGGTCAGGCCTTGGTGCAGGCGGAAGCGGGCTGCGACATCATCGCGCCGTCCGATATGATGGACGGCCGCGTCGGCGCCATCCGCTCGGCGCTCGACAAGGCATGCTTCGGCGATGTGGGCATCATGGCCTATGCGGCCAAATATGCGTCGGCCTTCTACGGGCCGTTCCGCGACGCGGTCGGCTCCAGCACCACGCTGATCGGCGATAAGCGCACATATCAGATGGATCCGGCCAACAGCGACGAAGCGTTGCGGGAGGTCGAGCTCGATATCGCCGAAGGCGCCGACATGGTGATGGTCAAGCCGGGGCTGCCTTATCTGGACATTCTGCACCGCGTTAAGGCCAGCTTCGGCGTGCCCACCTTCGCCTACCAAGTCTCCGGCGAATATGCGATGATCATGGCGGCTGCGGGGAACGGCTGGCTCGACGGCGACAAGGCCATGATGGAAAGCCTGATCGCGTTCAAGCGCGCCGGCGCCGACGGCGTCCTGACCTATTTTGCGGCCAAAGTCGCGGAGAAGCTGAAAAAGGGTGGCAGCTAAAGCCGTCTCCGCCAGATCACGACCGAGGCGGATGTCATGAGTGAGTACTACGACGACAGCAATATCCGGCGCTATACGCCGGTTCTGCAGCGGATGATCATTTTGCTGGCGGTGATCATCGCCGTGCCGGTGGTGATGTGGACGATCACGACGGTGGTCCGCACCTATGTGGCAGCGCCGAAGGCGCCGAGCTTCCAGCGGCTGACCGACACCCAGCCCACGGATACCGTATCCGACGCCAGCCCGGCGGCGCCGGCAGCTGCAACCGCGGCGGTCCAGACTGCTGCGGCCCCGACGCCGCAATTGGCCGACGCCCAGGCCGCCGCGACGCAAGCGCGAACGGCGCTGCTCGACATTAACAAGCCCGCAAACACGCCCTCGCAATCCGTCGCGCCGACAGCTGCTCCAGCGCCGGTTGCTGTCGCCGCGCCGGCCGTAGCGCGGAACGCGCCTGCGCCCGTCATCGCGACGCCGCCGCCTCCGATAGCCAATGCAGCTGCAACAATGCCGCCTGCATCCGCGCCCCCTGCGTCCATGGTCCTTGCGTCAACGGCCTCGGCCTCAGCGGCCAATGGCGCCGCCGCAACGACCGTGGCCGGACCATCGTCGCCAAGCGGCATGGCCTGGCCCAACCCAAAGACGACGGCCCCGCCGGACATCGGCCAGAGCGTAGCGCCGCCTCCGGCCGCGGTTCATGGCGCCGCTGCGGCAGCGGCAAACGCTGCAGTGCCGGCGGCAGCAGCCTCGACCGAGGCTGCAACCCAAGTCCTGTCTCAGGATAGTGCGCAAGGCGGCTCGCAAGGCAACTCTCAAGTCCTGCCCGCGGGCGCGCCGATCGCGGGGCCGGTGCCGCTGCCGCGGCACCGGCCGATGCTGTTTGCTATGGTGCAGGGCGCCAGCGCCATTCCTTTGCCGCGTCCGCGCCCCACCGACGCTCCGGCTGCAACGCCCAGCGCGCCAGCCGAGACCTCGGTCGACACCTATACGCCGGGACTGGATCCCGGCCATTACTGAGGCGCATTAAAGTCTCAGCGCTGGTTTCATTCCAGCGCAGCGCCACCCTGCACGGGAACCGGGTCGTAGCCCTCGCCCGCAAGCACGCGGAAAATCTCCTCGGCATGCGAGCGATCGCGCGTCTCCATGGTGATGTCGAGCTTGGCACCCTTGGCGGGAACGTCGAGAAACAGCCGATGATGATCGACGCCGAGTATATTGGCGCCAAGCTGGCCGATCTGGCTCGCGATCTGACCGAGAATTCCCGGCCGGTCGGGGATGGTCAGGCGGAACGATACGATGCGGTCACCGCGCTCCAATTCCCGCACCATGACCGACGCGAGGATGCGCGGATCGATATTGCCGCCGCAGAGGACCAGCCCGACCTTGCGTCCGGCAAAGCGCTCAGGCTCCGCCAGCATAGCGGCAAGACCTGCGGCGCCAGCGCCTTCCGCCATGGTCTTCTGCAAGGTGAGAAAGGCATTGACCGCCCGCTCGATCAAGGGTTCGTCGACTAGAATAATGTCGCGAACGAGTTCGCGCACCACCGGCAGCGTCAGCGCCCCGGCGGTGCTCACCGCGATGCCTTCGGCGAGCGTCGGGCCGCCGCACGGCCGGTCCGCCTGATAAACGGCGTTCCACATCGAGGGGTAAAGTGTGCATTCAACCCCGACGATCTCGATCGGCGGCTTCACCGCATGCGCCGCGATGGCATTGCCGGCGATCAATCCGCCGCCGCCGATCGGTATCACCAGGATTTCCAACTCCGGCACCTCCTCCAGCATTTCGAGCGCGATGGTGCCTTGGCCGGCGATGATGTGCGGATCGTCGTAAGGGTGCACCCAGACCAGATTGCGTTCGGCGGCGATCGCCTCCGCGCGCGCCTGCGCCTCACCCATCGTCTCGCCGCACAGCACCACCGTGGCGCCGTGCGCCTCGGTCGCGCGCACTTTCACGAACGGCGTCGTCACCGGCATGACGATGGTCGCCGCCATGGCAAGCCGCCGCGCATGATAAGCCACCGCCTGGGCGTGATTGCCGGCCGACATGGCGATGACGCCGCGGCCGCGCTCCTCTGCCGACAGCGTTGCGAGCTTGACGCAGGCGCCACGCTCCTTGAACGAATTGGTGACCTGCAAATTCTCGTATTTGACGTAGACCTCGGCGCCGGTGAGCGCGGAGAGCGGCGGCGCCGCCAAAATCGGGGTGCGCAGCACATGGCCGTCGATCGCACGGCGCGCCGCTTCAATATCGGCTATGCTGACCTTCATTGACCAACCTTCGTTGTCGAGCCGCCGTCACCGAACCGTCATTGTTGAATGATGGCCGCGGCATTATACTGCTAGCGATCATGACAGATTCTGGCCCCGCAACAGGCCCCGGCCGCATCGGCGCATCGCTCGATATCAAGCCGCACGTCTATGATCCCGCGACCAACCCGGAACTGTTCGACGGCGTCCTCGCCCGCCGTGTCATTGCCTTCGTTATAGATATCATCGTCATTGTCATGCCGCTGATCGTCGGATGGATGTTCATATTCGTCTTCGGTCTGGTGACATTCGGTCTCGGCTGGGGCCTGTTCTGGCTGATGTCGCCTGGCTCAGTGCTCTGGGCGCTGATCTATTACGGGGTCACGCTGGGCGGGCCGGCCTCGGCGACCCTCGGCATGCGCGCCGTGCAGATCGAGATGCGCACCTGGTTCGGCGCGCCGGCCTATTTCGTGCTCGGCGCGGTGCATGCCATCGTCTTCTGGATTTCCATCAGCATCCTGACCCCGTTCATCCTCGTCGTCGGCCTGCTCAACGCCCGGCATCGGCTCCTGCATGACATGTTGGTCGGCACGGTCCTTATCAATAACGCGGCGCGGGCGACCGCCCTGCGCCCGCGCGCGAGGCCATAACCCTGCAAATGGCCTTTGACGCAGCGGCCCGCCCGCGCGATGCTATGAGGCAGCCGGATTCGGCTGCCGGCCGCACTTTCAAGCCGGAACCAAGCCGGAGCCAGGCGCCCGCGTGACATGTCCGCGTTACGATAGATAGCCCCGTGACCCAGCACTCGCGCGATACACCGCAATTCTACCTGACCGCGCCGTCGCCCTGCCCTTATCTGCCGGGCAAGGAGGAGCGGAAAGTGTTCACACACCTGGTCGGCGAGCGCGCGCCCGAACTCAACAACATCCTCACCCAAGGCGGCTTCCGCCGCAGCCAGTCCATCGCCTATCGGCCGGCCTGCGAAGGCTGCCGCGCCTGCGTTTCGGTGCGCGTCGTCGCCAAGGATTTCCGCCCGACGCAAAGCATGCGACGCATTCTGCGACGCAACGCCGATATCAGCAGCGAGATGCGCGTCGCCGTGCCAACCTCCGAGCAGTATTCGGTGTTCCGCGCCTATCTCGATTCGCGCCACCGCGACGGCGGCATGGCCGACATGACGGTGCTGGACTACGCTATGATGGTCGAGGACAGCCACATCGAGACCCGCATCATCGAATATCGACGCCGTGAGGCCGGCTCGGCACCGAACGCGCGCGGCGGCGATCTCATCGCCATCGCCTTGACCGACGTGCTCGGCGATGGGCTGTCGATGGTCTATTCATTCTTCGAGCCCGACGAGGCGTTTCGCTCGCCTGGAACATTCATGGTGCTCGACCACATCGCGCGCGCGCAGCGCATGGGTCTGGCTTACGTCTATCTCGGCTATTGGGTGCGCGGCTCGCGCAAGATGGACTATAAGAGCCGTTTCCTACCGCAGGAGCGGCTGATGCCGGACGGCTGGGCAAAAGTCGACTAAGTGCGCGACCGATCGCCGCGCTGACTCTAGAGCATTTCCCGCAAAAGTGGAAACCGGTTTTGCGAAAAGGACATGCTGAAACAAACAGCTAAGAGCGTATCCCGATTCTGTTAAATCGGGATAGGCTATAGCCGGCGCCCTGGCCCAGACTGCGCCGGCAAAAATCGGCAACACACCGAAGGGCAACGCGCCGGTCGATGGCGTGGGCGTGACCCTTCGCTGGTATGATCGCGACGGCCCCGGCATATCGAATTGCAACGGCGTCTGCGCCAACGACTGGCCGCTATTCCATGCGGCTGCCGACCTCAAGCCCTTGGCCGACGGGACCGTCGTCGCGCGCAAGGACGGCGGTAAGCAATCGGCCTATAAGGGTCAAACCGCTTTACACCTTCTACAACGATGGCGATCCCGGCGATGCCAAAGGTGACGGCGTCAACAATGCCTGGCATCGCGGTGCCGAGCGCACCGAAGCTGCACCGCATTTTAGCTAAGCCTCATTGTCGCTGAGCGCTATTTCCGACTTTACTGAGCAAATTTTCCGCCGCGGCGAAACCAAAGCGCCGTCTCGCAGTTTCGCAAACGGGGCTGTCAAAAATTCGGAGAAGCCCCTCATGTGTGACTACAGCCTTCAAAATGTGCGCTCGCGGCCGGCTAACGTCGGCGACCGTCTTACCAGCCGAGACTTTGGCACCGGAACGCGCGGCTTCGCCGCAGTGGAGGACGCCGACATGGCGGTCTGCGTGCTGCCCGGAACGGAATTGTCCTTTACCAGCGACGTCGCCTGCAAACAGATGGGCTTGTTTCCCTGGCGCAAACGCCAGACCGGCCACAAGATCGCTATCTTCCGGCAAATCAACAAGGAAAGGCGCGCCGCGCATCATGATGCGCTCGAAGTTCCCGACGGCCGCATCGTGCTCTTGACGATGTTGTGCGAAGGTCAGCAGGCAACCGTTCTTCAGCTGCCGGCGCGGCCGAAGACGTCCGTGGAAGCCGAAGCGCAACGGCGCGCGGCCTATACCGGCTGACTTAAACAGGCCGATATCGAAGGCACTCCATCCGGGTGCCGCAAATTGAGGCAGGCGGCTTGCTCCGCAACGGGCGGCCGCCTTTGTCTGTCGGATCGGTTCAGATCGGCAGACTATCGAGCGACTCCAGCGCATAGAATTCCACCGAGTGTTTGAAAGTTCAGCTGATCAAGCCGCGATAGCATTTCGCGCGCGCCCCGCATCGCGTCGGCAGCCTCCACCCGCCGGATCGGCGGACAGGCCGTATAGCGCCATCAGGCCATCGCCGGTGAATTGCGAATAATGCCCGCGTGTAGCGACGGACGCTTTGGTCGTTTCGTGGAAAAACTGAGTGAGAATGAGCAAGACATCGTATTTCAGCCGGGCTTCGCCCAGCGTCGTCGAACCGCGCAGGTCGACGAACACGACCGTGACCAGCCACTCGGTCAGGCCGCCGCGGTCTTCCGGTCAGGCTTG
>JBAQHW010000177.1:0-6369 GCA_049288525.1 Xanthobacteraceae bacterium
ACCGGCGTGTATCTGTCGATCATCACCCAGGCGCTGACTTATGCCTTGATGCTGGGCTTCTTCCGCAACAATTTCGGCTTCGGCGGCAACAACGGATTGACCGACTTCAAGGATATCCTCGGCTTCAATGTCGAGGCCGAGACGACGCGCGCCGCGCTGTTCTCGATTAGTTGTGTCGCGCTGATGCTCGGTCTCGTGATCTGCCGCGCCGTCGTCACGTCGAAATTCGGCAAGGTCTTGATTGCCATCCGCGACGCCGAGAACCGCACGCGGTTTCTCGGCTATCGCGTGGAATCCTACAAGGTTTTGGTGTTCACGCTCTCCGCCTGCATGGCCGGTGTTGCCGGTGCGATTTACGTGCCGCAAGTCGGCATCATCAATCCCGGCGAATTCGCGCCGGCCAATTCGATCGAGGCGGTCATCTGGGTCGCGGTCGGCGGCCGCGGCACGCTGGTGGGCGCCGCGGTTGGCGCCATTCTCGTCAACTACGCCAAGACCTATTTCACCTCGGGTGTGCTGGCGCCATACTGGCTGTTCATGCTTGGCGGCCTGTTCATCGGCGTAACACTCCTGTTGCCGCGCGGGATTATCGGATCACTGCATCATTGGACCGCGCTGCGCCGGGCCCGCATCTCCGCCGCCGCGGAGGAGGGCGTCGCCGTGCCCCCGCCTGAACCGCAGCCGGCGGAATGAGGGCCTAACGATGAAAATCCAGGACCGGCTAAAGCAGGCGGAAGATCGGGCCATGGAGGCCTTCGATCGCACGCTGCTCTATGTCGAGGACGTTACGGTGTCGTTTGACGGCTTCAGGGCGCTCAACAATCTGTCCTTCGCCGTCGAGCCCGGCGAGATGCGCGCCATTATCGGCCCGAACGGCGCCGGCAAGACGACCATGATGGACGTGATCACCGGCAAGACCAGGCCGGACACGGGCGCTGTCATCTTCGACCGGTTGCACGATTTGGCGCGGCTCGACGAAACTGAGATTGCTGAGCTTGGCATCGGCCGGAAATTCCAAAAGCCCACAGTGTTCAACAGCCATACGGTCTATGACAACCTCGAACTCGCGCTGAAGGCCGATCGCCGGGCGCGCGTGACGCTGTGGGCCCAGGACAGCGCAGACCAGCGCGGCCGCATCGAAGAACTTCTCGAAACCACCCGCCTGGGCGCCGTCCGCGATCGGCTGGCGGGGCGCTTATCGCACGGCCAGAAGCAATGGCTCGAGATCGGCATGCTGCTGGCGCAAGATCCCAAGCTTCTGCTCGTCGATGAGCCGGTAGCGGGCATGACGGATGCCGAGACCCGGCAAACTGCGGAACTGCTCAAGCAGATCAATCGCGAACATACGGTCGTCGTGGTCGAGCACGATATGACCTTTGTGCGCGATCTTGGCGTCAAGGTCACATGCCTGCATGAAGGTGCAGTGCTCGCAGAGGGAACGATCGACGAGGTTTCGGCCAACGATCGCGTCGTCGAAGTCTATTTGGGGCGCTAAGCGATGCTCGATGCACAAGCGATCGATCTTCATTACGGCGCCGCTCAGGCGCTGCGCGCCGTTTCGATCAACGCCGCCGCCGGCAAGGTGACGTGCGTGATGGGGCGCAACGGGGTCGGCAAAACCAGCCTCCTCGATGCGCTGGCCGGCCATCAGCCGGTCAGCAGTGGCACCATCAAGTGGGAGGGCGAGGACATCACTGCGCTGCGGCCGCCGGAGCGCGCCCGGCGTGGCATCGCCTATGTCCCGCAAGGCCGCGAAATCTTCCCGTTGCTCAGTGTCGAGGAGAACTTGAAAACCGGCTACGCGCCCTTGGCGCGCGCCGAGCGTAGCGTGCCGGATGAGGTCTACGCGTTGTTCCCGGTGCTCAAAGGCATGCTGCACCGCCGCGGCGGCGACTTGTCCGGCGGCCAGCAGCAGCAGCTCGCCATCGGCCGTGCGCTCGTCATGCGGCCGCGCCTCCTCCTGCTTGACGAGCCGACCGAAGGCATCCAGCCCTCGATCATCAAGGATATCGGCCGCGCCATCAGCTACCTGCGCTCGCTCGGCAAGATTGCCATTGTTTTGGTCGAACAGTATCTCGACTTCGCCCGCGAACTCGGCGATCATTTCGCGGTCATGGATCGTGGCGCCGTGGTCTATGCGTGCGATCGCGACAACCTGGACGAAGCGGCGCTGCGGCGGGCCATGGCCATCTGAAGCGCCGGTCCGGGAAGGCGACCAGGGAATCAAGTGCGGCCCGATGAACGATATTTCGGCAACGAATATTCGGCAGAGCAATACGGTCTTTGCTGCCAACCGCGCTACTGGACGCATTATCGTTACCGTGACCGCCGCTGCGGAGACGAGCCGGCCCGAGCGCGTGCACGAGGCGGGCTCGTTGCGCGTCCGTTTTCCGCATAGCGCCGGTCCCGGGATCGAGGCTGCCATTATCAATACCGCCGGTGGCATGACCGGTGGCGACCGCTTCGATCTCGATTTCACGGTCGGTGCCGGCGCCGTGCTGAACGTCGTCACCGCCGCCGCCGAGAAGATTTATCGCTCGCTTGGCCCCGAGAGCACAACTCACGTCAAGATCGACGTCGGTTCAGGCGGTTCCTTGGCATGGCTGCCGCAGGAGACGATCCTTTTCGACCGGGCGCGGTTTCGTCGCAATATCGAAATCGATCTTGCCGGCGATGCCCGTTTGCTGCTGGCGGAAGCGTGTGTCTTTGGCCGTTCGGCGATGGGTGAGACCGTCGTTACAGGCAGCTTTTTCGATCGCTGGCGGTTGCGGGTCGATGGTGCGCTGCGCTTTGCCGATTGCATTCGTCTCGACGGCCCGATTGCCCAAAGCTTGTCGCAACGCGCCATAGCCGCCGGCGGCGCGGCCGTGGCCAGCATCGTAAGGTTTCCCGCCACTGATGAGGACGTCACCGTGGTTTGCGAAATGCAGCAAGAATTTGCCGGCGAAGTGGGCGCCTCCGCCTGGAACGGCCTTGCCGTGATACGCTGTGTTGCCACCGACGGGATGGCGCTGCGACACGATCTAACGAGAGTGCTTACGGCACTCGGTGGAGCGCCGCTGCCGCGGCTATGGATGAACTAGCAAGCCATGCAACTCACGCCGCGCGAAAAAGACAAGCTTCTGATCTCGATGGCGGCAATGGTAGCGCAGCGCCGCCTCGCGCGCGGCGTCAAGCTCAATCATCCGGAGGCGGTTGCGCTGATTTCGGATTTCATCCTTGAGGGCGCTCGCGACGGCCGCAGCGTGGCCGAGCTGATGGAGAAGGGCGCCCATGTGCTGACGCGCGCACAAGTGATGGACCGTATCGCCGAGATGATTCCGGAAATCCAAGTCGAAGCGACCTTTCCGGATGGAACGAAGCTCGTAACCGTGCACCACCCGATACGGTGAGATTGGCCATGACCCCCGGCGAATATTTCATCAAGGACGGCGAGATCGAGCTCAATAAGGGCCGCCGAACGGTGACGCTCGCGGTCTCCAATACCGGCGACCGGCCGATCCAGGTCGGCTCGCATTATCATTTCTTCGAGACCAATCCGGCGCTGAAATTCGATCGCAAGAAGGCGCGCGGCATGCGGCTCGACATCGCCGCGGGTACGGCGGTGCGTTTCGAACCGGGGCAGACGCGCAACGTCACTCTGGTCGCAGTGGCCGGCAAGCGCACGGTCTACGGTTTCCGCAACGAGATCATGGGAAAGCTTTAGGGCGCGCAGTCATGCCAGCTAAAATCCAGCGATCCATTTATGCCGACATGTTCGGCCCGACGACCGGCGACCGCGTTCGCCTCGCCGATACCGATCTCATCATCGAGGTCGAGCGGGATTTCACGGTTTACGGCGAGGAGGTGAAATTCGGTGGCGGCAAGGTGATCCGCGACGGCATGGGCCAATCGCAGATCACCAATCGCGCCGGAGCGGTCGATACCGTCATCACCAATGCGCTGGTCGTCGATCACTGGGGCATCGTCAAGGCCGACGTCGGCATAAAGGGTGGCAATATTTTCGCCCTGGGCAAGGCAGGCAATCCCGATATCCAGCCGAAGGTTGACATCATTATCGGTCCGGGCACCGAGGTGATCGCCGGCGAAGGCAAAATCCTGACCGCCGGCGGCTTCGACACTCACATCCACTTCATCTGCCCGCAGCAGATCGATGAAGCCTTGATGTCGGGGGTGACCTCGATGCTCGGCGGCGGCACCGGGCCGGCGCACGGCACCTTTGCCACCACCTGCACGCCGGGACCGTTCCATATCGCGCGCATGATCCAGGCGGCCGATGATTTTCCGGTCAATCTCGGCTTTGCCGGCAAAGGCAATGCATCGCGTCCGGCGGCGCTGGAGGAAATGATCAAGGCCGGCGCCTGTGCGCTGAAACTGCACGAGGACTGGGGCACGACGCCAGCGGCGATCGACTGCTGCTTGTCGGTTGCCGACGACTACGACATCCAGGTGATGATCCACACCGATACGCTCAACGAGTCGGGCTTTGTCGAGGACACGATCAAGGCCTTCAAGGGCCGCACCATTCACGCCTTTCACACCGAAGGCGCCGGTGGTGGGCATGCGCCGGACATCATCAAGGTGGCGGGCCTGAAAAACGTGTTGCCGTCGTCGACCAATCCGACACGGCCGTATACCAAGAACACCATCGACGAACATCTCGATATGCTGATGGTGTGCCACCATCTCGATCCGTCGATTGCCGAGGATCTGGCTTTCGCCGAAAGTCGCATCCGCAAAGAGACGATCGCCGCCGAGGATATTTTGCACGACATTGGCGCCTTATCGATGATGTCCTCGGATTCGCAAGCCATGGGCAGGCTGGGCGAGGTCATCATCCGCACCTGGCAGACGGCCGACAAGATGAAAAAGCAGCGCGGGCGCCTGCCGCAGGAGAAAGGCGATAACGACAACGCGCGGGTCAAGCGCTACATCGCGAAATACACCATCAATCCAGCGATTGCGCACGGCGTGTCGAAGCTGATCGGCTCGGTCGAAAAGGGCAAGCTCGCCGATATCGTGCTGTGGTCGCCTGCCTTCTTTGGCGTGAAGCCGGAGTGCATCATCAAGGGCGGCTCAATCGTCGCTGCGCCGATGGGCGATCCCAATGCCTCGATACCGACGCCGCAGCCGGTACATTATCGGCCGATGTTCGGCGCTTTCGGCGGTGCCCGCACCGCGTCGTCCGTGGTGTTCACCTCCAAAGCCGCGGTGAGATCCCGCCTCGGCGACAAGCTCGGTATCGCGAAGAAGCTTGTCGCGGTGGAGAACACCCGCGGCAGGATTTCGAAGAAAAGCATGATCCATAACGATGCCACACCGGCGATAGAGGTCGATCCCGAGACCTATGAAGTGCGCGCCGACGGCGAATTGCTGACCTGCGCTCCGGCGGAGATTCTGCCGATGGCGCAGCGCTATTTTCTGTTCTGAGCCAAAAAGCCGGGTTTAGTAACCATGCGCGCCATCGCCATCAGACCGGCCGCCACCTGGGCGGGCGAGGCGGCTGACCGTGTTGTCCTGGATTACGACGACCGTCATCGGCGGCGCATCGCCATGACCGGGAACAATGGCATGACCTTTCTGCTCGACCTGCCGGCGCCGGCCGAGCTACGAGGTGGCGATGCGCTGATGCTCGAAGACGGGCGTCTGATCGAGATCGTCGCCGCGCCGGAGCGGCTCTTGGAAATCCGCTGCGCCGACCCGCGGCAGCTCGCGCACATCGCCTGGCATCTCGGCAACCGCCACCTGCCGACGCAGATCATGAACGGTGCTTTGCGGGTTCGCCGCGATCACGTCATTGCCGATCTCGCGCTCCGGCTCGGGGCGGAATTAGTCGAGATCGAGGCGCCCTTCGATCCCGAGGGCGGGGCCTATCGCAAGGCGCAGTCGCCGGCGAATGCCGGCGCGCATGAGCATCGTCATGAGTGATGGGCGCCGGCTTTCGCGCTCGTCGACGCGCAAACGCGCCACCGGTGCGGATAGTAGGGCGTCAGAGGAGGCCCCAGATTGTCGCTCACCGCGGAACGAAGGGCAGGGCGTGCACGATCTCGGTGCGGCAGAGTTGTTTCGCCTCATGACATGGCTGTCGCCCGCCTATCCGATCGGCGCTTTTGCTTATTCGAGCGGCATTGAATGGGCGGTGGAGGCCGGGGATATTTCCGATGCCGTGAGCTTGCGGCACTGGCTCGAAGCGATGCTGGCCCTCGGCTCGGGCATGAACGATGGAATTCTCTTCAGTCACGCCTACCGGGCGGTGGATGTCGGCGACGAGCGGGCTTTCGTCCAGGTGGCCGAATTGGCCGCGGCATTCGTGCCGACACGCGAGCGCTTCCAGGAAACGACCGCCCTGGGCCGAGCGTTTCTTGAGGT
>JBAQHW010000178.1:0-2646 GCA_049288525.1 Xanthobacteraceae bacterium
TTGAAAATGCGGTCCTTGTCGGCGAGCATCAGTTGCGCCTCGGATCGGTGGCGTCGGCAGCGGGTGGCTTCGGCATCGGTGCCTCATGAACGTTCGCCGCCGCGCCGGGCTTTTTGCCCTCGTCGTCCAAAAGCGATGGCGTGGATTGTCCTGCGGCGTTGCCGGTTGTGAAAATCGACGGATCGGTCAGCGTATTGGGCCCGCCGATGGGAGCCGAATTGATGCGGTCGATCTGCGGCCCGGGCTTTGGCGTCCGGCCGTTGGAGAAATCGTTGATGATGCGGGTCAGAATGTCCGGGCTCAGATCTTCGTAATAATCGGCGTTGATCTGCACCATCGGCGCGTTGACACAAGCACCCAGGCACTCGACTTCCGTCCAGGAAAACGTGCCGTCGGCAGTCACGCTATCGGCCTCACCGATCATGCGATGGCAGACTTTCTTGAGGTCTTCCGCTCCGCGCAGCATGCACGGCGTGGTGCCGCAAAGCTGGACGTGAAAACGTCCAACCGGCGACAGGTTGAACATGGTGTAGAAGGTTGCCACTTCGAGCACGCGGATTTTCGCCATGCCGAGCAGATCGGCGGTTGCCTCGATGGCTTTTTGCGGCAGCCAGCCGCCGCATTGCTCCTGCGCCCGCCACAGAACCGGGATCACCGCGGACTGCTGGCGGCCTTCCGGATATTTGGCAATCCGGGCCCGCGCCCAGGCGAGATTGTCCGCGCTGAAGGCGAATTCCGGGGGCTGCTTTTCGGCGAGGCGGCGCACGCTCATCGGTCGACCTCGCCAAAGACGATGTCGATCGAGCCCAGGATCGCCGAAATATCCGCCAGCATGTGGCCACGGCAGAGAAAGTCCATGGCCGCCAGATGGGCAAAGCCGGGCGCGCGGATCTTGCACTTGTACGGTTTGTTGCTGCCGTCGGAGACTAGATAAACGCCGAACTCGCCCTTCGGCGCCTCGACCGCGGCATAGACTTCGCCGGGCGGCACTTTGAAGCCCTCCGTGTAGAGCTTGAAATGATGGATCAGCGATTCCATCGAGCGCTTCATCTCGCCGCGCCGCGGCGGCACGATCTTGTGATCGTCGACGGTGACGCGGGTTTGGCCTTCCGGGCTGTGCAGCTTGGCAATGCACTGCTTCATAATGCCGACCGATTGCCGCATTTCTTCCATTCGGATGCAGTAGCGATCGTAATTGTCGCCGTTTTTGCCGATCGGAATGTCGAAATCCATTTCGGCATAGCATTCGTAAGGCTGCGCCTTGCGCAAGTCCCAGGCGGCGCCCGAACCGCGCACCATCACGCCGGAAAATCCGCGCGCCCAGGCATCGTCGAGCGAGACCACGCCGATGTCGACATTGCGTTGCTTGAAGATGCGGTTCTCGGTGAGCAGCTCCTCGAGATCGTCGCATATTTTCAGGAACGGGTCGCAGAATGCGGCGATGTCGTCGATCAGCTTCGGCGGCAAATCCTGATGCACGCCGCCGACACGGAAATAAGCCGCGTGCATGCGCGACCCGGAAGCGCGCTCGTAAAAGCCCATCAGCTTCTCGCGCTCCTCGAAACCCCACAGCGGTGGGGTGAGCGCCCCAACGTCCATCGCCTGCGTGGTGACGTTGAGGAGGTGCGACAAGAGCCGACCGATTTCGCTATAGAGCACGCGAATGAATTGCGCGCGTTTTGGTATCTCGAGTTCCAGCAGCTTTTCCGCCGCCAGGCAGAAGGCGTGCTCCTGATTGATCGGCGCGACGTAATCGAGCCGGTCGAAATAGGGAATTGCCTGGAGATAGGTTTTTTGCTCGATAAGTTTCTCGGTGCCGCGGTGGAGCAAGCCGATATGCGGGTCGACCCGCTCGACCACCTCACCGTCGAGTTCGAGCACCAGGCGCAGCACGCCGTGCGCAGCCGGATGCTGCGGTCCGAAATTGATGGTGAAAGTGCGCTGGACGTCGCGCGCTTTGGCGTCGGCTTCTAGCATCACGCTAATTCCTTCACCTTCGCCGCTTTGGCGGCGACGCGCGCATTGAACTTGTCCCAGGCAACGACGAAACGCTCATGCCGGCCCTCGCCGATCAGATCGATGCCGTCATGCGCGCGAACCTTGAAGGCGACGCGCCGCCCGGCGACTTCGACGCATTCGACATCGACAGTGACCGTCATGCCGGGCGGGGTCGCCGCGAGATGGCTGACGTCGACGTGGACGCCGAGACTGCCCTCCCCCGGGTCGAGGTGCCGGCCGAGGAGCTGCGTGCAGGTCCACTCCATCAGAATGATCATGTTGCCGGTAGCGAACACTTTCGGCATCGCGGCAATCTCGGGCGCCTCGGGATAAGTGTAGGGAACGGTCTTGTTCTCCGGCACCTTGTAGGCGAAGCGATGGGTCAGTCCGGGTTTGAGGGTCGTTTTCATCTCACGACCCTTTCGCCTTTTCGTCGCCCGGCAGCACGTAGTCGGTGCCTTCCCACGGCGACAAAAAATCGAAGTTGCGGAACTCCTGCGTCAGCCGCACCGGCTCGTAAACGACGCGCTTGAGCTCGTCATCGTAGCGGACCTCGACGAAGCCGGTCAGTGGGAAATCCTTGCGCAGCGGATGGCCGTCAAAGCCGTAGTCGGTGAGGATACGCCGCATGTCGGGATGGCCGGTGAA
>JBAQHW010000179.1:0-15405 GCA_049288525.1 Xanthobacteraceae bacterium
GCTGCGAGCAAATGCACGTCAACATATCCGATACCTAGTGCGAACAGTCTATGTTGCTCGATGAACCGCATAGCTTCATCGTGAGTGGCGACAATAGTTTGTGGTAAGAGGGACAAGGCATCTAGAACAGATCGGCGCCGCAGATTTCCCAAAGCAAGTTCACCCACGACAAACGGGTGAATAAAAACTGCGCTTTCGTTCAATAGCCGCATTAACGCGGGCTCAGGAATGCGCAGATGATCGGCCCAGACCGAGGTGTCTACAAGGATCATCTCAAATCATCTGGAGGTCGGACGTCGGCGGCGTGGTAATTTGAGCTCGGGTTCAGTGCCGCCCATTCTTGCCAGGCGACGCGCAGCTTCGCGCTCGACAAGTGCTCTGAGCGCTTCTCGAACCAAAGCTGATTTCTCTTTCACACCGGTAAACTCTTGGGCCTTGGCCAACAGCTCATCATCAAGTGCCAATGTGGTGCGCATCGCTACCTCCGATAGCCATAAAATATAGCATCAAATGATGTCGTTTTCAATGCGTATCGCATATTTCATTAAGCCAATATCTCCTTGACCATCGGCATCACCTTGGTCCCATAAAGCTCGATGCAGTGCATCATCTTATCGTGCGGCAGCGTGCCGGCCGAATATTTCATGTCGAAGCGCACGGCGCTGAGGTCTTTCATCGTCGTGGCGATACGCCGCGCCACGGTTTCCGGCGAACCCAGATGCAGCGCGCCGCCGCCGACTTCCTGGTCGAAGGCGGCGCGCGAGGTCGGCGGCCAGCCGCGCTCGGCGCCGAGGCGATCGCGCGAAGCCTTATAGTGCGGCCAGAATTCCTCGCGCGCCGCTTGGTCGGTGTCGGCAACATAGCCATGCGAGTGAATGCCGATCGGCTGCACCGGCTTGCCAAATTCCGCGAAGGCGCGATGATAAAGGTCGACATAGGGGCGGAACCGTTTCGGGTCGCCGCCGATGATGGCGAGCATCAGCGGCAAATCGTAGTGCGTGGCGCGCACCACCGATTCCGGCGAGCCGCCGACGCCGACCCAGGTTCGCAAGGTTCCGGTCTCGATCGGCGGATAGACGCTTTGATCATTAAGTGCCGCGCGCGTGGTCCCCTGCCAGGTCACCGGCTCGTTCCGCAGCAACGCCGCGAACAGATCGATTTTCTCCTCGAACAGTTTTTCGTAGTCCGACATTTCGAAACCGAACAGCGGAAACGATTCGATGAATGAGCCGCGGCCGAGCGTGACTTCGGCGCGGCCGTTCGAAATGCCGTTGAGCGTCGAGAACCGCTCGAACACGCGGACCGGATCGTCGGAGGACAGCACGGTGACGGCCGAGCCGAGCCAGATGCGCTTGGTGCGCGCGGCGATCGCCGCCAGGACTACGTCCGGTTCCGATATGGCGAAATCCGACCGGTGATGCTCACCAAGGCCGATGGCATCGACACCGACCTGGTCGGCCAGCACGCCTTCCTCGATCACGTCGCGGATGACCTGCGCGTGCGATTTGACGGAGCCATCGGCCTCGGCGGTGATGTCGCCGAAGGTGTCCAGGCCAAGTTCGATGTGTTGGGTCATCGGGCGTTTATTGCTGGCTTTGCGGCGATGGGGAAGCGGGGGGCGGCCAAATTACCTGTCGGCGCAGAGAGAGGAGATCGTTTCGCCACGGGCGCTTCGCTTCGGCTAGACGCGGATGAAAATCCTCCGCCGGTAGAGAAAGCCGGCCAGCGCGACGGCCAAAGCGAGCATCGCCAGGTGGATTGTGAAACCGCCGGTGCCTTGGCCGATTAGGCGGTCGAGAAAATTGGCGAAATCGCCCCCGACCAGACGCGCAGCGGTCGAATAGAAATTCGTGATATCATTGAGGAAGTAAAGCGCCAATGCGTTGGCGCCGATCCAGATGAAGATCGTGGCCCAGCGGCGCCACTGCCAGACGTCGACGAGCTGATGCATCGCCGCCAGCATGAGCGCGCTGAATCCCGCCGCCACCAGTACAAAGGACGACGTCCAGATTGCCTTTATGATCGGAAATTGCAGCGCCCAAAGGTAGCCCGCGGCGAGCAGCGCCAAGCCGGCCGCGCCAAGCCACAGGGTCTTTTGCCTCTCGGACAGCCGGTTGTCGCGCAATAACAGCCCGGCGAACACGCCAAGCAGGCAAGTGCCGATGGCCGGCAGCGTGCTCAGCAGGCCCTCCGGGTCGCGGGTGACATCCCAGAGCCTGCCGGGAAGGTAAGTGCGGTCGATCCAGTTGGTGAGATTGGCATCGGGTGCATAGGAGCCGACGCCGATGCCGGGAACCGGGACGAACGTCAACAGCGCCCAGTAGCCGGCCAAAATAATGACGGTCGCCGCTATCAAGCCGCGCAGATTGAAGTGCAGGAACAGCAGCGCGGTGACCAGGTAGCAAATCGCGATCCGCTGCAAAATGCCGAGCAGGCGAACATCCGCCCAATGCGCGCTGATGCCGCCATAGGCGATCAGCCCCATCACATAAAGCAAGACCGAACGCCGAATGATCCGGATGTGCGCCTTCGCCAAGCCATTCCGTTCGACCAGGCTTGGCAGGGAAAGCACGATCGATACGCCGGCCAGGAAAATGAACAAGGGAAAGATCAGATCGTAGAAATGCACTCCTTCCCAGTCGACGTGCTCAAATTGTGTGCCGAAGAAGCCGCCGATCGTACTCAGGACCGGCCCCTTGCCGCCGGTCATTTGCGCAAGCGCTTCCATGGCGCCGTCGAAACCCATGATCCAAAACATGTTTAAGCCGCGAAGCGCATCGACCGAAACGACGCGGGGCGGTTGCAGGACGGATGGCAGGTCAATGTAGCGCATCGGGTTCGATTATTAGGAAGCAAATCCGCTGCCGGATCGATTCGGCAGCATAGGAGACCCCATCAAGGGGACGATAATTGCGCCTTGAGTAAGGTCAATGCGCGGGTCCGGAACTTCCGGCCACAGGAGCGGGATTCGGGCGGGCTCAGTGCTTTGCCGCGACCACAGCCGGGGCGGCAACGCAATGGCCGGCGGGTTCTTGCACGCGAAAGTAATTTCGTCCGACAAACGACTGATCGTAGTGCTGCCAGGCGGTGCTTTGATCGAAGGCGATGACGCCGGCGAGCGTAACTGCAAATACGGCGCTCTCCATATCGCGCTCATGCGCATCGAGGTTTTCAGGCAGCTTGGCGCTGGCGTAATCGACGTAAAAGACCCGACGCACGCAACTCATGTCTGCGGCGGCATCGAGCGCCGCTTTTCCGGTCATCAAATGGTCGGAGTGATCGGCCGGATTGATGCGCGGATCGGGGTCGGCGACGTTGAGCGAAATGAGCGGCGCGCGACCGCGCTCGTAGTCGATGATGTCGTGCACGGTCGCCACCAGATCGCTCCAGCCGTGATAGACCGTTGAGCCGTCGATTGCCGCGAGTGTGGTGATGTCACCGTCGGCGAGCTTTTTGAGCGACTGGTAGCCGGTGCCGGCGAAACCGCTGCCCAAGGCGTCGCCGTCGGGCAGGCGGAGGAAATAGCCTATGGTATTGCGATAGCGGGTTCGAAAGATCGGGTGACCATTAACGGTCACTTGGCCGGCAGTCTCCGCGATCGGGGTACGATCGGCGTCGGCCATGAAGCGCATGGCATTCACTGCACCGTTCTCGCGCGCCAAATAATACGCATATTTGCGGCCGCCGGTGCCCACGCCGAGGCCGTCGTCTCCCGCCGTGACATAAACAAACACAGTCTTGGCTGCGCCGCCGAGCACGTCTTCGAACGCAGTCGGGTCCATAAAGAGCTGCCAGTCGTCTTCATGCGCGGCAAAATAAAACGACACCTTGTCGGACTTGATGTCGGCTGCCTGTGCTGCAGCCGGCGAGAGCAGGCTGACGATTACGCACGCCGTGGCGAGCAGTAATCGCGGCAGCGACGCGACAACGTCGCTTTCTTTGTTAGCACGAGATAACCCAGCCATGACGGTTCCCAGCCACGTCGTATCTGGCCGATTTCGCTGCATTTGAAAAGCGACAATCGCCCTTTGGATGAAGTTTCAGCATCGCTGGGTGCTGCCTGTCGACTTTGCAGATTGTCGCAACCTTGCAACGCACAAGAATGTGCGGTGCACAATGACGTCGGCATCACCAGAAAATTGATAATTGCACGCCGCTAGCGGGAAAATCCTGCCGGGTCGTGACCGCCGGCTTCGCGGGTTACGGCGCTTGTTTTCCAACGTAGGATTTCTCCTCGACAATCTCGGAGCCGAACTTGACGTTGATGCTGTGCTTTATGCGGGAGCGTCGGTCGTTGGTCAGATAGACGCTGCGCGCCAACGCGATGAAGCGGGCACCAAAATCCTGCCGGGCCTCAAGCTCGCGAATCTCGTCTTCCGTGTCCCACAGGGCCGCATTGACCTTTTTCAGCTCTTCGGCAAACGGCTCCATGTCCGGCGTATCGAGGGCCGCAGCTGACCTTATTGCGTTGAGAAGCTGCAACTCGGCTTTGATGTTGTGCAACTTGGCGCGATCGGCGATCCGCCCGGCCTTGATTTCGAGGATCGATATTTTGTCTATCAGCTCGCCGATTGCGATCGGCGCGGTGACGCCGCCACGTGGTGTTTGCGCTGCTTCCATCGGAGGAGACTCGACCACTATGTGCGCTCGGCCGCGGAAATACCAAGTGCGCCCAGCAACGGTCCAAGTTGCCCTTCATACACCCGCCAGCGGCCGACGGCGCTGTTATAGATCGGCTGGCGGACTTGGCTGGCACTCGCGGTGCGCACCGGCCGCTCAGTTTGGTGAAAC
Source organism: Xanthobacteraceae bacterium (assembly GCA_049288525.1). GTDB lineage: Bacteria > Pseudomonadota > Alphaproteobacteria > Rhizobiales > Xanthobacteraceae > BOG-931. Next base: position 4,792 of record JBAQHW010000179.1, read on the forward strand.
GATAGGCAGCGCTCGTCCCAGGGCAAGCCGCAATAAGCGACGATACGGCGCGCCTGGCCCTCGAGGTCGGCGACGACATTTTCATAACGGACGTCAAGAATGCTGCGCGCCGGCAGCACGCGGTCCCAGTGCGCCATCAGGCGTTCGTAGCGTTTGTAGTACCGGCCGAGCTCGGTGAGATCGTAAGTGTGGTTTTGCTCGGCGGAGAAAAGCTTGGAGAAGCAGGAAATGCAGGTGTCAACCGGATTACGAACCGAATGGATGATCTTGGCGTTCGGCAACGCGAGGTGGATCAGTCCGACAAAGTAATAATTTGACGGCATCTTGTCGGTGACGCGCTCGCCAGAGGGGGCGAGCTTGCGAACCTCGGCGAGGTAACGCGTACCGATCTGCCGCAGCGCCTGTGCATCGAGGGCGCGCACGAAGTCGGGATAGCGCAGCGTCGTGCCATCCGGAGCGCGGACGTTGAGAATGACATCATTGAATGTCTGCAATTCGCCTGCTCCGTGCACAAGCGGATGACTGGCGATGATCTGCTCGATGAGCGTGGTCCCAGAGCGAGGCATGCCGATGACAAAGATCGGCATAGCCGAGGGATCGCCGCCGCCCGATTTTTTTGCGATCAATTCGGCTGTGAAGATTGTCTCGATCCGCTCGAACAGACCAAAGACCGCCGCCTCGTCATAGGCGATGGTGGCCCGTTTTGCCGCGTTACCGGCAAGCAGATGTTCGAACGAACGCCGATAATCCTTGAGATCGCCGTAAGCCTTGCCGAGCGCGAAATCGAGCTGCAGCCGATCGGTCTTCGACAGGCCCTCGGATTTAGCCGCCAGAGTCTGCATCATCTCAAGATGCGGGTCGCCGGGCGCGAATTTCTTGGAATCGGCGAGGTTGACATAGACGCCGGCAATGTCCGGATCGAGCCGGAGCGCCTGCAGATAGGCGTCTTGCGCCTCCGGCAATTGGCCGAGCTCTTTGAGGACATTGCCCATATTGTTGTAGGCGTCGGCGAGGTCCGGCTTGAGGGCCAGCGCACGACGGTAATCCGACAGCGCGGCGGCAAGATCGCCGCGTTCAAAGGCGATGCGGCCGGCCAGATTGACGGCGTCATGGTTGTTGGCATTGAGCGCGAGCGCGCGTTGGTCGGCGTCGGCGGCTTCTTCGACTTTGTGCTGATCGAGCAGCACGGTTGCGTAATGCACGAACAGTTTTTCGTCGTGCGATTCGATCGTGATAGCGCGGCGCATCAGATCGGCGGCTTCGTCGAGCCGATCGAGGTCCTTGAGCGCGAGCGCTAGGTTGTCGAGCGTGTCCGGATTGTTGGGCGCGAATTCAAGCGCCTTGCGATAGACGGTCTCGGACTCCTTCGGGAGTTTGAGTTCACGTAGGCAGGTGCCGAGATTATTCCAAGCGTCGGCGAAATTTGGCTGCAAATCGACGGCGCGGCGATAGTCCTTTTCCGCTTCGGCGAAGCGCTTGAGGCGTTGCAGCGCGTTACCGCGGTTGCTGTAGGCCTGGGCGAACTGGCCTTCCTGAGCGATGGCCCGACTGTATAGCTCGATCGCCTCCTCGAACTTGTCCTGGTCGAACAAGGCAATGCCGAGATTGCTCAAAGCGCCAGCGTAATTGGGGTTAAGCTCAATGGCGCGGCGACCAGCGGCGACGGCCTCGTCGACACGGCCCGCAAGCCGGCACATTTCCCCGAGATTGGCGTGGTAAAGCGCCACATTCGGCTTGATGGCAATGGCGCGCCGCAGGTGCTCGATCGCTTCGGCGGTTTTGCCCGACTGATGCGCCACGATGCCGAGCATGTGCACTGCTTCGGCGTTGGCCGGGTCGGCGGCCGCCGCGCTTCGCGCCAGTTCGTCGGCATCGGCCAAAAATCCGTGGCGGCGCTTGTGCTCGGCGACAATGAGCGTCTGCCCCGGCGATGCCGCTTGCATCGGCAGTGTTCGCGGCCGCAGGGCCCGGACGGTTTCCGCAGCGACGATGGCTGCAGCCTCGGCGGCGCGACGCTCGCCTTCGGCCTTGAAGGGCGTCAGCCGAACGGTGTCGCCTTGGACGACCGCCGTGAGCTCCCTCTCAATGTGCGCGACGACTTTCGACCAGTCCTGGCCCTTTTTCTGGCGGAACAGCCGCATGGTCGGGTACCAGGGATTATCCTCGCGATTGAGCAGCCAACGCCAATCGGTGACCCACGGCAGCAACATCCAGATCGGTTTGCCCAGCGCGCCGGCTAGATGCGCGGTAGAGCTGTCGATTGAAATCAGCAGATCGAGCGCGTCGATCGCGCCGGCCGGTTCGCTGAATCCCGCGATTTCTGCTGATAAATCTTCGATTGCCGGAGTAGCGCGCTTGAGCTTCTTGAGATCGGCGGCGCGCGCACCGAATTGCAGGCTCACGAACGACGCCCCGCGCACGGCGAACAGCGGCGCAAGCTTCGACAGATCGATCGAGCGTCGGGTATCGTTGACGTGGTCTGGGTTGCCCGCCCAGACCACGCCGACGCGCAGACCCTTCATCTTCGCGAGCCGAGCGTTCCAGCGCGATTGCGCCTCGGCCGGTGCGCGCAGGTAGGGGACCTGCGCCGGAATGGTTTCCAGCCGCGTTTTGAACAAGCGCGGCAGGCTTAGGAGCACGGCGTCGCATTGATAAGGCGCCGGACTGCCGCGGTCGCCGAGAACTGTAATGCCGGGCAGGCTTTCGCGGATCAGCGTCACCAGCTGCTGGTGCACGCGCAATGTGACTTTGGCGCCGCGCGCGATGAGCATCGGCACGTAGCGCGCGAATTGCAGAGTATCGCCGAAACCTTGCTCGGCCTGAACGTAAATGTGCTTGCCGGCGAGGTCTTCGCCCTGCCACGGGTTTTCGGGAAACTTCGGCCCCTTCCGCTCGGTCGAGCGCAAGCGCCATTCATATTCTTCCCAGCCCTCGGCCAAATCGCCGCGCATCAAGAGCAGAATGCCGAGCCCGGAGCGGGCGTTGGCATGATGCGGCGCCAGCGCAATGGCGCGGCGCAACGCCGAAATTCCGTCTTCGAAATTGCCGCTGTGATGCAAAGTGGTACCGAGATTGGCCCAACCGTCGGCGTAGTTCGGATTGATCGCGATGGCGCGGCGATAGGCCGGAATGGCTTCGTCGAAACGGCGCAGCGCATGCAAGGCATTGCCGAGATTGCTGTGTGCCTCGGCAAAATCTGGTTTGGCTTCGATCGCTTTGCGCTGCGCCGCCGCTGCGCCTTCGTAATCCTTCAGCTCGTACAAGGCGACGCCGCGATTGCTCAGCGCTGCCGGCATTTTTGGATCGATCTCAAGCGCTGCGCGCGCGGCTTCGGCAGCCAATTTGGGTCGGCCGGCGAGACGCAGCATCTCGCCGAGATTGGCATGAAACAGCGCGACCTTCGGCGCCAGCTTGGTCGCCCGTTTGACATGCTCGATGGCCTCGCCGAGCTGGCCGTTTTGGTGAGCAATGACGCCGAGCAAGTGTTCGGCCTCGGGAACGTTTGGCTGCGCTTGGAGGATCTGGCGGCAGATTGCCGCCGCCTCCAACAGCTTGCCTTCACTCCGGCAGCGCTCGGCATACGCTAGCGCTTCGCCGAGCGGCATAATTGTCTGACTGGCGGGCGCTTGTGCCATGAAAGTGTCGATTAGCACGCGTCCATGCACACCGCCAAGAAGATCAAGGGCACATGGATGGCTCTCTTTTAGGGACCGGCGGCGTTAAGCGTTAATCGCGGCACCAAGACGCTTCACAACAGCCTGGAACCGAGCCACAATGCGCTATTCTCCAACCCTTAGGTCCACTAACTTAATGAAAAGAAAAGCAAAAATAGCCGCTTGCCTTGTGGCTATGCTGACGACGTCGTTGTCTGGAATGGCGCAAGCGCAGCAGCGGCCGGCGGCGCATCCGCCCGCCGGCGCGCCAACTACTGATACGCCGCAACGGACCACCGCGACCTATGGCGACTGGGTGGTGGAATGCGTGGAGAACACCTCGCCGCCTTCGGAGCCGGTCTGCGATATGGCGCAGGTGACGCAGATGCAGGGCAAGAACCTGCCGTTTTCGCGGGTCGCCGTGGCGCGTCCGCAAAAAGGCCAACCGGCAAAGCTGATCGTTCAGGTCCCGGTCAACGCCTCGTTTGGCACCCAGGTTCACATTCAGACCGGCGATCAGGATCCCGGCATCATCGCACCGTTCGCCAATTGCAATCCGAACGGCTGCTTCGCCGAGTTCGAGCTGAAGGAAGACATTCTCAAGAAGCTGCGGGATGCGACCGGAGTCGGCAAAGTTTCGTTCGCTGATGCCGGCGGCCACGATGTCAAGGTTCCGATCTCATTCAACGGCTTCGCCGCGGCATTCGAAGCGCTCCTTAAAAAATGAGGGCGGACCGCGTGTCATAGCGAAGCGCCCCAGGTCCTTCGCCAAGCGCGCTTGAATAGCGCACCGTCGCGCCGCGAGAACAGTTGTTCGCTCGCCGATCCGTCGGGCCGGCACAGCTTCAGCGTGACGTGGCCGCCGGCTTTTCGCGGCCGCGCGATCACTCGGGGCGCTCCGGCCGGCGCAGGTCTGCGCGAGACCGCGAGATAACTGTACTTTTCGTCCTCCCAAGGAGCTTGCGCATTCTTGGCTTGCCGATGGCTTCGGGAGCGGGCGACTCGTTGGGAAAAATGGCACCAGTCCGGAGGATGCAGCGGACAAGCATGGCCATGAGGGCATGGCGCGATCACATGCGCACCGCTCTCGATCAGGAAACGCCGTGCGGCGACGATACGCTGCCAGCCGGACGGCGTTCCCGGCTCGACAATGACGAAGACACCGGCGGTGAGTTGCCACAACCGCTGCAACACGTCCCGCCGAACCTCGGGGGCCAGTTCATTGAGCGTATAGGCCATGACGACCAGGTCGCTAGGCGGGTAGTCGAGCGCTGCAGCGGCAAAATCCATGGTCCGCCAGGAAACGCCCGGCAGCTGGATTTCTGCCATGAGCTGTTCCGCGCACGCCCGAAAGATCGGACTTGGCTCGACAAGCCACGCTTGGGCGAGGTCCGGCCAGCACTCGGCTGCCGCCCAGACCGCGGTGCCGGGGCCGGCGCCGACGTCGAGCACAGTTTTGGGTGCCAAATCCGGGAGTGCCGCAGCAATCGCGGCAAAACTCGCGCGGACCGCCGCATAAGTCGCCGGCAGTCGCACCGCCAGATAAGCGAGCCCGTCCTGCTCGCTTGCGACGTGAGGCCGGCCGTCACGCCGCTCCTCCCGGTAGCGCCGCGACAAGGCACCCGACGCGGCGGCGAGCTCGGCCAGCGCCACGCCGCTCAGCCTGCGATCAATGGCGCGACGCAATAAAGGCGGCAATTCCATTCTTCACCTTTGGCCGGTCTCTGAGCCGTTTCTGCGGGCACCGGCTAATGGACCAGTTGCAGCCAACCTACTGCAGCGACCTGCACTTGGCTAAACCGCGCCGCCGACGCAAGGCGGTACGGAGGAACGCGACCGGGTGCCGGAGCGTTGCGTTACGACGACTGTTGTCCGGGAAATTGCCGTCTTCGGCCCAATCGCGCCGCGCCGCGATTTTGCCGGAATTGATCGCCGCAGACCGATTAATCGCTGCAGACATATTAATCGCCGCAGACAGATGGAATCCAAACCATGGCGCTTGTTGCAACGCTTGCCTCGCGAAACCTGCTTCAAGATCGGCTGCGTTTTGTCGCTACCTTGATCGGCATCGTCTTCTCCGTCGTTCTTGTGATGGTGCAGATGGGTCTTTATCTCGGCTTCGGGCGCATGGTGACCACAATGATCGATCATGCTCCAGCGGACCTGTGGGTCGTTTCGCGCGGAACAAAGAGTTTTGAAGACCTGTCGCTCCTGGATACGCAGACGGCTAACCGCGTACGTGCTGTTGCCGGAGTGGCAGACGTCATTCCGGTCGTCATCGGATTTTCCGCCTGGCGGCTCCCCGGAGGCGGCATGACGCCGATTTTCGTCGTCGGCTCAAACATCGCCGCCGGCGGCATTGCGCCATGGAATGTCACGGCCGGCTCGGTTCAGGCGCTCTCCACCGCCGGTAGGGTCGCGGTCGATAAAACCTATTTCGGCCGGCTCGGCGTGACGGGCATCGGCGCCAAGACCGAAATTCGCGGCCTGCCCGCGGAGGTCGCGGCGGTCACCGACGGCATTCGTTCTTTCACCACGACGCCCTATGTGTTTGCCGCTCTCGACAGTGCGCGCTCCTATATCGGCCTGCCTGCGGATCGGGCCAGCCACTTTCTGGTGCGGTTGAAACCCGGCGCCAAAGTCGAGCAGGTGCGAAGCGACATTCAATCCGCGCTCCCCCATGTCGAGGCGCTGACGCCCGCGCAGTTCAGCGCGCGCAGCCGCTCGTTCTGGCTGTTCAGTACCGGAGCCGGCGCGGCGCTATTCGCCGGCGCCCTGCTTGGCGTCATCGTCGGCACCGTGATCGTCGCACAAACGCTCTATTCGAGTACAAAGGATCACCTCTACGAGTTTGCCACGCTGCGCGCGATCGGTTGCACCAAGAGCTACATTTACACCGTCATTATTCTGCAGGCGCTGATCAGCGCGGTTCTCGGCTTCGTCATCGCCGCGGGGATGGGGTTTGCCATTGTCGCAGCGACCGCCAAAACCTCGTTGCCGATCGTGATCACGCCGGATCTGCTAGCCGCGCTGTTTCTGCTCACCGTGGCGATGTGTGTCGGCTCCGCCCTGGCGGCAATCAGCCGTGTGGTTCGGCTCGAACCCGTGATGGTGATGGCACGATGACAAAACCCATCATCCAGGCAAGCAACGTCGGCAAAACTCTCGGCACCGGCGCCGCGCAGGTGCAGGCGCTCAAGCATATCGATTTGTCGCTGAGCGGCGGTGGCCTGACGCTGCTGATGGGCCCGTCCGGCAGCGGCAAGACGACCTTGCTGTCGATTCTCGGCGGCATGCTGATACCGAGCGAAGGGAGGGTGGAAATCTGCGGGGATACGACCGACGGCGCCGATGCCGAGGCGTTGGCGGAGATCCGCCGCCGCCATATTGGCTTCGTGTTCCAGACTTTTCATCTCTTTCCGACGCTGACGGCTGCCGAAAACGTTCAGCTCGCGCTCGACGTGCGTGGCGAGCGCGGCGCGATGGCGCGCGCGCGAACCCGCGAGGTTCTCACCAGGGTCGATCTGGCTCGCAAGGCCGACGCATTTCCGCGCCAACTCAGCGGCGGCGAACAGCAGCGCGTAGCGATTGCCCGCGCCATTGTCGCTGAACCCGCGGCGATTCTGGCGGACGAGCCGACCGCAGCGCTTGACGGGGCCAACGGACAGGCAATCATGACGCTGTTATCGGCAATCGCCCGCGAACCGGATCGCGCTGTTTTGGTCGTCACCCACGATACGCGCCTGACTGGGTTCGCCGATAACATTTTGCACATTGAGGATGGCGTGCTGGTTCCGGAAGCCGCCGCATCCCCGAATGTCTATCGGATCCGCAGCGGCGCTTGACCCGCAACCGAGCGCTATAGAGCCCGCCGGCATATCAATCCCACCAACCAGACTGCGGCGGCAAGAAACACGGCGGTGATGTTGAGCACCGGGTAGTTGTCACTGAGGTTGTAGAGGTAGTCGGCAGCGGCCCATAGCAGGATCGTCGCGGCGAAAAAGGAGGTTAGCCAGAACAGTGCGTTTCCGACCTTCATGTGCAGCACTCGAAGGCGAAGGTTGGCCGTGTAATGATAACATCAGAGGATTGGACCAGTTCCACGAGCCAGCGCGAAGCAAGCCCAAGCTGGCAGTCCGACAAAAGAAGGAAAACTAACGCTGGCGTCAGCGAAAATCTAAAGCTCGCCCCTTGCGGCCATGGATTTGATCCGGTCCGCGGTGCGGCAGGCAATGGCTTGAATGGTCAGCGACGGATTGACGCCGCCGACTGTCGGAAACACCGAGCCGTCGCAAATCCACAAATTGGGGATGTCCCAGGAGCGGCAGTCGGCATTGACCACACTGGCCCCCGGATCGTCACCCATCCGAGCGGTGCCATTCATATGGCAGGTGTCGTCGGTCTCGTCCCAGATATCGGTGGCGCCTGCCGCATCGAGCGCCCGCCGCATGAAGCTGAGCGAATGGGCGATCAGTTTTTTGTCGTTGTCGCAATAGGAATAGCTGATCCGTGGCACCGGCAGGCCGTATTGGTCCTTTTCGTCGCTCAGCGTCACCGTGTTACGTTCCTGCGGCATGCATTCACCGACGATCTTCAGGCCGACCTGGTGGTTATATTTCTCCATTTCATCGCGTAGGCGTTGACCCCACAGACCGCGCTTACCGGCTTGGGTGCCGGACCAGACGACGGGCAGCGGGCCTTGGCTCATGTAAGCGTAACCGCCGAAGAAATCTTTGCCGGTATCGGTGTAATTCCAGTGCTCCGTGATGGCGAGCGACGGTGGGCCTTTGTAACCGCGAATCTCGCGCTCCATGAGTCCCCATACCGCCTGATTGGCCTGCACCATCAGATTCTTGCCGACGAGACCGGAGGAGTTGGCCAATCCGTCCGGAAACCGGCTCGATGCGGAATGCAGGAGAAGCCGCGGCGTCTCGATCGAATAGCCGGCGACCACGACATTGCGTGCGCGCTGGAACCGCCAGATACCTTCACGCATATAGTGAACGCCCGTGACCCGGCCATTGTCGTCGTGCTCGATGCGGCCCACCATGGCCAGATCGCGGATTTCCGCCCCGGCGGCGAGCGCGCGCGGCAGCCAGGTGATCAGCACGCTCTGCTTGGCGTTGGTCGAGCAGCCGAGCACGCACATGCCGCGATAGACGCAGGGCGGCGAATGACCGCGTGGCGCCGACACGGTTGCGAGCGGCGTCGGCGACCAGCGGATGCCAAGCGCCTCGGCGCCCTCGGCAAGAACCAATGCCGCGGCGTTAAGTTCGTGCGGCCGGTATGGATAGCGCGACCGCGGCGGGCCCCAGGGATAGTTCACCGGCCCGGAAATTTTCAGCGCTGCTTCCACCTCGGCGTAATAGGTCCACATCTCACGCCAATCCAACGGCCAATCGGCGCCATAACCGAGCCTCTTGCGGGACTTGAACCATTCGGGCCGGAAACGCAGCGACACCATGGCGAAATGCACCGTCGAGCCGCCGACCGACTTGCCGGAATTGTTGGCGCCGAGTTGGATCGGATTCTCCCCGTCGGTGATCCGGTCATCCGTCCAGTAAAGCTTCGCTTGATGGTGCTCGTCGGACGCAAAGTCTTCCAGCGGCCGCCAGTAAGGCCCGGCGTCAAGCGCCACGACGGAGAAGCCGTATTCGGCGAGTTTGCAGGCAAGCGTGCCGCCGCCGGCACCGGTGCCGACGATGGCAAAGTCCACGACGTCATCGTCGGAATGCTGGCGCATCGGCACCCAGCCGCCGGGATGAAAAACATCAGGCGCGCGTCCGCCCTTGGCGCGTGGGCTATCTTGCGCCTTATCCGACACGCTCGTTCTCCCGTCGCGCGCGCTTCTCGCGGCCCGGCCGCGCCTCCGAGGCTTCCCAGGGATCGCGCCGGTCAAAATTCATCCGCACATAGCCGCGCGGAGACGCCGGACCGCCGAAGCCGATTTCATTCCAAGATGTCGGATGAGCGTAATACGAACTGACGATGTCGTGCAGCACGCGCTTGGTGAAGAAGCTTTTTGGCGGCACATCGCGCCAAGCGCGGTTGTTCACTCTACCGTCCTGAACGGCTTTGAGAATTGCGTCCTGCTGCAACGGGTCAAGCTCGGCAAACCGAAGGCGATGACCGTCGCGCGACTCGGCGTCGAGCGCGGCAAGGCCGCGGCGCCAAGCTTCACGCATCGCGGGAAGATCGGCGTAGCGGTAGCCGTCGCCCGCATTCTTGTACATTTTCTCGTCGACCATGGCGGCGAGCGGAACCTGGTGCGGCCGCGCCGTCGTTTGCGGCACAATGCGGTCGCAGACCGCGCGCAAGGTCGGCCATTCCTCGTCGGAAAAGAACAAATGCCGGTCAGGATCGAGCGCCAGCCGTTGATCGATGACCTCACGGGTCTGCTCGTTCCACGACATTGAATTGCGTTTTTTGAGAACGTCGTAACCCGGATAGCGGTCAGACATCGGTCTCTGCCTCCTCGATCAGGTTAAGCGCAGCCAGGCCGGCAAGGGCTAAACCGGTAAAGCTGGGTGGCGCCGGCAAAGGCGGCCCATTGAGCACGTTCTGCGACCAGTTGCGCCAACCGCCCATGTTGCGGGACACGCCATAGGCATGAAATCCCACTCCGGCAAAGCCCAGCAGCGCGGTCATGCGCAGCCACCAGCGCGCCAAGCGGTTGACGTTCCGGCTCGGACGAAGCGCGGCCGCCGCGAGCGCTGCCGACGCAAGCGGCGGCACGGTGACCGGCAGCAGCATGGCGGGATCGTGATACGCGCCGCGAAAATGCAGAAGCCCGGCTTCGCCGACGGTGCCGGCAAGTCCCGCCGCGGTCACCGCGGCAAGCATGCGTCCCGCCGGCAATCCAAGCACCGTTGCGTCGTCGAGTGGGGCCGTGTCGCGGACCTGCTCCGCGCCGCGGCCGATAAGCCCCGCCAACGCCAGCGCCATCGGCGCGCCGATGGGC
>JBAQHW010000180.1:0-44376 GCA_049288525.1 Xanthobacteraceae bacterium
TTTTTGCCGGCGGCGCCGCCGGCAAGCTCGCCTGCACTTTTATCGGCGCGCGGATCGGCGCCGTTGGCACGGTGTGGTTGACCGAAGGCTCCACGGCCGTGGGAATTCTGGCGCTGTTTCCGCTGCCGCTCACCGGCGCGTTGTTGTTACTGCCGCTGATCGGCGTTGCACTCAATGGCACGTCGTCGGTTTTGTACGGTTCGGTGCCCGAGCTGGTGCCGCCGCAGTGGCGTACCCGGGCGCTGAGTATCTTTTACACCGGCGTGATCGGCTCCGGCGCCATCTCGCCGATCTTGTTCGGCCGCGTCGGCGACGCGCTCGGCGTGTGGCGGGCTTTGATCATGATCGCCGGCTTTGTTCTCCTGACGCTGCCGCTCTCGGCGCTGCTGCGCGGTCCGCTTTCGCGCGCATAAGGTTCTGGCGCGGCGCGGCGGCGTCAAATTTGCGGCGCTGGAACTCCGGTTCGTCGCCGCGATCTCGGCAACTCACTCTCCGGCAGGAACAGCCGCCCCGCAGCGGCGTTGGGCTGCTGGGTCGGGCCGATCGTGGAACGAATGTCGAGAGAGTTCCAGGGCCCGAGCGATAGACATCTTAATGGAGAACGTCATGAGACTCCCCGTTTCTTATGCGGCGCTTGGCTCGGCCTTGGCCCTTGCGGGCGGCATATCCGCGGCGAACGCGCAGACGGTGATTACGCCCGCAGTGGTCGATCAGCCGGTGGTCGCCGTGCCGGCGGCCACGATCGTGCAGCCGGAGACCGTGCAGACGACTGAAACCGTCCGAACGGTGCGGTCGCTACCGGTGCGAACCATCCGCCGCCACGAAGTGATCACGACGCGGACCATCACGCGACGGGTGCTGCCGACGACAACCGTGATTGCGCGCACCGTGTCGGCCATGCCGCAACCGCTTTATGACGAGGTTGCACCGGCGCCGGTCGCAACCACACCGCAGCCGCTTTATGACGAGGTTTCGGCGCCCATGGCTCCCGCGCCCGCGGTTGCTACAGCGCCTCTTGCCGGTGACGTAGTCGCCACCCAGCCTTACACATATCGCTACGTGTACCAGCCCGACCGCATCCTGGTCATAGACCCGGCGACCGGGATAGCCGTGCGCGCGATTCCGCGTTGACGCGTCGGCCGGATTTTGGTCGAGACCAAAAAAGCAAGCGCCCCGGGCTGAGCCGCCGAGTTCAAGCCGCGCATCTTCGGGAAATTCGCGCGGGCCGACGCAACCTCGACCAAGAAAACCGGCGGTGCCGGTCTTGGCCTGAGTATCGTCAAAGAGATCACCGCCCGGCCCGGCGGCGAGGTGGGCTTTGCCGATGCGCCGGGCGGCGGCGGCACGGTTTTCTATCTCGATTTGCCGTCGGCCGACCAAGCCCGGGCGGCGCCCGAGATCGCCGCCGCATTACCCCCGAACTTAGAGAGGCCGCCTGAGGGTCCTACCGGTGCTGACTGCGCCACCTCGCCTTCGTGCCGGCCGGTTCCTGTCCACACCGCGCCGCTCTCGCTGGTTCCGTCCCGCCGCCGTGCTATAGTGCCTCGGTCAATCGACGGAGCACGATGATGATCCTTCCCGCGGCATTGCTTGTCGGCGCCCATTTGATCACGCCGGTGGCCGATAGCGTGCCGACCCTGAACGTCCAGCAGGTCTGCCAGGGTATTGCACAGCAGGGCGGTGTTTCCTTCCACGACACCGACACCAGCGTCGAGAAGAAGAACTGCCTCGACAGCGAGCGGGCCGTCCGCGATCAGATCGTCAAGGAGTGGTCGAGCTTTGCGCCGGCCGACAAAGCGGCTTGCACCAACGAATCGGAGATGGGTGGTGAGTCGAGCTATACCGAGTTGCTCACCTGCCTGGAAATGGCGCGCGACGTGCGCACCATGAAAAAAGAACAATCGAGCAAGCCGGCAGCAAGCCCGGCCGACCCCGCGGCCGCGCCGCCGGGGCATGCACAGCCCAAGCCGATGTAAGCGGCATTTTGGTGAGGCGTGATCTTTCCGGAAAAGCGGTGTCCATCCCCGGGTCAAGTCCGGGGACAGGCATTTTCCGGATCATGCTCTAATATCCGATGAGGATTTCGCTGACGGTGGGTTTCGATGCGCGCACCGCCGGGTCGTCGGAACTGTAGTCTTTATCGGCTGACAGGGCGGCAACCGAATCCGCCGAGACCTTGGGGTCGGCGGCAAGGCTGACGCCCGATTTGCAGCCGCCCGGCAGCGCCGCCAATTCGCCGCCATCCCAGTCGCTGACGGTGGCGACACCGTTCTTGTCGAAGCCCTTGAGCTTGAAGGGCTTGCGGTTGAGTTTTTCCAGTTGCCCCACATTGAGCCCAAGCCGCAGGCCGTCGGGGCCGCTCCACTCCGATTTGCCCTTGATGTCGATGAGATAGACGCCGCTGCGTTCGGCGGGATTCGACCACCAGACTTCGAGGCGGCGCTTCGGATCGTTGGGAAACACAATGGAGGCCTCGACCTTGGCGCCACCGTTGGCGGCGACATCGCCAAAGCTGACATTCTTGTAGTCGAAGGTCATGGCGAGCCGCAGATGATTTGAATTCTTGGCAAAAATACCGCTGCAGGCGACTACATGGGCGCTGGGTAAGGGCATTTTCGGCGCGGCCGCACGACGGGCGGCCACTGCGGCATGTGCCGGCGGATGCGCGGCGCCGTAAGCAGCACCATGCGCGTCGCCGGTCGGTTCCGCAACCGCCGACGGCATTTGCTGCTTCATCTGCGAGGGCGCGAGTTGGTCTTCGGTGTTGAGGTTTGGATCGGGCTGCATGGCCGGCGAATGCTGCTGAGCCGCCAGTGGTCCTGTCCCGGCGAGACAAAGCAGCAATCCAAGCGCACCGAGCCGCCCGGCGCCGATCCTTCCCGCACGCATCCCAGCCTCCGTCCCATCCCCAAGTTTGAGCCCAACTATAGCACGCGTCTGGCGCTTTCACGTGCGCGGCGCGGCCACTCGCCGCATGCTTTTTTGGGAAGCGTGGTCTTTCGGCAAACCGCCATCCGTCCCCGCATCAAGTCCGGGGACAGGCATTTTCCGGATCGTGCTTTTAGGCGTGCACTAAAAACGGTCTCGATAATTTTGGCGGAGCCAGGCGGAGTAGAACCGAGGCCGCCTGTAAGCCATTGATGCACCTCAAAATCAGCCCAATCGAGTTATCCCACCGTAACACCCGCCTGTGCCGAGCATGATATAAGATTCCACTTGGCGATGAAAGCGATCGGACTGGGGCTTGTGGTCGATACAGCCACTCACGTCGGCGATCAGAGCACAAGCCGATATCCCGCGGACGTTCGGACAGTCATATTGACAGCCTCAGATATGTGCCGCGTTACTTCGTGCTCCGCGAAATTTTCGCTCTAGTCCCCCCGACAGAAGTTCTATGAGGATCATCCTTGGAAACGAGGCAGAAATGGGAGGAAAAGCAGAATGACCTCCACCGAGAGCCGATGGGCGCGATTGTCGGTGGAAGAAACATACCAGCTACAGAAGCGAAGGCATTGGACGAAGGATGGATACCGTTGGCGGATGAAACACAAATTGTACCGACGAGTGGCGGCAAAAGATACCAAGCTGACTGTCTAAAAAATAATGTTGGAGATCGATTTTATTGGTGGGCGAACAATTACTCGAACCTTGGATCCGCTGATTAAGAGCCATCTGCTCGCTCGGAGCCCACCGAGATGGCTTACGCGCGGCTCGGTTTGTGGCGCAGGCCGCCGTCGCGAGAAGACGTTCGGTCCGGTCATGTTGCGATCGGGCGGAAAGCCATTTTCGGCCTCGATCAATACTTCGCCGGCGAAATTTATCAGGAGAGCGCCAAAGGGATGATTTCCGCGCGTTCGCGAGCGGCGCACCAAGTCAAAAGAGCACCGAAAAGCAGTCTCATCATCCAGCTGGCACACCGCTTGCTCCAACAGCTAGAGAGCGGTGTTGAATTTTTCTGCAATCGCCTGGAAAATACGATCGGGCTTGAACGGGGTTTTGTTGAAGCGGATACCTGTCGCGTCGAACAGCGCGTTGCCCATTGCCGCGCTGACCGGGTTATAAGGGCTTTCGCTCATCGACTTCGCGCCGAACGGTCCAAGGGCATCTGAAGTGTCGGCGAAAAAAACTTCCGTTCGTGGCACGTCACCAAACTGTGGCAGGTGATAGTTGCGGAAGCTCGGATTGACGACATGACCACTCTCGTCGATCACCATTTCCTCATAGAGCGTTGCGCCAAGAGACTGTGCCACGCCTCCCTCGATTTGGCCGCGGCATTGCATGGGGTTGATGACGCGGCCTGCGTCCGCGGCATGAACGCTGCGAAGGACTTTGATCACGCCGGTGTGTTTGTTCACCGCAATGCGGAACGCTTGCACGTTGAACGCTACCGAACGGGGAGTTCCCGCCCAGGTGCCCAGAGCGGCAAGATCGCGTCCTGCCGCATGCGCGGCCGCGGCAAGATCGGCAAGATAGATGCGCTGTCCGCCGCAGATCACGGCACCCATTGTCAGCGACCAGGACGCGGCTTCGCCGCCGGCATGGTCGGCGGCAAAGCGCAAAATCCGCTCACGCAAAGCCTCGCACGCGAGTTGGGTGGCTCGGCCGGCGACGACCGTTCCCGTGCTGCCGTAGGCGCCGGTGTCATGGCCGCCGTTGTCGGTATCCGACGTCGCTACTCGAATCTGATCGACCGTGGTGCCAAGCGCGGTGGCTGCGATTTGCAGATGAACCGTGGTCGTGCCGTTGCCGAATTCCGCCGTACCGACAACGAGCCGATATGACCCGTCGGCACCCAAAGCTGCCGCCACATCGGAAAAGTGGCCAAAGGGCGGAACGGTATCAATCATGCCGAGTGCTGCGCCTTGGCCAACGAGCCAATCACCGGTGCTGGGTGGCTCCAGGCCGCCGCCCGCATCGAGCGCATTCTTCACGAGCCGCAGACATTGATCGAGGCCATAGCTTCCGAATTGAACGTCGTGGCATTCGTTTGAGCCAGTCGAGATCATGGGATCGCCCGGGCGGACCACGTTGCACGCACGGAAGTCGATCGGGTCCATGCCGATCTTGTGTGCGAGTTCGTCCATCGCCGACTCGACGGCGATATTCGTTTGCGGCAGCCCGTAGCCGCGAAAGGCTCCGGCCGGAACGGTATTCGTATAAGCGACGACGGCGTCGATCTTCTTATTTGCGCAATTATAAACCGATATCGATTCGCCGCAGGCGTGGTTCAACACGGCGAGACCGTGGTTACCGTAGGCCCCGGTATTCGAGACGATGTTTAATTCGATGGCCGTCAAGCGGCCGTCGCGCCGGGCGCCGGCCTTAATACACACGCGCATCGGATGCCGCGTGGTCGCCGCGATGAATTGCTCCTCGCGGGTGAACTCGAGCTTGACCGGCTGTCCCGTCCTGATCGCGGCAAGCGCGACGATATCTTCGACCAACATCTCCTGTTTGGCGCCGAAACCTCCGCCCATCCGTTCGCAGAATACCCTGACCTTGGCCGGCTCAAGGCCAAAAATGCCGCACAAGGCGCGGCGCGTCAGGAACGGCGTTTGCGTACTGGAGCGAATATTGAGCCGGCCGGCTTCATCGACCCAGCCGATGGCGCAATGCGTCTCCAGATGAGCATGTTGAACGCGCTGAGTGAGGTAAGTGCCCTCGTGTATGACGTCGGCTTCGGCGAAGCCCGCTTCGACGTCGCCGTGAACGCTGTGAATCTCGCCAACGATGTTGCGATGTGGATCCCGGATGCGTGCGCGCGGTTTGTTGTCGTGGATGATCGGCGCGCCGGGGCGCATAGCCTCGTCGGGATCGAATATTGCGGGCAATAGCTCGTATTCGATTTCAACTTCGCGACAGGCGGCTTCCGCCGCCGCGTCGCTTTCCGCGACAACCGCCGCGATACGTTGACCGACAAATCGCGCGACATTGTCGAGCAGCGCCGTGTCGTCCGGATCGGCCGTCTCATTCTCGTGTCTTGCGCTTGAATAAAGCTTCTGCGGCACATCGGCATACGTCAGAACGGCGCGCACGCCTGGGACAGCCAAGGCGGCCTCCTTGCGGATCGATGTGATACGCGCGTGGGCGTGCGGCGAACGTAACAATTTGATATGCAGAAGCTTTTCCGGCGAGACGTCGAGGGTGTAGCGCGCCGCTCCCGAAATGACCGCGCGCGCCGCAGGTGCCGAAATGCTGCGGCCGCAGGCTTGACCGGGCTCTGCATCCTCAATCGCCGAGACGCCCCGGATTGCGTTTTCAATCGCGCTATAGCCGGTGCAACGGCATATGTTGCCCTTCAAGGCCCACCCAAGATCGTGCCGTTGTGATTGATTGAGGCTTGCCGCTGTTACGATCATGCCCGGAGTGCAGAATCCGCACTGAAAACCTTGCGCTTGGAGAAATGCTTGCTGCATTGGATGGAGCACGCCGTCGCTCGCTAGTCCTTCGATGGTCGTCACCGCACGGTCGGCGGCACGAAAGGCCGGATAGACACAGGAATGCACGGCATCGCCGTCGATCATGACCGTGCACGCTCCGCAATCGCCCGCGTCACATCCCTTCTTCACGCCGAAATAGCCGGCTTCGCGAAGCAGCGTACGCAGGCATTGTCCAGCCCGCGGCGCCACATCGTGCCTATTGCCGTTGACCACAAAGAGCATGACGCGGCTCAATTCCTGCCAGCCAGTTCGTTCCGTATTTCTTCCGCCAATTGCAATGTCACCTGCCGGCGCCACGCCGGCACGCCGTGAAGGTCGTCGTAATAACGATCCTGCGGAATCGCGGTTTCCAGGGCATCGCGCAGTTCGCGGGTGTCGGGTATTGCCGAAAATCGCAGCTGGACGGGACGGGGCGTCGCGGCCGTTACGTTGATCGCAAAGCCGCCGTCATCCGGCGCGTGCGTGCCGATGATGAGCGCCCCGGACCGCCCCAGCGGACTTAGCGAAATCTGCCGGAAAGCCGTGCGGCGGCGCAGCGCCGCAAGCGGCAGATCGATCGCACGAAGCAGCTCTCCTTCCTTGAGTGCATTACGCCGCGGCGCCAGGACAAAATCGGTCACCGCGACGCTGCGCTCGCCGCTATCCGTGGTCCAGACTGCACACACGCCGTCGAGCGCCGCAGCGAGCGATATCATCGGCCCGGCCGGCAGAGCCAAGCAGAGGTTGCCCCCGACCGTCGCAACGTTCCAGATTTTGAATGACGCAAGAAACGATCGGCAGCATTGATTGACGAGCGGCGCGGCGGTCCACCGGGCGGGAAAGGCCATGCCGGCCAGTTCGGCGATCGTACATGTCGACGATATCCGAAGCCCGTGCTCGGTTGGTAGCAATGCCGGCCAGGCGAGATCGGTGATGTCAATCAGCCTCGACAGGTCGGGCTGCGGCTCGGAAAACAACCAAGTCCCGCCGGCGAGCCAAGCGTCGCCCGGGCTCCAAACCGGCAGCTCGGCGCGATGGCGCGGCGTTGTGACGGTCATTACTGTGTTGAGATCCATCGCAGCACCGGCGCCTAGGCATGGCCACGCAGAGCGGGGCGCCCGGCTATATAGGTCTGGCGTACTGCACGGTCGTCGCCCATGGTCACAAGTACAAACAACTCGTCTTCGAGCCCGCGCGCCACCTCCATGCGATGGGCCATGCCGTCGGGAATATAACGGTAACTTCCCGAATCATTGAGCCCGTCGGGAGCCCGTAAAAACGTCAGCAGGCGGCCGCGGATTGCACGTGTATCGCCGTCTGCCATTGGTGCTTCAATTCCCTGCCGCGCCGTGCGCGAGCCAGGAAGCAAGGAGGCGCCTTTCCTGCGGCGTCATCTCGGTGATGTTGCCCGGGGGCATCGCCCTCGACCGCACGGCGACGATGTCGATCAGCGGCGCATGAATCCTGATCCGCTCATCGGTATCGAGCATGACGCCTTTTGGCGCGGCGGGAATGCCCTCCCACACGGGCTGGGTGGCATGACACATACTGCAGCGGGAGATCACGATATCCGCAACTTGCTTGAATTGCGGGGAGGGCGGCAGTGCTCCCATCTCGATATTGGAGCCGGCCGCCGACAGCCATCCCACCGCGGCCATGCCGGCAGCGGCGACGGCCCAGGTCCACCACGGGCTGCCTTTGCCTTCATGGCGGGAATTGAAGAAATGCCGGATCACCGGACCGATGGCGAGAACGATGGCAACGATCAGCCAGTTATATCTGGTCGCGAAGAATAGCGGGTAGTGATTGCTCAGCATCAGAAACACGACAGGCAGCGTCAGGTAATTGTTGTGCACCGAGCGTTGCTTGCCGAGCTGACCCCAGCGCGGATCGGGCTCCTTACCGGCCAACAGGGCTGCGACCGTCTTCTTTTGATACGGAATGATAATGACGAAGACGTTCGCCACCATGATGGTGCCGATCAACGCGCCGATCTGGGTGAATGCACCGCGTCCGCTGAAGACGTGTGTAAAGCCATAGGTGAGCGCGACCAGAAAGACATAACCGACCAACGCCAAGGCGACTTCGTGT
This sequence comes from Xanthobacteraceae bacterium, assembly GCA_049288525.1. Classification (GTDB taxonomy): domain Bacteria; phylum Pseudomonadota; class Alphaproteobacteria; order Rhizobiales; family Xanthobacteraceae; genus BOG-931. The sequence continues at coordinate 8,511 of JBAQHW010000180.1, forward strand.
TGGCCCAGTGGCGACCGGCACAAACCTTCATAGACGAGCCACGCGACAACAAGACTAACGAACGCAATGCCAGCCGCCTGAACGGGCGTAAGCGCAAGCACCGAATCATCGATCAAGAACAGGTTGGCGCCCAGATAATAAATGACGACAAGCAGCGCGAATCCCGAGAGGAAGGTGGTGTATGCCTCCCATTTGAACCAGGTCAGGCTGTCCGGCATTTGCGCCGGCGCGACCAGGTATTTCATCATGTGATAGAAGCCGCCGCCGTGTACCTGCCACTCGTCGCCCTTCACGCCGGCAGGCAGACAAGGCCGCGCCTTGAGACTGAGATCGAGGTGGATGAAGTAGAATGAGCTGCCGATCCACGCAATCGCAGCGACGACGTGCAGCCAACGGAGAATGGCGCTCAGCCACTCGCTGAGGACGGGGTCCAAGGTGGAAGCCTCTTTGCATTGCGCCGGCGTGGCCAGCATGCCAGATGCCCCGCGCGACTTTCAAGCTTTTCGTCGGTGCCGATGTGCGGGTTAGAGCTGAAAACGAACATGCCCGGCGCGAGGCCGGGCATGTCGGGAAGTGAAGGCTTGGAGGAAGACTATTTGAAGTGATAGGTGGTCCCGAGATAGACCGTGCTTTCTATTGAGGTGCCAGGCGCATTGGTCGCGAACAGCCAGTCGTTATGGTTGGTGCCGAATTTATTGTACCAGTAACGATAGCCGACATAAGTGTCCCAGATGCCCGGTTTGCCCCAGAACAATTTCGATGTGTCGAAGCTCAGGCGCGCGTCTTCGAAGACTTCTGTTTTGGTTTCATTGATGCCGAAGGCATCACCGACGCCGGTAGTGCCGGCGCAGCCGATTGCCAGACAGTTTGCAGTCGACAGACCGGTGCCCTTGGGGCCGGTGACGTTCAAGATGTTGACGATATGCGCAGCGTCGGCCCAGGAGCCCAAAATCCCGCCTAGCGGTATGGAGTTGAATGATTCTAGTCTCCAGGTCCACTCGAAGTCACGGTCGCCGCCGAACGCACCGCCGCCGATGCAGGCGCCGTTTCCGCCGCCCGACGCAACACCAAATCCACCCGGTCCGCACGCATCGAATTCGTTATGGGTGTATTCCTTGTAGGCCAATACGCCGACGAGCCACGTGCCGAGGGGTTTCGGAATCGCAATGTCGAAATTCAAGCCGACCACATATTGCGTAGTTTGCTCGGTCAGGTAGTCGTTTTGCGTGCCGGCCGTTAAGCCACCCTCGAAACCAATATCGTTGGTGAACGGCGTTGTGAACATTTTGGAGTGGGTCAGTTCATTGAAGCCGAGCGTGCTGCGCGTAAATCCGAAGAATTCGCGCGAGCCTGAAGCGCCGGGCTGGCCTTGAATTGGATCCGAGGGGCCGTACTGGTTCACTTCGGCATGGATCAGGTTTGTGCCGTATTCCCACACGTCGAAGTGGTCGATGCTGCCCGAGGCGCGGTACATCGTATTTCCTTGCCCGGCAATACCGCCGGGAACGCTTCCGCTCGATCCGGCCACACCCGGATCGGTCGCGTCGAAGAAATACGTCATGCTCACCGACGTATCGTTGACAAAGAAGAACGGTATCGGCTTCGGCGGCGGCTGGCTCTTTAGCGGCAAATCGGCCGCGTAGGCGGCGCCGCCCGCGGCGATAGCCAGTGCGGCGGCAGATATCGCCAACTTAAAAATCGATTTCAGACCTTTGTTCTTCATAACGGCCCCCTGCCATCTCATGTTAGGATCCTCAGCGCAGCGCCCCGCAAAAGGCCAAAGACCTAGTGTTCGGTCGCTTCGCCTTCGGAGCAAGATTACGGCTCGCGGGTCTTGGGCAAAGCGCATTATTTGAGCAGGGGACTGCCGTTTTATCCGACACGCGCGTGTAAATCGCCCGGCGGCAGCGTTGGGGCCGGACGAAATTGCTGAGCAAACAACAAGGGGACAAAACGCCAGAAATATCGGGTCGAAATCGTCGCGAATCGCTTGCAGTAAGGACCGTGTCGGCGGCCGCGCGAAGGGCTCTTTCGATCCCGTTTTTGGTCGCCTAATTTTTGACAGTGGATAAGGAGAAAAAACGAATTGCGATCCCTGTGACAAAATTGAGACACAAATTCGGAGGTCGGATCAGGTCTGTGCGCCTCTCCCCGAGACAAAAGAAAACTTCGTTACAGCTTGGGCGATCGGGAATTCGGGTGGGGCCTAGCTGATTCCGGTCAAGCCTCGGTGGCGCCTTTCCAGGCAGCGGCTGCCATCATTGCCGTCTTTTGCAGAGACCGATTTTGGCTGATGATGTCGGGCCGACGGGCAATCCCGCCCCCGCTGACGCGCGACCGCCGATGCATGATGTCCGGTCACCTTCCGTCGATCCGCTGCTGCAGGCCGTTGGTGTCGTCAAGCGGTATGGGGCCTTTCTAGCCAATGACAACGTTGATCTGGATATATTCCCCGGTGAAATCCATGCGCTGCTTGGGGAAAACGGCGCCGGCAAGTCCACACTCGTCAAGATCATGTACGGCCTTATTCAGCCGGATGCCGGAGAACTGCGCTGGCTGGGTCAAAAAATCACTCTTTCCGGTCCCGCGCAGGCGCGCAGCCTCGGTATCGGCATGGTGTTTCAGCATTTTTCCCTTTTCGAGAATCTGACTGTTGCGGAAAATGTTGCGCTGGGACTGCCGGCAGTCGAAACGTTCACGTCGATCTCGAAGCGTCTTGAAAAAACCGCCGCGGCTTACGGCTTGCCGCTCGAGCCGAAGCGCGAGGTTTGGCGGCTGTCGGTAGGGGAGCGCCAGCGGATCGAAATCGTCCGTGCGCTCATGCAAAATCCCAAGCTCCTCATTCTGGACGAGCCGACCGCGGTGCTCACACCACAGGAAGCCGATCAGCTGTTCGTCGTGCTCAACAGGCTCAAAGGCGAAGGGCGGGCGGTTCTCTACATCAGCCACAAACTCGAAGAAGTGAAGCGCGTCTGCGACACCGCGACGATTCTGCGAGGCGGAAAAAAAGTCGCAACCTGCGACCCTCGCCAAGAGACCGCCGCCTCGTTGGCTCGCATGATGGTCGGCAGTCAGATCGGCGAAGTGAAGGTGTCCAGCCGTCGCGTCTCGCAACCGCGGCTCGTGGTCCACGGCCTGTCGCTCGCCGCGGCCGACGACCACGGCATAGGCCTTGAAGATGTTTCATTTGAGGTTCGTGGCGGCGAAATCTTTGGCATCGCCGGAGTTGCCGGCAACGGGCAGGACGAGTTGTTCGCGGCCTTATCCGGCGAACGGTCCTCGCTGACCAGCGCGACAATCGTCATCGACGGCAAGCGGGCGGGCCGTCTCGGTGTCAATCAGCGCCGGCGCATGGGCGCTGCCTTTGTGGCGGAGGAACGCTTGGGCCACTGCACTGCGCCGCGCATGAAACTGTCCGAAAACGCGCTGCTGACCGGTCACGCGGCGAGCGGAATGGTCAGCCGTGGCTTCGTCGTCAAACGGGCGATGCTCGCGATCGTCGACCGCACCACCGAGAGCTTCGATGTGCGCAAGGCCAAGCGTGACCCGGAAGCGATGAGCCTTTCTGGCGGAAATCTGCAAAAATTCGTGGTCGGTCGCGAAATCCTGCGAGAGCCTGGCGTTCTGGTGGTGGCTCAGCCGACCTGGGGTGTCGACGCGGGTGCGGCGGCAACCATCCGCCAAGCGCTCGTTGACCTCGCTGTGCGAGGTGCGGCGGTGCTGATAATCAGTCAAGATATAGACGAGCTTTTTGAGATCGCCGACCGCACCGCCGTGATGTTCCGAGGCCACTTGTCGGAGCCGCTGGAAGCAGCCGAAGTGACGCGGGAAAAACTGGGGTTGTTGATGGGCGGCGCGCCTGCGGCGCAAACTGTAAAGCCGGAGGCCAATCGTGCAATTGGTGCTTGAGCGGCGCGCGGAACGCTCGAATTTCATAACGATCGCCTCGCCGCTGGTTGCGATCGTTCTTACGCTTGTGACCACGGCGGTATTATTTGCGATCCTTGGCAAAAATCCTTTCGTCGCACTCTATGTCTATTTCATCGAACCGCTGACGGACCCCTACTCGTTGGGAGAGATATTGGTCAAAGCGTCGCCGCTGGTGATGATCGCCATCGGATTGTCGTTCTGCTACATCGCCAACATTTGGAACATCGGAGCCGAAGGTCAGTTTTTGGTCGGCGCGGTTGCCGGTAGCTGGCTCGCGGTCCGCACCAACGGTACGGATGTCGGGCATTGGGTGCTGCCGGCGATGCTGCTCCTCGGCACCATTGGCGGCGCACTCTATGGTCTTATTCCCGCGATTTGCAAAGTGCGCTTCGGTGCGAGTGAGATTCTGACAAGCCTGATGCTGGTCTATATCGCGAATTTCGGCATGGATTACTTGGTGCGCGGGCCATGGCGCGATCCGCATGGTTTGAATTTCCCGACTACGGCGGATTTTGATTCGGTCGCGACCGTACCTGTACTTATTGACGGCACACGGGTTCATGTCGGGATTCTTATTGCTCTGGCGGTGGTAATCCTGGCTTCGGTGGTGCTGGGCCGGACTCTCATGGGCTTTGAAATGCGTCTCGTCGGCGCGGCGCCGAAGGCCGCGCGTTTTTCCGGGTTCAGTGCCAATCGGCTTGTTCTGATCACGTTCGTCGTATCGGGCGCCCTCGCCGGGCTCGCCGGCATTATCGAGGTTGCAGGTCCGGTCGGTCATTTGCAGCCCGACATTTCGCCGGGTTACGGCTTCACCGCGATCATTGTCGCGTTTCTCGGTCGACTTAATCCGATCGGAATATTGATCGCAGGACTTTTTCTCGCGCTCACCTTCATCGGTGGTGAAAACGCGGAAATCATGATCAAAATCCCCCTCGATCTCACCAAGGTTATCCAAGGTGTCCTGCTGTTCTACGTCCTTGCCTGCGATTCCATGATCATCTACCGCGTCCGGCTCCTCCACAGATCGCAACAGGCCGCGCATGCAGATACTTGAAGCCATTATGTTGTCGGTCATCGCAGCGTCGACGCCATTGCTTCTGGCGGCGGCCGGCGAGCTTGTCGCCGAGCGTTCCGGCGTGCTCAATCTCGGGGTCGAGGGAATGATGATCATGGGCGCAGCTTGCGCCTTTGTCGGCGCCTACTTCTCCAATTCCGTTGTGATCGGGGCGATCTGTGGAATATTAGCCGGCGCCGCCATGGCGGCAATTTTCGCGGCGCTGACCCTGGGCCTGGCTGTGAACCAGGTCGCAACCGGCCTCGCCCTCACCATTCTCGGCACCGGATTGTCGGGATTGATCGGGGTAGGCTTCGTCGGCCAAAGGATCACGCCCGCCGCGCAGCTGGACCTGCCGATTCTGACCGATTTGCCGTTGGTCGGCAAAATTCTCTTTGGTCAGGACGCCTTTGTATACATCTCGATCGCGCTGGTGGTTGCCATTTGGTTGTTTCTCTATCGCACGCGAGCCGGACTTGTGCTGCGGGCGGTCGGCGACAACCACATGTCGGCTCATGCGCTGGGTTATCCGGTTCTCAAGATTCGACTGCTCGCAGTGTTATTCGGAGGCGCGTGCGCGGGGTTGGCGGGTGCCTATCTGCCGCTTGCCTATACGCCTTTTTTCATTCCCGGCATGACCGCCGGCAGAGGCTGGATTGCTTTGGCGCTGGTGGTGTTCGGGTCCTGGCGGCCGTTTCGCATGGCCGGCGGCGCCTACCTGTTTGGTGCGGTGACGATCCTGCAGTTGCATGCTCAAGCCCTTGGATTGGGCATTCCGTCCCAGTTGATGTCCTCGCTTCCCTATCTTGCAACGGTGATCGTTCTGGTCTTGATTTCACGTACGCGCGGCAACGCCGGGTCTGCCGCGCCCGCTTCCCTTGGTATGGCTTTCGTACCAGACCGATGATTGTCCCAAGCGCGCGCGACGGGCGTTTCGCATTTGGGTGTTCGAGCGGCCCGTCATCGCAACCCGGAGAGACACATGAGAAATCGAATGATTGCCGCCGTGGCCCTCGCGCTATTCGCGATGGTTGCCACGACCCTCGCAGCGCCTGCTGCTTCGAAGTTGAAGGTGGGCTTCATCTATCTCGGACCGGTCGGCGACTATGGCTGGACTTACCAGCACGAGGTCGCACGGCAGGCACTGGTGAAGGCGCTCGGCGACAAGATCGACACGACCTATCTTGAAAACGTCAACGAAGGCCCGGATGCCGAGCGCTCCATCGAACAGCTGGCGCGCACCGGACATAAGCTGATCTTTACGACTTCTTTCGGCTATATGGATCCGACGATCAAGGTGGCCAGCCGGTTTCCCAAGGTCGATTTCGAGCACGCTACCGGCTATAAGCGCGCTGCTAATGTGAGCACGTATTCGGGCCGGTTCTACGAAGGTCGTTACATCCAAGGCATCATCGCGGCTAAAATGTCGAAGTCCGGTGTGCTGGGTTATATCGGTTCGTTTCCGATTCCCGAGGTCATTTCCGGCATCAATGCGACGATGCTCGGAGCTCAGACCGTCAACCCGAACATCAAGGTTAAGATCATTTGGGCGAACACCTGGTTCGATCCAGGCAAAGAAGCGGACGCCGCCAAGGCTTTGGCCGACCAGGGCGCCGATGTGCTGATGCAGCATACCGACTCGCCGGCCGCGATGCAGATCGCCGCGCAACGGGGCATATATGCCTTCGGACAGGACTCGGACATGATCAAATTCGGTCCGAAGAGCCAGCTCACCGCCATCGTCGACAATTGGGCGCCTTACTACATTCAGCGCACCAACGACGTGTTGAACGGAACATGGAAGTCGACGGATACTTGGGGCGGTCTCAAATCCAAGCTGGTCGTCATGGCGCCGTATACAAATATGCCGGATAATGTGAAGAAAATGGCGATGGACGCCGAAGCCGCGATCAAGGCAGGCACCCTGCATCCGTTCAAGTGTCCGGTGATCGACCAAGACGGCAACACTGTGCCATGCAAAGGTGACGGACATCTCGACGATGGCCAGATCCTGAGCATGAACTTCTACGTCAAAGGTGTTGAGGACAAGTTCCCCGGCAAATAGTCCCGCGCGAGATTATGCGCCAACGCGAAGGAGCCTGCCTTGCATTGCGAGGCAGGCTCCCGCGTTCAGTTAAGACGTGCAGCCCCGTCAGCGGCCAATCTGTATGTTTCCCGGTACGTAGACATCGGACGGCGCAGAGTTTGAACCCTGCGCTCTGGAATATTGACCCTCGTAGTCGTAATAGCGGGCATGGCCGCCGATGCGGCCCTGCGGTTGCGGCGCCGGTGTCGTTGCGGGTGCAGCGTCGTCCAAGCCGTTCGGTGGGTAAGCAAAGGCGCCCTGTGCGAGCGCGGGAACTTGCGATGCAAGCAACACGCCGCTGACGGCGATTGCCGAAAAAAGTGTCATGCGCATTATTTACTCCATGATGTCGTTGCGGAGCCGCACAGTAGTTTCTGAGCGGTCTCCGTGGCCCCGGGCCTTGGACGCTAACTATTGCGAGGACGGGAAAATGCCAGGGTCAGAGCCCGTCGAGGGGCTGCCATGAATAAATCGGCGGCGCTTGAATTACCTTATTCCGTTACTTTAAAAACGATTCCATGACATCGGCGAGTCGTTTACCGCGATTGGCCTTGCAATAATTGATGACGTTATTGGTTGCATACCGGACCTGCGGCAGGTTTACACCACGTTTCTTGTCCACACCGCTGTACCAGCCGCTGTACCAGGCAAGGAGTAACTCTGCTTCCTCCGGCGGCGCATCGTCGAGATGACCGCAGCTAAACTGTCGAATGTCGATGTTGCCGTTGGCATCTCCGTAACGCTCAAGCAGCGTTCGCGGCGGCAGTGCCGGCGCTGGCGGCTGCGGCTGACTGCTGGCAGCACCAGGGGACGCCGTGGCCGGCGGTTGCGCTACGGCCGCATTGGGACAAGCCTTGGCGAGCAACGCCGCGATGTCATAACCGCGGATGACGAAGCCGGGCGGAAAAACAGCATCCTTTTGCAGCTTGACGTCCGGTCCTTCCACGTAGGTGGTCGTCAGCACGGTCCACGAGCCATCGGCACCCTTGGCAAACGCATCGCAGGGCAGGGTGCTGCTGTCGGCTTTCGCCGCGGTAACGGCCACGCTGATCTGCAGGGCAAATGCCAGACAGAAGGTCATGGCGAGGTGACGGCGCATGCTCAATCTCCGTTCGGCGGCGCTCCGGCACTTTGTCGGAAAAATCAAAGCGTGTCCTGCAGTTTGCGGGCGGCGGCCGAATGGCGCTTGATAAGTGCGCTCAAATCGAGCTTCGCTATCTGGCCGTGTTCCACCACCCAGCGTCCTCCGACCATGACACGATCTGCGCGATGGGCTCCGCATAGAACGAGTGCCGCAAGGGGATCGCCGCTGCCCGAAAACCGCAATTCGTCGAGCTTGAACAACGCAAGATCGGCCATTTTTCCGATGGCAATCTCGCCGATGTCGGTTCGACCCAGGCACGCAGCCGAGCCCTTTGTCGCCCAGCGCAGAGTATCGAGATGACTCACGGCGGCTACTCCGTAGCGGCTGCGCTGCAGTAGAAAGGCCGCACGCACCTCCTGCATGAGATTGGATGAATCGTTGGACGCCGATCCATCAACCCCAATTCCGACCCTAACGCCGGCCCGTTCCATTGCGCAGACCGGACATGTTCCGGAAGCAAGCGTTTGATTGCTGCATGGACAGTGTGAAATTGTCGTTCCGGCACGCGCGAGGCGCTCGATCTCGGTGTCGTTAAAATGAATCCCGTGCGCAAGCCAAGTGCGCTCGTTGAGCCAGCCGCAGCGCTCCAGGTAATCGAGCGGGCGGCACCGATGAATCTCCTCGCAGTACCTGTTCTCATCTTCGGTCTCGGCAAGGTGCGTATGCAGGCGCACATTGAGGCGTTTCGCCAAAGCCGCCGTTGCGCTCATCAGTGAAGTCGTTACCGAAAACGGCGAACAGGGCGCAAGCGCAATCTGCACCATCGCGTCATCGCCCGGCTGATGATAGCGAGCGACCACCCGCTCGCTGTCCGCCATGATCGTGTCTTCATCTTGCACGACGCTGTCAGGAGGGAGTCCGCCGTCGCTTTGTGAGCGATTCATGGAGCCGCGCGTAAGCAACACCCGCAGTCCAAGGCGTTTCGCGGCGGCCACTTGGATGTCGATTGCCGCTTCAAGGCCGGCGGGAAAGACGTAATGGTGATCGGTAGTGGTCGTGCAGCCCGACAACAGCAGTTCCGCCATCGCCACAGTGGTGGCGAGATCGAGCGCCACCGGCGTGAGACCTGCCCAGATCGGATATAAGGCTTGCAGCCATGCGAATAGTTCGCGATCCAAAGCCGCCGGCGAGGCCCGCGTCAGCGTCTGATAAAAATGATGATGCGTGTTGATCAGCCCCGGTAGAACGACATGGTTCCGCGCATCGAAAATTGTGAAATCAGGTAGAGCGGGAGTTTGTCCGGCCGGTACCAGTTCGACGATGCGGCGGCCCTGGACGACGATGCCGCGTTCCGCGCCTTCGCTTAGAATTGCCAGAGGATCTTTGATCCAAAGCGCCGGTGTCGTGTTGTTCATTCCTTGCCGCGCTAACTTCCTTTATAGGTCGCATAGCTCCATGGCGTAACAAGCAGGGGCACGTGGTAATGCGCTTCGGGCTCGGCGACCGAGAATCGGATTGGCACCACGTCGAGAAACGGAGGCTCCGCGGTTACAGTGCCGACGCGCGCAAAATATTCGCCGACAGCGAATCGCAGTTCATACTGAGCGATCGGCACCGGTTGATCGGCCATGATCGGTCGATCGGTGCGCCCGTCGGAATTAGTGACCGTGCGCGATATCAGGCGGCATTGGCCCGATTTGGCGACTTCGAAAAATTCAATATCAACGCCGGCGGCCGGACGCCCCTGGTGATTGTCGAGCACATGCGTCGAGAGCCGGCCATGAACTTCAAGCTGGCCCGGGCCCGAAACACGCTGCGCGAGCCGCAAGGCGGCGATGCGGAGAATTTCGGCGACCGCCGATTGAGTCTCGGCCGCGGCGTCATTTTGCAGGCGGCGTTCGAACTGCCGCAAAATCGAATCCCTGCCGTGCCGTCGTACGCAGACCACGAACGGCATGCCGAATTTGGCGCGGTAGAGTTTGTTGAGCCTTTGGAATGAGACAAATTCAGTTTCCGTAAGCCGGTCCAGCCGGGCACTCGTCTGTTCAAGTTTGGAGTCAACCGCGATCTTTCCTTCAAGCGCCGCTTTGCCGGCCAAATCCGGGTGCGCTTGGATCAGTGCGACCTGACGCCCGTTTCCGGCGCCGAGTACCGCGCCATTCAGGGCTTCCTGCAGGTTGCGCACATTTCCGAAAGGCCGACCCGCATAGGCAGCTTCGGGAATCCACGGCGAATGCTCGAAAATGTCACCCAGCGCCGAAACGAATGTGGCTTTGTCGCCGCGATTGAGTTCGTCGAGCGTGACCTGTTCCATTGCGGTCGCACTGCCTAGTTGATTAGCGGAGCGTTGGCCGCGAGCGCGGCGTGCTCGCGATGCCAGTGACGCGCGATGTCGAGCCGTGTCGGCGACCATACCCGATCAAAATTTGCCATGTGGTCGATGAATTTTCTCAGGGCATAAGCGCGCCCCGGGCGTCCGGCCAGCCGGCAATGCAGGCCCACCGACATCATTTTCGGCGCGTCGGCGCCTTCTTGGTAAAGATAATCGAAAGTGTCACGCAAATACCTGAAAAACGCTTCGCCGTCGGTGAAGCCTTGCGGATTGATGAAGCGCATGTCGTTGGCGTCGAGCGAGTAGGGGATGACGACGTGCGGGCCGTGCGGGCCCCGCACCCAATACGGCAGGTCGTCAGCATAAGAATCGGAAGAATAAAGAAAGCCGCCGTCGTCGAGCACGAGGTTGAGTGTGAGTTCGGAAGAGCGACCGGTGTACCAGCCCAGCGGCCTGGCGCCGGTCGCCTGCGAGTGGATGCGAACCGCCTCGCGCATGTGGGCGCATTCGTCGTCCCGCGTAAAGTCCTTGTATTCGATCCATTTGAGACCATGGCTGGCGATGTCCCAGCCGGCCTGGCGCATGGCCGCGACGATCTCCGGATTGCGGGCAAGCGCGGTCGCTACGCCGAAGACGGTTACGGGTATGTTTCGTGACGTGAAGAGACGCCATAAACGCCAAAATCCGGCCCGCGAGCCATATTCGAACATCGATTCCACATTCATGTGGCGCTGTCCCGGCCACGGCTTGGCGCCAAGCACGTCGATGAGGAACGCTTCGGAGGCTTGATCGCCGTGCAGGATCGAGTTCTCTCCGCCTTCTTCAAAGTTCATGACGAATTGTACCGCGATGCGCGCGTTGTCGGGCCAGCGGGGATGCGGCGGGTTGCGTCCGTAACCAGTAAGGTCTCGCGGGTATTCGGACAAAGACTGAGGCGCCATCGCGTGCTCCGGTCACCGGCTACGGCTTACGGTCGCCGCTGCAGAGCTTCGCCGCGCCACTGTCATTGCAACCGACTTGGTCATCGTGACCGATTTGGCGCCACGCGTCTGTTCCCGCAATTTGTCGAATGCTGTCGGCGTGGACAAAGCGGCTCCAATCCATTGTATGGTTATGCGATTGACGACGACAACCCATCGGCTGATAACGAACGTGGCCGCTTCTCGCAAGCGGTTTGGTCCCGTTTCCGAAGTATTCGCCCCAGCGTCCAGACAATGACAGATGCAACGCTACCAGTCCAAGTATTTGCTTCTATGTCCTTCTCGAAAAGACATTCACGCGCTGGGCCGGTACATTGAGTAGCGATTCCGCATCTTCCGGAAAATTCGGCGACCGTATTCTCGACCTCGCGCGCCAGCTTGCGCAGTGGTCGGAGATGCAAGACGGTTTGATGTGCACGTTTTTCTCCCCGGCGCATAAAGCCGTGGCCGCCCAACTGCGCGATTGGATGAATGCGGCCGGCCTTAAGGCCGCGATCGATCCCATCGGCAATGTCGTCGGCCGTTATGCGAGCGCTGCGCCCGGAGCAAAGGCGCTGATCGTCGGCTCGCACTACGATACCGTGGCCAATGCCGGCCAATTCGACGGCCGTCTCGGAATATTGACTGCTTTAGTCGTTGCCGAGCACTTGAAGCAAAACCGCCGGCAACTGCCGTTTCATCTCGATGTCATCGCCTTCTCCGAAGAGGAGGGCGTGCGCTTCTCCGCTCCCTATCTCGGCAGCAGCGCCATAGCTGGCAATTTCGACGAGAGCTTTCTGGCGTGCCGTGACATCAACGGTACCAGTCTCGCGACGGTTCTTCGCACGGAGGACGTCGGTTTCGCCGACATCCAGGCGATCGCGTATCGTCGCGATATGTTGCGCGGCTATCTGGAAGTCCATATCGAGCAGGGGCCGGTGCTGCTGCAGAAAGAACTCCCGCTCGGTGTTGTGACGTCGATCGCCGGCTCGACCCGTTACCGCCTTGCTGTCGAGGGTGTGACCGGACATGCCGGAACGGTCCCCATGGCGCTCCGGCGGGATGCCGCGGCTGCCGCCGCAGAGATCGTGCTGGCTGTCGAGCGGCGGTGCTCGGCGGTACCAAACCTCGTCGGTACCGTCGGCCAGTTGCGGGTGCCGCATGGTTTGATCAATGTCATCCCGGGATACTGCGAATTGTCACTCGATGTGCGTTCCACTGAGGATATCACGCGCGACGCGGCGGTTGCCGACATTCGCGCGTCCATCGATGAGATCGCCAGACGCCGCCGCGTCACCATTGCCGCGAAAGAAGTCTCGCGCCATCGCGTAGTGCCGTGCGCCGCACCAATGCAGGAGGCTCTGGCCGACGCCGTCGGCCGGGCTGGCATCGAGCCGTTTTACTTGCCGAGTGGCGCCGGCCATGACGCGGAGATGTTCGCCGGCATGACCGAGATCGGCATGCTGTTCGTACGTTGCGGCAATGGCGGCATCAGTCACTCACCACTCGAAACGGTATCGCCCGAGGACGCCGACCTTGCAGGCCGCGTTCTGCTGGACACTGTCGTCAATTTGAGATAGCCGAATTTTGGAGCCGAATATGGATCGAATCCGCATCAAGGCCGCCGGTTTCGAATTCATCGCGCAGTTTGATGAGCGCGCGCCGCTAACCTGCGCGAAGTTTCGCTTCATGCTGCCGTATCGGCAAAAGATCATCCACGTCCGCTGGAGCGGTGAAGGTTGCTGGATTCCGCTCGGCGATCTCGACCTCGGCCTCAACTTTGAGAATCACACCAGTTATCCGGCTCCTGGTGAGATCATTCTTTACCCGGGCGGCTTAAGCGAAACCGAAATTCTTCTGGCCTATGGCGGGGTACATTTCGCTAGCAAAGTCGGTCAGCTCGCCGGCAATCATTTTTTGACGATCGTGGAGGGGCGTGAGCAGCTGCGGCCGCTCGGCGAATACGTGCTGTGGCGGGGCGCACAGGATATTGTTTTCGAAGCACTTTAAGCCAATTGCCAGACATTGGTATTTTTGCGGGGCGATAGTTGCACCGCAATCCCGGCTTGGGAGGATTAGCGCGCAGCCAGGCGGACAGCAAAATCTGCAAAATCCTGCGGCGGACGCTTGAGCAGCCGGCTAAGCGTGTTGGCATTTCCGATCAGCCCATGCTGGCGGTAGTAGCGAAACATTTTCGCCAACGCCATGCACTCGTAATCGAGCATTCCGGCGAGCCGGTTTCGCGTCTCCCAATCCTCGATCGTTATTCGGCGTGCAAAAATTGGACGCCGATCGAGGGTCAAATTTGGAAGCCGATTGACAATTGAGCGTCGTTTTTTCCGGTGGAAGGACGACGAAGCGCGCAGCGCGGGTGTTCGCAGACTTTATGGTCGAGGCTCTGCGGAACGCCTGACCGCTATATGGACCGGTAGAGCTTAAGCGTGACCCGCTGCTTCGGCCGCCAACGGTGGGAGACGGACCTACGAAGGCCTGCCGACCTCACAGGGATGACGGCGGTGTGCGCCGAGCGCGTCAGGGACTGGGCTGGTCCATGCGCCTTGCTTTCCCGATGCGAGCCTCCCGGTGCTGCCCCACGTTTCGGCCGTTTGGCCGGCTCACCTAGGCCGATCTTATCGTCCAGCAGACTGATAGGACCAAGAAATCCATCTTGCCGACATCAATCCCGTTGTGGCGGAGGATGGCGTAGGCCATCGCGATGTGAAAAAATATTGGGAATCGTCATCTCGAGCAGATACCAGCTGGGATGTGTCTCGGCTACGCGCAAGGTATTAAGAGTATCGCACGGCAAATAGACATGGACTAGGTGCCTGCGCCCGGCATAAAGCAGCGAATTTGCGTTATGCCATTAGCATGGTTGAATGTTGCATCCGATCGAGCCACTGGCGGTGCGGCTAACGTTGGCGGCAACTCTCCAGTTCAAGATAACAGCGAGTTGGGCCGAGCAACGTGGTTCATAATGCGTCGTCGAGCTTCGATGGACTGCGATGCCTGGATCCTCTCATAGCCATTGGTCCTGTAAAGCAGACCGGACCCGATCCAGCTGACAATGAAGAACGCGACGATCGAACAGCCGACCAGCCCGAAGTTGTTGGTGAGCATGGCGACGAAACGCCAAAGCGATCCTTCCAATCTAAGTTTATCGCCGATCAGTCCCAAAATCTCGATGCCTCCGATGACAAGGGCGGCAACAACGGAAGCGAGTGTGATGGTGATATTGTAATACAATTTACGGATGGGCTTGACGAAGGCCCAACCATAGGCTCCTACCATCACGGTTGAGTCCGTCGTATCCATCAACGACATACCGGCGGTAAACAACGCCGGAAAAACTAGGATCGACCAGATCGACAGTCCATGTGCCGCTTGAGCTGCCGAGATGCCGAGCACGCCAACTTCGGTTGCGGTATCAAAACCCAGCCCGAACAGCAGGCCGAGGGGATAAAGCTGCCAGCTACACTTAATCAAACTGAAACAAGGCCGCAACAGCCGGCCAAGAAAGCCGCGCTTGGCGAGAATATTCTCGACGTTATCGTCGTCGAGCTGGCCGTCCCGTTTAACTGCCTGGAGTGCACCATAGACCTGGATTAGCACTACGGTGTTGGCCAACGCGATGCCAAAGAGGAACAGGGCGGACACCGAGGTACCGATCACCATGCCGAAATTTGTTAGCGCGGCAAAGTGACCTTGCAGTGCCGTAGTGGTCAGTGCGATTGCCAGTACCAGTCCGAACACAACGGTTGAATGCCCAAGCGAGAAAAAGAAACCAGCCGCGATCGGGTAGCGGCCCTCCTGCATCATCTTGCGCGTGACATTATCGATCGCCGCGATGTGGTCGGCATCGAAGGCGTGCCGGAGCCCGAAGCTGTAGGCGAGAAACGCGGTGCCGAGAAGCAGTGGGTTTTCACGAAAGGCGTAATAGGCCCAAAGCCAGACGGCGATATTGGTAAAGACAAGTATGGCGTAAATTCCCGTGACCTTGTCGCGAGTCCGATCGGCCGCGTCGTCGAAAATATGCAAAGGCATGCGTGACCATCCGGGACCGAAAAGTCAGAGCGGCAGCAACTCGCGCGCGATGGCCGATTCCTTCCGCAGCCAGTCATGCCAAGTTTGCAATCCTTCTCCCGTGCGGGCGGAAACTTGTATCACCGTTGCATCAGGATTGACCGCCCGCACGTTGGCGATTGCGGTGTCCAGCGAAAAGTCGAGGTGTGGAACGAGATCGATCTTGCTTATGATCACGGCCGAGGCTGCCCGGAACATGTGCGGGTATTTTAGTGGCTTATCTTCGCCCTCGGTCACGGAAAAGATCACGATCTTGGCCCGTTCGCCGAGATCAAATAGCGCCGGGCAAACGAGATTGCCGACGTTTTCGATGAAAATGACGCTGCCGGGGCCGGGCTTTAATTCAGCGAGCCCGCGGGTGACCATTTCGGCATCGAGGTGACAGCCGGTCCCGGTATTGATCTGAACCACCGGCGCGCCGGCATTGCGGATGCGTTCGCCGTCATTGGCGCTGGCTTGGTCGCCCTCGATCACGAACAAATGCATCTCCTCGGCGAGGGCGGGAATGGATCTCTCGAGCAACGTGGTCTTGCCGGAGCCGGGGGCACTGACGAGGTTTACGGCGAGGATTTCCCGGCCTGACAGCCAAGCTCGGGTTTTGCCCGCTATTGCGTCGTTTTTAGCAAGGATGCGTTTCTCGATGGCGTGCGCTTCGCCCATAGCTCTATGCTGGTGATCAGATGTGGGACCGTGCCCCTGGCCGTGACTATCGTGGGAATGATCGTGGCCTTGGGCCTGGCCGTCGTGTCCGTGCGAATGGCCGTGGTCGTGCGAATGGCTATGTCGCGTTCCGTCGGCATGCACATGCTCATGGGGGCCCTGCTCATAAGAGCGCTGCTCGTGAAGATCGCCACCTGCGATTGCCGTCACTGCGCCGGTTTGCAGATTCAGTACAGTGGCTTTCGCGTCAGCTTCGCACCCGCAAGTCGCGCACATTATACAACCTCATCCAATTCGATGCTTTTGACATTTAATTCCTCGCCGACCACGCGCTGAAATCGCAACGAGCCGCACGGGCAAATCGTCAGCATGCTGGGCGTCGGAAACTCCAAGCCGCAGATATCGCATCGTGCCGCGGCGTCTATCTCGCGAATATCAAGCATTGCCGATTCGGCTTCGGTTCCGCGAGCGACTTCGGGGAAACAGAACGCGATCGCATCCGGCATGACACCCGACAATTTACCGATTTCGACTGTCACGCGCGTCACCTTTCGTCCCTTGGCGGCTTCCGACACAAGCTCGACGATATTGCAGGTGATAGCGAGTTCATGCATGAGCCACTTTCAGCAAATACGTGGCAGTTGTTCGCCGACCAGCATATCGACGATGCGCTGTCCACCGAACACCGTATGCATGGTTACGCGTCCCGGCTCGCCAGTCACAACACGGCCAATGGTGCTGGCCCGTTGCCCCAGCGCATGCGCGCGCATTGCCGCGAGAGCTTGCATCTCTTGATCCTCGGGAACGATCGTAACAATCTTGCCTTCGTTGGCGAGATAAAGCGGGTCGAGCCCGAGAATCTCGCAAAATCCCCTCACCTCATCGCGAAGCGGGGTGGCGGCCTCGTCGATTTCGATGGCGAGTTGTGCCGCCTCCGCAATTTCGTTGAGCACGGTCGCAACGCCGCCGCGGGTCGGATCGCGGATGAACCGCGTGCCGGGGGCGGCCGCCAATACGCTGGCAATCAGACTATGGAGCGGGGCGCAATCGCTCGCTATCGGCGTCTCAAGCGCCATGTCGCCGCGAGCACCGAGGATAGCCGCGCCATGGTCTCCGAGCAGTCCGTTGACCAAGACAACGTCACCGGGCCGCACGCTATGGGCGCCGAGATCGATCTCAGGACGGATCGTGCCAATGCCGGTCGTGGTGATGAACATCCGGTCGCAGGCACCTTTGTTCACGACCTTGGTGTCACCGGTGACGATCTTTACGCCAGCCTCTTGCGCGGTCGCAGCCATGGAGCGGGCTATTTGACGCAGGAAATCGATGGTAACGCCTTCCTCGATGATGACGGCGCAGGAAAGGTAAAGCGGTATCGCACCGCTAACGGCAAGATCGTTCACGGTTCCGCACACTGCAAGCTTGCCGATGTCGCCGCCGGGAAAGACCAGCGGATCGACGACGAAGGAGTCGGTCGTGAACGCGAGCCGATCGCCGCGATTTGCGAGACTTGCAAGATCGATCCGCGCCTGATCGTCGAGCGGAGTTAGCAGCGGGTTGTCGAACGCCTCGACAAATACGTCGTCGATCAGATCCTTCATCGCCTTGCCGCCACCGCCATGAGCAAGCGTTACGGTCGGCACGTGTACTTTGCCGCGCGGGCGCGTGTAGATTTTGGCCATGACATTCATAGCGAACCTTGCACAGCCGCTTCAGGCTGCTGCCGCCTCACGCCGCCATATTGATAGTAGGCAGCGCAGGAGCCTTCGGACGAGACCATGAGCGCGCCGAGAGGCGTTTCCGGCGTGCATGCGGTGCCGAAGACTTTACACTGCCAGGGCTTGATAACACCTTTGAGTACCTCGCCGCACTGGCAGGATTTTGGATCGGCGATCTTGAGGCTCGGTATGGAGAATCTTAGCTCGGCATCGAAGTGCGCATAGGCTGAGCGAAATTTTACTCCGGAATGATCGATGGAACCGAGTCCGCGCCATTCAAAAAACTCGCGCAGTTCATAGACCCGACCGACGGCCTTCAAAGCCGGCGAATTGCCGGCTTCAGGCACAATCCGCGCATATTGGTTTTCGATCTCGCAACGGCCCTCCCTGACCTGCTTGAGGACCATCCAAATCGACTGCAAGATATCGAGCGGTTCGAAGCCGGCAATCACCATCGGCTTCTTATAGAAGCTCGCGATGAACTCGTAAGGCGCAGTGCCGGTGACCATGGAGACGTGCCCGGGGCCGAGGAAGCCGTCGAGATGCAGGTCGGGACTGTCGAGGATCGCCTTGATGGTCGGGACAATCGTGATGTGATTGCAGAATACCGAGAAGTTCTTGATGCCCTCGCGCTCGGCCTGCAGCACCGTTAAGGCAGTCGAGGGCATCGTGGTCTCAAAACCGATGCCGAAAAAAACAACCTCGCGCGACGGATTTTTACGCGCCAGCGCCAAGGCATCCATCGGCGAGTAGACCATGCGGATGTCGGCACCGTCGGCTTTGGCCTGCAATAGGCTTTTGCGCGAGCCAGGGACCCGCATGGCGTCGCCGAACGTCGTGAAGATGACAGCCGGATACTCGGCAATCGCCACGCAATCGTCGACGCGGCCCATAGGCAGGACGCAAACCGGGCACCCCGGCCCGTGGACCAATTCGATGGATTTTGGCAGCAGGCCCTCAATCCCATAGCGAAAAATTGAGTGAGTGTGGCCGCCGCACACTTCCATAATTTGCAGCGGACGATCTTCGGCGAGCTTTATTCCGGCGATGAGGCGCTCGATGTCCTTGACGAGAATCTGTGCTTTGCCGCGATCGCGGTATTCGTCAACATATTTCATGCCGCGGCCTCCTTTGTCGTCGCCGAACCGCGGTCGTCTGCGAGCAGCGTATGCACGAGATCCCAAAGGATATGATAGGTTGTCACGTGACATTCCTGGATGCGATGAATTGACGTTGTTGGCACGACAAGGATGTGGTCGCAGAAGCCGCTCGATTTCATCTTGCCGCCGTCGCTGCCGGAAAGCCCGATCGTCACCAACTGCATCTCCTTGGCTTTGGCAAACGCCGAGATCAGATTTGACGAGTTGCCGCTCGTCGAGATTCCGATCAGCCCGTCACCCGCTTTGCCCTGAGCAATGACCTGCCGAGTAAAAACATGCTCGAAGCCCACATCGTTGCCGACGGCGGAGATCATGGCGAGGTCGGCGACCAGATTGATCGCCGCAAGCGCCGGCCGGCCCGCGGTTATGGGATGCACGAATTCGACGGCGACATGAGAGGCGTCGCAACTCGATCCGCCGTTGCCCATGGAAAACAGCCGCCCGCCGCGGCGGTAGACGCCGGCAAGCGCCTTGGCAGCGGCCACTAGAACCTCCGCCTGCTCGCCGAAGAATTGTTCATTGGTCGCGCGCGACTCTCGCGCCTTTTCCTTGACCGAATGCAGGAGCGCCGCATCGAGCAACCCTGCATCCTGCTTCTTGCCATGCAGGAACGGATAGAGCCCCTTGAGTTCGCTTTCGTTGCTCATGGCGAAGGCTCCAGTTCCACCGGCGCAAGTGCCTCGTCCGCGCCACGCATACTTTCGAGTTCAGCCTGCATTTCACCAAGCTCGGTAAGGATTTTCAGCGTTTGGGCGGCTTCCTCGGCGTCGATGCGGCTCATGGCGAAGCCGACATGAACGAGCACCCAGTCGCCGACGCACGCGTCAACGGGGTGTCTGTCATCAACGATGCAGCTGATATTGATTTGGCGGCGCACGCCGCAAACATCGACCGTAGCCACCATGTTCGCGGCATCGTCAATGCGGATGATGCAGCCGGGAATACCTAGACACATGGTTGGTACCTTTCATTTGCGGTCGTCGCCGCCATGAGCCGAGCAGCGCCGATCGCGGCCTGGCCTAGCGCCAGTCCGCCGTCGTTGGCGGGTACTTCGGAGTGGGTGAACACGGTAAAGCCGCTGTCGCGCAATGCTGCGGTTACGGTTTCGAACAGGATCCGGTTCTGGAACGAACCACCGGAGAGCGCGACCGATTTGAAGAGCGCCCGGTCGGCACCGTTATTTGCCAGCCACTGCACCGTCTCCACAACCGCATGCGCCAAGCCGCGGTGAAAGCGGAGCGCGATGGTGCTCGTGGGTACTTCGTTGGCTAAATCGCAAAGGAGTGCGTTCCACATCGGCTGTGGGTCAAGTTGCAGCGGTCTGTTCTTCTGCAGGCGCGAAAGCGTGAACGGATAGGCGCAGGCGTCTTGCCCCCCGAAGCGCAGCGCATCGCGCGCCAACGCTTCAAGGCGGGACGCTGCCTCGCCCTCGTAGGCTTGCCGCTCGCGGCACACGTCAAGGGCCGCAGCCACGGCGTCGAACAGACGCCCACAGGACGACGCCTGGGGTGAATTGATACTCTTCACAATCATGGCGTCGAGCAACGCTCGCGGCTTGGCGCCGAGATAAGCGTGCAAATTCAGCCCCGAATAGCGCTCCGTCAAAGTATCCCAGCCGAGTGCGGCTGACAGGTGCGCATACAGATTGCGCCACGGTTCGCGCGCGGCCTGCGCCCCACCGGGCATCGCAACGGGCTTGAGGGTGGCAAGCCGCTGATAGCCATAATAGTCGGCCAAAAGAAACTCACCGCCCCAGAGCATGCCATCGTCGCCGAGGCCAAGCCCGTCGAGCGCAATACCGAGAACCGCCGGGGCGCCGAGCGGATAATCGTTCTCGGCCAGACAGGCGGCGACGTGGGCGTGGTGATGCTGCACATCGGCAAGCGGCAATGCACGCCGTTGCGCCTCGGCGCGCCCGAGCTTCGACGACAGATAGTCGGGATGGCTGTCGATGATGAACGCTGAGGGTGTATGATCGAAGAGCTGACCGTAGAGCACAAGAGTATTGCGGTAATCGTCGAATGTCGGCGCGTTTTCAAGGTCACCCTGATGCTGCGACAAGATCGCTTGCCCGTCCTTGACCAAGCAGAACGTCGCCTTCAGCTCGCCTCCCATGGCCAGAAGTTCAGGCGCGCGCTCAAAGCCTTGGGGGAGTTTGATCGGCGCTGGAGCGAAGCCGCGGGCACGTCGCAACACGCGCGATTTTCCGCCCATGATGCGCACGACGGAATCGTCGACCCGGTGCGCGATCTTGCGATTATGCATGATGGCATGCGATGCGATGCCGGCGAGCTGGCGCCGAGCCTCGGTATCGTCAATGACAGAGGGGTTGTTGGACAGGTTACCGCTGGTCATCACCAGCGGAATGGAGAAGTTTTGCACAAGCAGTAGGTGAAGCGGCGTGTTCGGCAGCATAAAGCCAAGCGTGTCCAGCCCCGGAGCGATCTGCTTGGGCAAACAATCCGGCCCGTCGGCGCGCAACAATACGATCGGTGATGGCACGCTCGTAAGCGCGCGCTCCTCCTCGGCGCCCACCGCGCAATACTGGCGAATGATTTCGAGATCCCGCGCCATGAGCGCAAATGGCTTAGCGTTCCGGCGCTTTGCGCGCCGCAGCCGCACAACGGCGTCGCCGTTGGTGGCGTCGCACGCCAAATGATAACCGCCAATGCCTTTGATCGCGACAAGCTCTCCGCTGCGGATTAGCGCGGCCGCGGCGTGGATAGGGTCGCCGTCCGGAGTGCAGGAGAGCAGCGCGGCGTCACCGAGCGCAACCAGCTCCGCCTTGGGGCCGCAGGCCGGACAGGCGATTGGCTCGGCATGGAAGCGGCGATTCTGCGGGTCGCGATATTCCGCGCGACAATCATCGCATAGCGGGAAGCTCGCCATCGTCGTCGCTGCGCGATCGTAGGGTATGGCGCTGACGATGCTCAGCCGCGGGCCGCAATGCGTGCAATTGGTGAAGGCGTAGCGGAAACGCCGATCGTCGCGATCGCAGACCTCCGCTGCGCACGACGGACAAAGCGCCGCATCCGGCACGATCTGCGTGTGCGCACCGCCACCGACACTTTCGGCGATGCGAAATTCGCGGGGCAAATCCTCGCCATAGTGCCGGCTCTCGATGGACTCGATGTTTGCCAGCGGCGGCAGCTTGCGTTCGATTCCCTCAAGCAGCGCGGCGACGCGAATTTCATCGCCGCGAACGCGTAGTAAAACCCCCTCGCCGTCATTGAGGACTTCGCCGGAAAGGCCGAGTTCGCGCGCGATCCGCCAGACGGTTGGCCGAAAGCCAACCCCCTGCACGCGCCCGCGCACACGGAATTCCAGCGTCTGCACTCGCTGCGGAACGGCCGTCATCATGACACCGCTCGTATTCGCACTCACATGCTACTGATCTTGAGGTAGCGGTAGAGGTCTTTCGCGTTCATCAGCAGAAACAGGACGATGATCACGCCAACCACGATGCCGGCAATCTCCCATCCATTCAGATCCCATCTGTTCATGGCTTCGCTCCTTCTTGTATTGGAGATCCGGTCTCTAATTCGATCAAATCCGAAACTTCGGGAATCTCCGCGCCGATCAGTTCGGCGACAAGATCTTCGACGGTGGCGACGGCGGCATCGAGTGCCGCGGCAACTGGTTCGCTCAAACCCATGGCACCTTGCTCGCCGCCGAAAGTGAGGGGCTCACATGCGACCAACAGCACACGCTTGCAGGTGCCTCCAAGCGCCGTGACGAGCCGAAGCACCTTTGCCGGATCGAGCTCATGCGGCGACAACATCAGATCTTCCGGCATCGGCGTGCCGGCTTCCTCCTGGTCGGGCTCAACGACTGAAATGGTGCCCGGTGTTTCGCCCCGTTGGGCCGTATCCACCAGCACGGCCGCACCATAGCCTTCGAGGAGCGCGTAGGTCAGGTCGATGCCGCGGATGCCAAAATCGATCACCTTGACGCTGGCGGGAAGATTGCGCCGGGCGAGCCGGCGCACGACTTCGACGCCGAATGCGTCATCGCCGTTGAAGATATTACCGATGCCGGCGATCAGGATCGAGGTCATGCCCTGTCTCCAAGGCCGATCGGTTCGATTTCGTCCTGCGAAAAATAGAAACGATGACCCGGGAACCCCGCCGCTCCCAGATCGCGGCCCGGATCGTCGCGCAGCGTCACGGCGATATGAACCCGATCCTCCAAATCGCGTTCGATGGCCTCGACGACCGCAACCTTGCCGGCGAGCGCCAAATCCATGATGTCACCGCCCTTCTTCGGACGCAGACGCACTTCGGAGCCGATCGCGAGGTCGGCGCCGCGGCTCACCAGGGAGACCAGGCGGGGCTTCGCGTCAGATGCAGCGTTGCTGGCAAATGAATCGGTCGGCTGGCGCACTCCCGAAGGTCGCATGACGCCATGCATCTGCGCGAGCTCATTCGCGGTCAAACTATGCGTTCGCTCAAGGAGTGCCCTGGCGTGAGTATCCGCCGAGGCCATTTCAAGCTTTTCCGCATCCGTCATTGCCAAAATGCGCAGCGTCAAAATCTCGTCGATCTCGGTCGAGTCGAACAGATCACCGGGGCTTTCCGGCGCAAGCTCGGGATAGTCGTAGAGAATGATCGGCGACGACAACACCGCATCGGTGTCGCCGGCTTTGCCGATCAGAACCGGCCAGGTGCCTTGATTGTCGCACTTTGCCGAGACTTCGCGCAGTTCACCGGGAGGATCCATCAATGACAGGAATGCGCCGTCGCGAATGTCGAGGATCGTGTGCGTGGAAGCGAAGGCA
Source organism: Xanthobacteraceae bacterium (assembly GCA_049288525.1). GTDB lineage: Bacteria > Pseudomonadota > Alphaproteobacteria > Rhizobiales > Xanthobacteraceae > BOG-931. The sequence continues at coordinate 32,354 of JBAQHW010000180.1, forward strand.
CGGCGTTGCGCCGTATTGCGGTCGCTGCATTCTACGTCCGTAAGCGGCGTAATGTTGTCGATACGTACCGTAATTCGCTGCACATCGTCGCTCAGTGCTTCCACGCTCACTTGGACGCTGCCTTCGATCGCGCAACTGGAGCGCAGCAGTAGACCCGTCGTCGCGTTCTGTGAATTATAAATCGGTTCCTGACTTCGCGTACTATCGAAACGAAATGGCTGTTTTCGCGGAGCGCGAATTAATTCTGCAACCGGCAGATCGGCAAGATCGACTTCGCGCTCGATCGCCTCTTCCCAAGCTACAAATTCCTTGCCGTCGACGTCCAGACGGGGAACCAGCGTGAAGTCCGCTTCGGTTATTTCGCCTGGATTAAACGTCGGCCTCTGCAGCGACCCGACCTCGCGCGTCAACACCTGAAGGAAGCGAACCTGGACCCCGATCGTGGTGTTATCGCCGCCGCGCACCAGAAGCTGGGTTTGCATCGTCGAGGAATCGCCTTGACGGCCGGCAAAGGCCTGCGGAAAAACGCTGCCGAAGGTCCAGCGTTGGCGATTTTTGATCGAGGACGGCCGGTACGGATAAAGTATGTAGCCCTCGTAGAGCACGGCATTGGCAATATGCCTGGTCCGGTCGAGCTTCATGGCGCGGCGCTCGCCAATTTGGCGTCGAGAAGTTCGTCGAGCGCAGTTTCAAAACTGGGCAGTCCCTTCGCACGCTTGTAACGATAGAGCCGCTCGAACGCATCGCTACGCAGACAAAGCCACGCTGTTTGCGGATAGTAATGTTCCATCATGGAGCGCCATACCCGTATCGGCAGCCGGTAGGCGCTTTCTTTGGTCCAGGCGATCTGGCTGATCTGCAAGCGGTCACTTGCGTCGCGATAAAAAACCGAGCCGCTGAACAGGAAATTGAGCGGAATTTCGCCGTCTTCGATACCGTGGAAATATTTCGTCGCTGCGACATTGAAATCGAAGCTGCAGGGTACCGGCAGTTTGACCACACATTCGCGGTCGAATCCGGGAATAAGCATGCTGGAATGCGTCCACAGAAAGCTTTGCAGGGTTTGGCCCCAGCGCTCAGGTGTTCCAAATAAATCAGAGAGCATATCGTGCTCCGGCGCGCCGTAGATACGTCGGGTTGGTTCGATGCGGATCTGACAGCTAAGCATAACGTTGAGCACGGCAACGTCGGGAGTCTGACTGGTCACTCGCAGCGCAAATTTTAGCAGCGGCGAAGTGGAGTGGCGCTCCACCTCAACGTCCTGCACTGTGAAATCGAGATCAACCATGGATCAGGTCTCCCGCCGGGCCGCGAGACGAGTCGCGCAGCTTGGCGAAATAATCGTGGACGGCACCCCACGCTTCGGTGCCGCCGGACAGGCCCCGCCAATGGGTGCGGATCAACCCGACCAGCGCGTAACATCGGTCGATCGAAACCCGATAATATTCGCGCGCACCGTTGGTCCGGTTGACTAGCAGGGCCTCGACGTCCGGCTCAAGGTCCGCGAGCACTCGATTTGCCTCGACTAGTGCCGACCACGCATCGAGGCTCAAAAGCGACTCCGTCGGTCCCGCCGGGCTTGGGTAAATCGCGATTGGTCGGCCAGCGGTCGTGCTCTGGAACAGGAAAACCATGTCGATGGGAATCTGAAATGCGTTCCATTGCGCATCGGTGAGATGAAAGTCGTGCAAAACGTCCGTACGCGGAGAAACCGAGCAATATCGGGCGGACTCCCCGAGTGAGAGCGCGCAGCCTTGACATGCGCAGTGAAATTGACGTGTCGCCCGTTCGATTAGATGCGTGTGCTGATGTGGAATCGCTATCGAGCAAAAATCGCAATGTTCAATATCATTGCGTGCAACAAAATGCCGCACTCGCGAAACCCAGTTTTGAAGCGACGTTGATTCCATGCCGCCTCCCGTGACGTCGCCCTATTTTATTCCGCGTAAAGCACCGATGCGGGAGCGGCAGCCGAACCAGCGACTTCAAGCTCAACAAAAATATCGTCAAGGTCGGGCGCGGCATCGGCCAATACCCTTTCGACCTCCTGGCGAAGGTCGTCCGTCGGCTCGGAGCTGCCGTTTTTGTAAAGGCGTACCCGCGCCGATGCGGCCCCCACGCTGAGGAGATCGACTCGAAATGCGCGTTCGTCCCATTGTGAAGTCATGCGCTCGATTGCTTGTCGCAGCCGGGTTGTGGCATCGTGCGGATGCAGTCCATGCAGCAGAAGAATGGCGCGGACATGCGCGTCGGCGATCAGCGCTTCGGTCAATGCCGGCCCGTTTTCGGCGCCAGCCGTGACCGAGGTTATCCGCGCTAATGCAAGGCCGTGGAGATCCAGCACGAGTTCCAAAAGTTCGCGCGCCGCTTCACGGGCATTCGGGTCGGCGACATGATCGAGCGTCGCGGTCAGCGTTTCCAGCCGATGCAGGGCTTTCTCAAGTGTTGCGGTGTCCGTTGCGGCCTCGGCTGGCATGTTCACTCTCGCGCGGCGCCGAACATCGGAGCGTGCGTGGTCTTGAGGGTCTTGCCGTCGCCCAGATACATGTGAACGCCGCAAGGCAGGCAAGGATCGAAACTGCGGACTGCTCGCATGATGTCGATGCCCTTAAACTTGTCCCGGCCGTTTTCCTCGAAGATCGGCGTGTTCTGAATGGCGTCTTCGTAGGGCCCGGGCGTACCGTATATGTCGCGCGGCGTGCCGTTCCAGGGGGTCGGCGGATAGGGGTGATAATTGGCAATCTTGCCGTTGCGAATAACGAGGTGGTGCGAAAGCACGCCTCGCACTGCTTCATGGAAGCCGCAGCCGATCGCCTCGTCCGGAACCTTGAATTCGGTCCAGGTCTTGGTGCGGCCGGCCTGCACTTCGGCGAACGCTTTTTCGAGGAAGTGATAAGCAACGGCGGCGGAATAGGCCTGGAAATAGGTGCGAGCCCGATCGCGCTCGATCGCGTTGCTCCACTTCGGCACTTTCCACTCGAATTCCACTTCCGGTTTCAATGCCGTCTTCGGTAAATAGATCTTGACGCTGTTTCCCGTGGCCTTGACGTAACCGATATCGACGAGCCCAGCGAGGGCGGTCGAAAATAGTCTTGCAAAAGCCCCGCCGCCGGTATCGAGAGCAAGATGATCGCCGCTCTTTTTATCGAGCCATCGCGGACACATCACCCACGAATAATTGCCGTTGAAGTCGCGTTTTTGCGGCGCCGGAATCGTCGTCTGGTTCCAAGGATGCTTGCGATCGACTGGATTGCCGAGGGGGTCGTTCTTGACGAAAATCTCGGTGTTGTCCCAATCCTTGTAGAACGAGTGGCCGAGCAAGATGCGGATCTGCAAGTTGATGTCGACCAGGTCCGTGGTGACGAGCTTGCCATCGACCACGACGCCAGGGGTGACGAACATCTTGCGTCCCCAGTCGGTCATGGTTTTGTAGTTGTAGTCGCAATGATCGGGGTCCTGAAACGAGCCCCAGCAACCGAGTAAGATGCGGCGTTCGCCTACCTTCTCGTAGCCAGGCAAAGCCTCATAAAAGAAGTCGAACAGATCGTCGTGCAGCGGGACGCATTTCTTCATGAACTCTGCGTAGCGCGCTAGCCGCACCATGTATTCCGAGAAAAGCTGTACTGAGGGTACCGTGCCGACACCGCCGGGATAGAGCGTCGAGGGGTGGACGTGACGTCCCTCCATCAGACAGAACATCTCACGCGTATAGCGGCTGACCAGCAGTGTCTCGCGATAAAACTCCCCAGTGAATGGATTGAGCGCCGTCATAATGTCGGCGATGGTGCGATAGCCGTGATCGGCCGAGTGCGGCGCCAGCGTCGTCTGCGCCTTCGCCCATACTCCCGGATTGGTTTCCTTGACCATTTGCTCGCAGAAGTCGACGCCGACCAGATTGTCCTGGAATATATTGTGGTCGAACATGTATTCGGCGGCTTCGCCGAGATTGACGATCCACTCGGCTAGCGGCGGCGGTTTGATGCCGTAAGCCATGTTCTGGGCGTAGACCGAGCAGGTCGCGTGGTTGTCGCCGCAGATACCGCAGATGCGGCTGGTGATGAAATGCGCGTCGCGCGGATCCTTGCCTTTCATAAAGATGCTGTAGCCGCGGAAGATTGACGACGTGGCGTGGCACTCAGCGACCTGGCGATTTTCGAAGTCTATCTTGGTGAAAATTCCGAGACTGCCGACGATACGCGTGATCGGGTCCCAGTTCATCTCCACGAGATTGCGCGAGCTTGTTTTCGTGCGGGGAGCTACCGCAGCAATGTCGGCCATGGACCTTCCTCCTGCATCCTAGAGAGGATGCATTTTTTCCGGCTGATTAGGATCGTAACCGGTTGAATATTTACGTCCGTTGTTGCGCCACTTTGGTTCTTTGTTGAGCGTGCGGTTGGTGATTTTGCGCAGGCTGCGGATTAACACGCCGTACGGCTTAATGAGAGTTGACGAGATGCGGCCGCCCGGCGGCTCGTCCATGAACGGCATGAACTTGTCGGGGAAACCTGGCATCGTACAGCCAATGCATATGCCTCCAACATTTGGACAGCCTCCCATGCCGGCGATCCAACCGCGCTTTGGCACGTTGCACTGCACAACCGGACCCCAGCAGCCGATTTTCACCAGGCACTTACGCGAACCGTATTCGTGCGCGAAATCGCCCTGCTCGTAATAAGCGGCGCGGTCACAACCTTCGTGAACGGTCGCCCCGAACAGCCACGTGGGCCTGCCATGATGATCGACCGGAATCATCGGAGCGACACCCGCAAGCTGCCGCAGCAGGTAAAGAAATGTCTCCATGAAGTTGTCGGGTTGTACCGGACATCCGGGCACATTCACGATTGGCAACCCGGCTTTGGACTTCCAGTCGTGACCGAGAAAATCGTTGAGACCCATGCAGCCGGTGGGATTGCCCTTCATGGCGTGAATGCCGCCGAACGTCGCGCAAGTTCCCGCTCCGATCACAGCGAGCGCGTTGCGCGCCAAGCCGGTGATCCAGTCGGTTGTCTTGATGGGCTGGCCGGTCTTGGGGTCGGTGCCGACCGCCGCCCAATAGCCTTGGCCGCTTAGATTCTCGTTTGGAATTGACCCTTCCACCACCAGCACGAAGTTGGGCAATTCCCCTTTTACGGCCTGATGGAAGGGCTTCATGAATTCATCACCCACGCTGTAGGCGAGGACCGGATTGTGCAGATGCACTTTCGGCAAACCCGGAATCGCCCCGAGCATCACATCTTCGATGCTGGGGTTGCTGGCGGCGGTGATGGAAACCGAATCTCCGTCACACCCGAGGCCCGCAGTAATCCAGAGAACGTGAACTTCCGCTAATTTTGGTGGGTGTTGGGTCTTGCTACCGTAGGGAGCGACAGAGGCGTTCATCGGCGAAGCTCCTAATTTTAGGGGAGCGGTTTCTTGCGGTCCGATAAGTTCTTCCTGCCCTTCACGCACTCAATGCAAACATTACCCTCCCATTTACGCTGCCTGTCAATTGCTTTTGCACGCTCCGGGATTGTTGGGCGCCGATAAATTGGCGCTCTGAAATAGAGTTTAATTTGTCCAACTCCGCGACGGGCCAATTGGTTCCGCCGCTTTCCATTTTCCAAATGAATTTCCGCCCCGTGCTCGGAATCTCAGCGGTGGGATCGGCACCTGAGACGTCACCGTCGTTGAACCAAGCGGCGTCGGGCAGATCGCGACAGCGGGCAGCGACAGCGCCTCGCGATAGAGTGCTACGCCAAGCAGATTAGCTTCACTGGGGTCTGCCGAGAAAGCCTCATTCTTGCAGGCCGCCGTAGGGCGGAAAACGGGGCTGTAACTTAATCAATTGCTGACCCCCGAAATGGTAGGCGGGGATGCTACCTACGCGGGGGATGTAGCAACGCCTCGTAATTCAATTTAACTGTTTGATAGCATTCACACGCCGTTTCTCTAAGCGCTGGAATATCAAGGAGCTTTATGCGACCGCGGGTGTAGCTGATTAATCCCGCCTGCTGCAACGTGCGTGCTACCACTGTTACGCTGGTGCGGCGGACCCCCACAACATCTGCGCGAGGTATTCTTGCGTCAGCGGCAATTCACCGCCGCCGTGCAGGTCGGATGCCCGCAAGAGCCAGCGTGCCAGCCTGCTTTCGATAACATGCGTGGCGCTTCGCAAAATCAACATGACGGATAGGAGCGCCAATATCAAAAAGAATTTGATGCTGTCCAAATTCTATGCGCATCAGATGAGGAGCGAGCGCCTCACGGGCGGTCTGTGGTAAAGCATTCAGTAACACATTCGTCGCCGGTCTCTGGGCCGGGGCGCGTTCGCTCATGCTAAAATTCTTTTTTGTCTTGTCATTATTTTTCTGCTCGCGAGTGTTCCCGGGAACAGCGCACCGGCCATGCGCAGCGCCTTATGCCCCGCCACGGTCTTCGATGCCGTGCGCAGCGAGTGCCGCACATCTTGCAGGCCAAGCGTTTCGCTCAGGTCAACGGGAACGGCTTTGCGAAACCACCACGCGCCGCCGCGCCGGTAAATGTACACGCCTTCCTCCGTCCCATCAGAGCGTGCTCGGACTGTGACGGCGGCCTGTGCCAGAAGGCCAGAAGGATTGGCTCTGAAAATGTCTTTTGTAGTAAAATCAATGACTTAACTTTGGTGGAGCCAGGCGGAGTCGAACCGCCGACCTCTTGAATGCCATTCAAGCGCTCTCCCAACTGAGCTATGGCCCCATCAGGGATCAGTCGTCAGCCGTCAGTGATCAGAAAACGCGCGGGGCGGGCGTCTGATTACTACGTACCGATTTCCGACTCCCGTTATCCTTCCTCCTCGTTCTCGATGTCGCCGCCGATAATATCGGTGACATCGGCATCTTCCTCTTCCTGCTCCTCGATGAAAGTGTCGTCGTCATCGAGCGCTTCATCGATTTCGACTTCTTCCTCGCCTTCGGCCCCGGACTCGGCCGTAGCGGCTTTCTTCGTGCCTTGCGCTTCGGCGTCGGCCTCTTCCAGTGACACGGTTTCGACCTCCGCGGTCTCCGGCACGGCGACTTCCTCGACCACGGGCGCCTCTCGCTGCACGACCGGGGCGGGTTCTGGGCGGCCACGGCTAACGACCGGCGCCACTACGTAAACCGTGCCGCATTTCGGGCAATGAATTGGGGTTTTGTTCAGGTCGTAGAACTTGGCGCTGCAACTGGCGCAGAGCCTTTTGGTGCCTAGCTCGGCTTTGGCCACGATCCGCATCCTTTCCCGCAATTCGGGTGTCTCAATTGGCTAGTCGCGGCGCGGCTGTCAATAGTCGATCTGGCCTTCGGCCGCATCTCATCAAACGGCATAAACCGCGGGATGGCGGGCCGCGGTACCCCGTGTTAGAGGCGCTCACGCCGTGGCCAGCGACGGTAACGACTGGAAAACCGATGCCCGCCGACCGTGTTCCGCTCACCGCCCGCCGTAACGGCCCGCTGTCCGGGGCCGCGCGCGTGCCGGGGGACAAGTCGATCTCGATTCGCGCTCTCATCCTCGGCGCGCTTGCGGTCGGGGCCACCCGCGTTGACGGCCTGCTCGACGGCGAGGATGTGCTCAATACGGCAACGGCGTTGGAGGCTCTTGGCGCCCGCATCCAGCGCACCGGGCAACGGCAATGGCTGATCCACGGTGTCGGCGTCGGCGGCTTTGCCGAACCGGCTCATGCGCTTGATTTCGGCAATTCCGGCACCGGCTGCCGTTTGACCCTCGGTGCCGTCGCCGGCTGTCCAATCACCGCGACCTTCGACGGCGACGCTTCGCTGCGCAGCCGGCCGATGCAGCGCGTCCTCGAACCCCTGCAGCGCATCGGTGCGCGCGTGCTCGCTTGCGAAAACGGCCGTTTGCCTTTGACGCTGGTCGGCGCACGCGATCCGATCCCGATCGTTTTCGAGCCGCCGGTGCCCTCGGCGCAGTTGAAATCGGCAACCTTGCTGGCCGGCCTGTCCGCGGCGGGCGAGACGGTCGTCGTCGAAGCCGAAGCGACCCGCGACCATACTGAGAAGATGCTGGCGCATTTCGGCGCTGAAATTCGCGTCGAGGCGGCCGGTGGCGGGCGGCGCATCACGCTGGTCGGCCAGCCCGAGCTGGCGCCCCGCCCGGTCACGGTTCCGGCCGATCCATCTTCGGCGGCATTCCCGCTGGTCGCTGCGCTTCTGGTGCCCGGCTCCGACGTCGTTCTCAACGGCGTCATGATGAACCCGCTGCGGACCGGGCTCCTGACCACGCTTGCCGAAATGGGCGCCGCGATCGAGCCGCTCGAAAGCCGCAACGAAGGCGGGGAAGATGTCGGGGATCTGCGCATTCGCGCCGGGACGTTGCGCGGCGTCGAAGTGCCGGCCGCGCGCGCGCCGTCGATGATCGACGAGTATCCGGTGCTGGCCGTGGCGGCGGCCTTCGCCGAAGGCACGACCGTCATGCGCGGGCTAAAGGAATTGCGGGTCAAGGAATCGGACCGGCTTGCCGCCACCGCGGCGCTGTTGCGCACCAACGGGATCGACGTCGATATCGAGGGCGACGACCTGATCGTCCATGGCAAAGGCCGACCCGCCGGCGGCGGTACGGTCACGACCCACATGGATCATCGTATTGCCATGGCCGCCATCGTTCTGGGTCTCGCCAGCGAGCAGCCGGTGCAGATCGACGATGGCTCTTTCATCGCAACGAGCTTTCCAGGGTTCGTCGAATTGATGCAAGGCCTGGGTGCTGAATTGGTAGCATAGTGCTCGTTAGCGCTGCCGCCACTTGAACGCTAGGTATGCGGTTGTGTGCTAGCTATATTAGCGAGAATCGATTTTTGCAGGATATCGAATAGCGAGGTAAACATGACAAAAATCGTCGTCGCTAAGTTGGCACGGAAAAGGCCCGGAGGGCGGCGCAGCCGTCTCGCAACCAGGCACATTCGCGGTCCAAACGGCAAGCGATTGCCGCTATTCGCTGTCGATTCCAAGGATAATAATTTCGATGACGATCTGACGCGTGCATTCACACTGAACGTCGAGCGGGCGCGGCAAGCGAATACGGCGATGTTCGGCTCACCGGAGGGTCTTCCCAAAAAGGCTGTCCGAAAGCGGAAGTGACGCCGATTTTTTCTCGATGGCATCTCGAAAGAACAATGCTCCTGCATTTGGCTGATCGCAGGGCCGAATGGCTCCGGCAAGAGCAGCATTTACGGCTCCAGTTCCGACGCCATCTACGGCGACTCGAACATCACAGATTTTTCTCGCTCATTTTGGATCATTAATCCTGATTTGCTCACCTCGCGAATTCGCTCGGCTGAAGGCAAAAGGCTCCGCGAGGCGAATTTGGAAGCCGTCCGACGTATCGAAGCTTGGCTTGAAACATCAATCAATGCGCACCAATCGGTCGGCGTTGAAACAGTTCTCTCGACGAGCAAATACCGTCGGTTGGTCCGGGCTGCAAAAAGGCGGGGCTTCGAAATACGACTGATCTACGTCATACTTGAAACACCGGATCTTAACGTGGAGCGAGTTCGATTACGCGTCAGAAAGGGCGGTCATGACGTGCCGGTAGAAAAAGTCCGGGAGCGCTGGGCGCGTTCCTTAAGGCAATTACCGTGGTTTCTCAATCAAGCCGATTGGGCGCTCATCTTTGACAACTCACGGAAATTGCGAATCGTCGGGCGAAAAATGCGTGGTACCGTCACTCTTGATCCAAGTGCGCCTTCGGCTATCCAAGAGGTGGCTAAAAAGATTCGAAGGCTCAATAAACGATGATCATCGCCATCGACGGCCCGGCTGCGTCAGGAAAAGGCACGATCGCGAGGCAGCTAGCCGCGGTATACGGGTTGCATCATCTCGACACCGGCCTGCTTTATCGGGCCGTGGCCAAGGCCATGCTTGACGCCGGCTATCCGCCCGACGCCGTCGAACACGCCATCGATGCTGCGATCAGGCTCGATCCGACGAAATTCGATGAGAATGCGCTGAAACTGCAGGCAATCACCGAGGCGGCGTCGGTGGTGGCCGCGATTCCCGAAGTACGGCAGGCGCTGATGAATTATCAGCGCGGATTCGCCACCCGGCCGCCCGGATCGGTGCTTGACGGTCGCGATATCGGCACGGTTATCGCTCCGGGCGCCGATGTGAAGCTGTTCGTGGTCGCTTCGCCGGAAGTGCGGGCCAAACGCCGCGTGCTCGAATTGCGGTCGCGGGGCGAAAACGTCGAGGAAGAGGACATATTGGCCGACCTGTTGCGGCGTGACGAGCGCGATTCCCGGCGAACCGCGGCACCGCTGAAAGCCGCGCCCGACGCGCACTTGCTCGACACCACGCATTTGGGTATAGACGCGGCATTCCGGGCCGCCGTCGACATCGTCGAGGCCGTTCGAGCGGGCCGAAAGCGCCGATAACCAGCGCTTTCGTCATTGGAGGTCAGCCCGCTCACCGCTTCGATCGCGCCAAGCTCGGACCAGGCTTCGAAAGCCGGTGACACGCTTTCCTGCACGTATGGCCTTGGCCCCATCCGCCGGTTTGCCGGCGGTTGCCGCACGTTCGGGATGATTTTCATTCGCGGGGTTGGGAGTGTTCTATGGCTCAAGCTGCTGCTCAAGCCGCCTCTGGCACGGCGACACGCGAGGACTTTGCCAAGCTGATCGATGAATCCTTCGGCGACGGCCATCTGCAGGAAGGCGCGGTCGTCAAAGGGACCGTGGTCGGTATCGAGCGCGACCTCGCCGTCATCGATGTCGGCTTGAAGACCGAAGGCCGGGTGGCGCTGCGCGAGTTCGCCGGACCGGGCCGTAACAACGAGATCAAGATCGGCGACACCGTCGAAGTCTATCTGGAGCGCATCGAGAACGCGCTCGGCGAAGCGGTGCTGTCGCGTGACAAAGCCCGTCGCGAGGAAAGCTGGGGCAAGCTGGAGAAAGCCTTCCAGAATAACGAGAAGGTGCAGGGCGTCATCTTCAATCAGGTCAAGGGCGGCTTCACCGTCGATCTCGACGGCGCGGTGGCCTTCCTGCCGCGTTCGCAAGTCGATATCCGGCCGATCCGCGATGTCTCGCCGCTAATGAATAATCAGCAGCCGTTCCAGATTCTCAAAATGGATCGCCGCCGCGGCAATATCGTGGTGTCGCGCCGCACCGTTCTGGAAGAGACCCGCGCCGAGCAGCGCCAGGAACTGGTGCAAAATCTGGAAGAAAGCCAGGTCATCGACGGGGCGGTCAAGAATATCACCGATTACGGCGCGTTCGTCGACCTCGGCGGCATCGACGGTCTTCTCCACGTCACCGACATCGCCTGGCGGCGCGTCAATCATCCGTCCGAGTTGCTCAACATCGGCCAGCAGGTGAAGGTCAAGATCATAAAGATCAACCACGAGACGCACCGCATCTCGCTTGGCATGAAACAGCTGCTCGACGATCCGTGGCAAGGCATCGAGGCGAAATATCCGGTCGGCGCAAGGTTCAAGGGCCGCGTCACCAACATCACCGACTACGGCGCGTTCGTTGAACTCGAGCCCGGCATCGAAGGTCTCATCCACGTCTCGGAAATGTCGTGGACCAAGAAGAACGTGCATCCCGGCAAGATCGTCTCCACTTCGCAGGAAGTCGAGGTGCAAGTCCTCGAAGTCGATCCGGTCAAGCGCCGCATCTCGCTCGGTCTCAAGCAGACCATGCGCAATCCGTGGGAAGTGTTCCTGGAGAAATATCCGGCCGGTTCGGTGGTCGAAGGCGAGGTCAAGAACAAGACCGAGTTCGGTCTGTTCCTCGGTCTCGACGGCGACGTCGACGGCATGGTGCACCTCTCCGACCTCGACTGGCAGCGGCCGGGCGAGCAGGTGATCGAGGAGTACAAGAAGGGCGACAAGGTCCAGGCGCAGGTTCTCGACGTTGACGTCGAGAAGGAGCGCATCTCGCTCGGCATCAAGCAGCTTGCGGAAGGCGGCGCGCCTGCCGCCGCCGCGGGCGAAGCGGTCCCCGGCGAGCTCAAGAAGGGCGTCGTCGTCACCTGCGAAGTCACCGAGGTGAAGGAAGGCGGCATCGACGTGAAGAT